>NZ_JAMYRC010000027.1:0-96601 GCF_040321205.1 Mesorhizobium sp. M0496 | reverse complement strand
TCCTCTGTAACGAGAAAGCCTCTCAAGAATCCCTCTTTTCCTACTTGGCAAGAGCAAATCAACTTATCTGCGATTCCCCTGCCCTCAAGGGGGGAGATTGGCAGTTTCGAGCGCATTGCTCATCCTTGTGCGTCGGTGATTGGCGAAGGCCGGTGTGACGTCCAATCTCCCCCCTTGAGGGGGAGATGTCCGGCAGGACAGAGGGGGGCGCCACGGAATACCTACCTTTCCTTTCTTAGCCTTCTTGCCAGCCTCTTCTTCCTCCCGATCACCGCCCTCGCTGCCGAACTCCCAGCCCTGACCGGCCGTGTCGTCGACAATGCCGGCATCATCGATGCCGCGACCAAGGCGGCGCTGACGCAGAAGCTCGCCGATTTCGAGACAAAAGGCTCCGACCAGATCGTCGTGGCGACGATCCCCAGCCTCGACGGCGAGGAGGTCGAGCCCTACGCCAACCGGCTGTTCCGCTTCTGGAAACTCGGCCAGGCGAAGGAGAATAACGGCGTCCTGCTGCTGGTGGCCCCGAACGACCGCAAGATGCGCATCGAGGTGGGCTATGGTCTTGAAGGCACGCTGACCGACCTGCACACCAAGCTGATCATCGAAAACGACATGGTGCCAGCCTTCCGCGCCGGTGATTTCTCCGGCGGCATATCCAAGGCCGTCGACGACATGATCATGGTGCTGGAAGGCAATCCGGAGGAGCTGGAAGCGCGCGGCGAGCGCAACCAGCAGGCGCCGTTTGATTCCGACGACCTCTTCTTCGCCGTCTTCATCAGCATCTGGGCGATCATCTTCTTCGGCAGCATCGCGGTTTCCGTCCTGCCACCGATTTTCGGCCAGAAGCTCGGTCCCGGCCGCTACCGCTGGCTCGGCATGACCTTCGAGCCAAGCCGGCGATCCTCCGGTGGCGGCTGGTCGTCGGGAAGCTCCGGCGGCGGTTGGTCTTCGGGAGGCGTCGGTGGCGGCTTTTCCGGTGGCGGCGGCTCGTCCGGCGGCGGCGGCTCGTCGGGAAGCTGGTGACGGCATGACGATCCGCACCATCAGCCTATCGAAACCCGGCCGCTTCGCCTCAGTCGTCCTGATGGCTGTGGCCGTGCTGTTCTCCTGCTTCTCGGCTTCTGCCGCCGACCTGCCGGCGCTGACGGGCCGTGTCGTCGACAATGCCGGCATCATCGATGCCGCGACCAGGGCGTCGCTGACCCGGAAGCTCGCCGATTTCCAGACAAAAGGCTCCGACCAGATCGTCGTCGCGACGATCCCCAGCCTTGATGGCGAGGAGATCGAGCCCTACGCCAACCGGCTGTTCCGCTTCTGGAAACTCGGCCAGGCCAAGGAAAACAACGGCGTCCTGCTGCTGGTGGCCCAGAACGATCGCAAGATGCGCATCGAGGTGGGCTATGGCCTTGAAGGCACGCTGACCGACCTGCATACCAAGCTGATCATCGAAAACGACATGGTGCCGGCCTTCCGCGCTGGCGATTTCTCCGGCGGGATCAGAAAGGCCGTCGACGACATGATCATGGTGCTGGAAGGCAATCCGGAGGAGCTGGAGGCACGCGGCCACCGTAATCCCGCTGACAACAGCATTTCTATCGACCCAATATTCGCGGTGTTCCTGATCCTGTGGGCGACGATGTTCTTCGGCGGGATGGCGATGGCATTCCTGCCGCCGATGTTCGGCACAAAGCTGTCGCCGGGCGTGTACAAATGGCTGGGCATGACCTTTCGCTACGGCCGCGGACCGAGCGGGTCGGGCGGCAGGAGCGGCTGGACAACGGGTTCGTCGTCGGGCGGCGGCTGGTCGTCGGGAAGTTCGAGCAGTGGCTGGTCTTCGGGGTCAAGCAGCGGTGGCGGTTTTTCCGGCGGCGGCGGTTCATCCGGTGGTGGCGGTTCTTCAGGAAGCTGGTGAGACAAATCATGGCAACACGACCAATCAGCCCGCAGGATCATGAGCGCATCGCCACCGCGATCCGCACCGCCGAATCGAAAACCGACGGCGAGATCTACTGCGTCGTGGCGCATGCCAGCGACGGCTATTTCTTCCCGGCCGCCTTCATGGCGACCGTGGGCATGCTGATCGTCAGTCTGGCCGTCGGCTATGGGCTGGAGGCATGGTGGCTGTCGATCCGGCTGCCGCATTTCGTCCTCGCCCAGCTCCTGGCGCTGGCCTGCGTGCTGGCCCTGTTGTGGGCGATGCCCGGCCTGCGCATCCATCTTGTGCCGAGGCGGCTGCGTTACCAGGCGGCGCATGCCAATGCGATCAAGCAATTCCTCGCCCGCAACGTCCACCGCACCACGGCGCGCACCGGCGTGCTGGTCTTCGTCTCGATCGCCGAACGCTATGCCGAAGTGGTCGCCGATTCGGGCATCGATGCCAAGGTCGGCCAGCATGTCTGGGATGGCGTCGTGCGCGATCTCACCGCACATGCCGGCAATGATCGGCTTGCCGACGGCTTCGTCAAGGCGATCGAGCAGGTGGGCGCGGTGCTTGCCGAGCATTTCCCGGTCACGGCGGGTGACAGCAACGAACTGGACGACCATCTGGTCGAAATCTGAGTTCTTCCAGAGAGATTTCGAAGGCGCCTCACCGATGCGATGATCGCCTGTGAGAAAGCCGGCGCCGGGCCGCCCGGACTCTTGCAATCGGGCGATGCGGGTTTATGGTTAACAAATCATGAATACGCTGACCATCGACATCAGAAAAGCTGACCCGCGCGATGCCAGTGCCATCGCCGAGGTGCATCTGGAGGCTTGGCGCGGCGCTTATTCCGGCATCATTCCGCACCGTACCCTGACATCGATGATCAACCGTCGCGGCGCCGACTGGTGGGCGAATGCGATTCGCCGCGCCGCTACCGTTCTGGTGGTCGAAATCGGCGGCAAGATCGCCGGCTATGCGACGATCGGCAAGAACCGTGCCCGCGAACTGCGCCAGCAGGGCGAAATCTACGAATTGTACCTGCGGCCGGAATATCAGGGCATCGGGCTTGGCAGCCGGCTGTTCGCGGCGGCCAGGGCGCGTCTGGCCGATCATGGGCTGAAAGGCATGGTGGTTTGGGCGCTGGAAGACAACCAGAACGCGCTTGCCTTCTATGCCGGCGCCGGCGGCCGCGATGTCGCCGAGGGCGTCGAGATCTTCGAGCAGAAGGCGCTGAAGAAGGTCGCTTTCGTCTGGGAATGACAGCCCGGCTTTTCGGCCGCCGCGTCTTATCACACCCAGCACCATTCGCCGCATTGCACCATGGCGCGCCGCCCGCTATCGATCTCTCATCAAAAGAGGGACAAAGCCATGCGCATTGAAGCCATAGCCATCGGAAAGAATCCGCCGGAGGACATCAACGTCATCATCGAGGTGCCGATCGGCGGTGAGCCGATCAAGTACGAGATGGACAAGGAGGCCGGCACACTGTTCGTCGACCGCTTCCTGCACACCTCGATGCGCTACCCCGGCAATTACGGCTTCGTGCCGCATACGCTGTCGGGTGACGGCGATCCGATCGACGTGCTGGTCTGCAACACGCGCGCGCTGGTGCCCGGCTGCGTCATCAACGTCAGGCCGATCGGCGTGCTGGTGATGGAAGACAATGCCGGCCAGGACGAGAAGGTGATCGCCGTGCCGTCACCAAAACTGACGCTGCGCTACGAAAACGTCACCGAATACACCCATCTGCCCGATATCACGCGCCAGCAGGTGCAGCACTTCTTCGAGCACTACAAGGATCTCGAGCCCGGCAAATGGGTCAAGATCGAAGGCTGGCACGATTCCAAATATGCCAAGAAGATGATCGTCGACGCCATCGAGCGGGCGAAGAAGAGCAAGTAGCCCGACCGGTCAGTTGTCGACCCGGCCGAAAGCCGGCACCTTGCCGATGACGGTGTGCCTGTCCTTGCCGCAGGCGAAGGTTCGCGCCTTGTCGTCGGCAAGCTTGCGCGCCTGGTCGTTGGCGGCGGGATTGCCGGTGGCCAGCACCAGGCCGACCGTGCAGCCGTCGCGGGCGCCCATCTGGCCGACCTTGGCGACGAGCAGCACGTCGGTCGGCTTTTTTTCGTCGTCCGGGTTGCTGATCGAGCGGCGGTGGATGGCGGCAAAGGGCACCGCCGTCTCGCCCTTGGTCTCGATGCGCCATTCGATCTTGGCTCCGGATGAATTGAAACCGGAAAAGCTTTCCCAGACCGTTGTCATGTCGCCGCCGGGCGGAAAACCGTAAAACAGCGATTCACGGGCATCGTCATAGGCGATCAGCACGGGATAGCCGCGATAACCCGAACAGGCGAGTTCGGCCCAGTCGCCGTCGCCTTCTTCGGCCTGCGCATAGGTCACGCAATCCTTCTTCGAGTCGAGATCGGTATAGGCGCTTGCAATGCCGTCGGCGTGTGCAGCCTGGCAGAAGCCGGCGAGGGTGAGCGAAATCAGCAGGCTACGCATCGCGGGACATCTCCGTTGGAGGCTGTCCTAGCGTATCGCCTGCCGCTATTTCTTCAAGCTGGCTTCGATCAACAGATCGGCGTTGCGGGCGACCGCTTGCGCCGGGCCGCCAAGCCCGAACAGCTGGCCGCTGATATAGGCGCCTTCGATCAGGAGCAGCAGGCCGTCGCCGAGCGTGTCAGGGTCTTGCGCACCCATCGCAACCGCCATGGCGCGCAGGCGGCGGCGCAATTCCTGCTTGTTGGCCTCGCTGACGACGCGGGCCGGATGGCTGTGGTCGGGATATTCGACCGCTGCGTTGGTCATGCCGCAGCCGCGATAGTCCGCCACTTGCGTGCGCTTGCCGATACGGGTCAGGAAAGCCTTGATCTGCGCGCGCGGGTCGCCGGGATGAGCGGCGACCGCCTCATCGAAACGCTCCCAGTATTCAAGATCGTATTGCCTGAGATAGGAAGCGGCCAACTCATCCTTGGACGGAAAGCTACGATAGAGGCTGGGCTTGGTGACACCGGCGCGTTTGACGATCTCGTCGACGCCGATCGCCCTGATGCCGCGCCGGTAGAACAAATCATAGGCCACATCGAGGATCTTCTTGGCGGCCTTCGGCGGCGCCGATGCATGACCACGCCTGATGGTCAGATCAATATTTTTGTCCGTTGGCATCGTGTGACTCGATTGACAATGTTACCGATCGGTACGATACAGGTTCCCACCCTGCAACGTACCGGTCAGTAACATGATAACTCAATCCCGTCCCTTTGGCCAGCGCTACGCCTTCGTCGTGGTTGGCGTCATCTTCCTCTGCCTGCTGGTCGCGGCCGGCCTGCGGTCCGCGCCCGCGGTCATGATGCTGCCGCTGGAGAACAGTTTCGGCTGGCGGCGCGACGTCATCTCGCTGGCCGCCGGTGTCGGCATCCTGCTCTACGGTCTCACCGGTCCATTTGCCGCAGCCCTGATGGAGCGCGTCGGGCTGCGTCGCACGCTGCTCGCCTCGCTGGTGGTGATGTCGGGCTCAACCGCGCTCAGCCTGCTGATGACCAAGCCCTGGCATCTGTTCATCACCTGGGGCGTGTTCTCGGGCATTGGTTCCGGCGCTGTCGCCAGCGTGCTCGGCGCCACCATCGTCAATCGCTGGTTCAAGACCAATCGCGGCCTTGTCATGGGATTGATGTCGGCCTCAAGCGCCTCTGGCATGCTGGTGTTCCTGCCGATGATCGCTGCTCTGGCGCAGTCCGGTGGCTGGCAGCCGGTCGTCATAGCGGTCGCGATCGCCACCGCGGCTCTGATACCGCTGGTCTGGCTGCTGGTGCCGGAGCGTCCGGCTTCGATCGGCATGGTGCGCTACGGCGCCGAGGCCGACGACGTGCCGCCGACATCGCCTGCGTCGCAAGGCAATTTCCTCGCGCATACGCTCAACACGCTGCGCCGTGCCGCCGGCACAAGGGTGTTCTGGTACCTGTTCGCCACCTTCTTCGTCTGCGGCTTCACCACCAACGGTCTGGTCGGTACCCATCTGATCGCCTTCTGCGGCGACATGGGCATCGGCGAGGTTCAGGCCGCCGGCCTGCTGTCGATGATGGGCATTTTCGACCTGATCGGTACGACGCTGTCGGGCTGGCTCACCGACCGCTACGATCCGCGCAAGCTGCTTGGCGTCTATTACGGCATTCGCGGCCTGTCGCTGATCTATCTGCCCTATTCCGGCTTCTCGGCGACCAGCCTGATCATCTTCGCCGTGCTCTACGGCCTCGACTGGATCGCCACCGTGCCGCCGACGCTGAGGCTCGCCAATGAGGCGTTCGGCGACCGCAGCGGACCGATCGTGTTCGGCTGGATCGTCGCCGGTCACCAGATCGGCGCGGCCACCGCCGCCGCTTTCGGCGGCACCATGCGCGAGTTGCAGGGCAATTACGAACTGGCCTTCCTGATTGCCGGCATGACGGCGATTGCCGCCGCCTGTATCTCGCTGCTGATCAACACCAGCCGGCCGGCTTTCGATCCGGAGCCGCAGGCGGCGTAGCTGCGACGGCGGAGCGCTAATCTCCCCCCTTGAGAGGGAGATGGCCGCGAAGCGGCCAGAGGAGGTCGGTCCGACCGGGCTCGGCCTCCTGGTGCAGATGGAGGTCGGCGCTCCATGCGAGGCGACCCCTCTGTCGCCTTCGGCGACATCTCCCCCTCAAGGGGGGAGATCACCCTGTTCACTGTTATCAAACCTTCATCATCCCGAGATGCGCCTGAAACATTGACGCTGGACCTTGGTGGCACCGTTCAAGCCACCCAGGAGACAGCCATGAACAAGCTCTCGATGACCCGCCGCGCCTTCGTCACGTCCGCCAGCGCCGTTGGCCTGGCCGGGGTCTCGAGCTTGGCGCTGCCATACTATTCGCGCGCCAATCAGCGGCCAGCCTTCACCCATGGCGTCCAGTCGGGCGATGTCGACGCCACTAGCGGCATGGTGTGGACGCGCACCGACCGCCCGTCGCGCGTCATGTTCGAAGTGTCGTCGACGGAGAATTTCGCCAATGCGACGCGCCTGGCGCCGCTCGATACGTCGCCGGCCAGCGACTACACCGTCAAGCGGCTGCTTACCGACCTCGCTTCCGATCAGGACATCTTCTACCGCATGACATCAGCCGATCTCGCCGACATCAACGCCGTTTCCGAGCCGATCATCGGCCGCTTCAGGACGGCGCCGGCCTCGAAGCGCGACATCCGATTTGCCTGGTCGGGCGACACCGCCGGCCAGGGCTGGGGCATCGACGAGACCGGCATGAAGACCTACGCCACGATCGGCAAGCATACGCCCGACTTCTTCCTGCATTCAGGCGACACCATCTACGCCGACGGCGCCATGAAGGACGAGGTCGACCTGCCCGGCGGCGGCAAGTGGAAGAACGTCGTGCTGATCGACGGCAAGCGCAAGGTCGCCGAGACATTGGACGAGTACCGGGACCAGTGGAAATACAACATGATGGACAGGAACGTGCTCGGCCTGAGTGCCATCTGCCCGACCTTCTACCAGTGGGACGACCACGAAGTGCTCAACAATTGGTCGGATTCGAAGGATCTCAGCGCCGACAATCGCTACACGGAGAAATCCATCCACGTGCTGGCGGCCCGTGCGGCGCGCGCCTTCCATGAAATGACGACGATCCGCTACGAACCGTCCGAGCCCGGCCGCGTCTATCGCAAGATCGCCTACGGGCCGCTGCTCGACGTGTTCTTCCTCGACATGCGGTCCTATCGCGGCCCCAATGGTCCGGACATGCAGGATGAGATGACGCCGCAATCGCGCATTCTCGGCGAACAGCAGACGAAATGGCTGAAGCGCGAACTGGCAAATTCGAAGGCGACCTGGAAAATCATCGCTGCCGACATGCCGCTCGGCCTGGTCGTCTGGGACGACGGCGCCAAGAAAGTTGGCGCCGAGGCAGTCAGCAATGGCGATAATGGCTTGCCAAAGGGACGCGAACTTGAGATCGCCGACCTGCTGCGCTTCATCAAGAATGCCGGCATCAGCAACACCGTCTGGCTAACCGCCGACGTGCATTACACGGCCGCTCACCACTACAACCCGGACAAGGCTCAGTTCCAGGATTTCAATCCGTTCTGGGAATTCGTGTCGGGCCCGATCCATGCCGGCACGTTCGGCCCCAACGATTTCGACATGACCTTCGGGCCGGAACTGAAGTTCATCAAGGCGCCGACTGCCGAACAGGGTCAGAACCTGCCGCCATCGGCGGGCCTGCAATTCTTCGGGCTGGTCGATATTTCAGGCGCCAGCGAGCAGATGACCGTGCGGCTGATGGATCGCGACGACAATGAACTCTACAAGGTGACGCTCGACCCGGTGCGGTCGGCGTAAACGCACTTTTCGCCGGCTTCGCAAAGCGAAGCTGGCGAGACGGGCGGGGGTAAAGCGCCGCCTTAGTCCGGGTAGCAGACCATTGGAATGTTCGGCCAGACGGCGCTGTCGCAGTTGGCGCTGTCCTGTCTTTGCTTGAAAGAGGCGCTGACCGGGCCGGTCACCATCGGGTCGACGCCGTCGGGTGCGTCGGCGAAGACCTGCTCGGCTGTCTGGATGCCGGACTGCGCAACGGGGCGCGCTTCGCGCAGCGTCGCGGCGGACTGCGCGGCATTGGCCGCCAGCAGGATTGCAAAGGCAGCGGACGCGATAAGCGGCCAAAATCGGTTGAGTTTATCGGTCATGACGTTCGAACTGCCCGGGCCCTGAAAGGTTCCCGCCTTGGTTAACAAAATCATCTCACACGCAGATGCTTAAGATTTGATGAGTATTTGGTATCGCGCCTCCTCTTTCGCAATTGCGAAAAACCCTGTATGAGCCGCCCAACCGAAAGAGGCAGCGCCTTTTGGCCTGCTGCCTGCAACGCTCCCGAGACCCAGAACATGAAAATCCGTAATATCGCGATCATCGCGCACGTCGACCATGGAAAGACCACCCTTGTCGATCAGCTTTTGAAGCAATCCGGCTCCTTCCGCGACAACCAGCGGGTCGCAGAACGCGCCATGGATTCCAACGACCTCGAAAAGGAACGCGGCATCACCATCCTGGCCAAGGCGACCTCGGTCGACTGGAAGGATACCCGCATCAATATCGTCGATACCCCCGGCCACGCCGATTTCGGCGGCGAGGTTGAACGCATCCTGTCGATGGTGGATTCGGCCATCGTGCTGGTCGACGCCGCCGAAGGGCCGATGCCGCAGACCAAATTCGTCGTAGGCAAGGCGCTCAAGGTCGGCCTGAAGCCGATCGTGGTCATCAACAAGATCGACCGTCCGGACGCCCGCCATGTCGAAGTGGTCAACGAGGTGTTCGACCTGTTCGCCGCCCTCGACGCCACCGATGAGCAGCTCGACTTCCCGATTCTGTACGGTTCGGGCCGTGATGGCTGGGTTTCGGAGAACCCGGAAGGGCCGAAGGACCAGCAGTTGGCGCCGCTGTTCGACCTCGTCATCAAGCATGTGCCGGCGCCGACCGTGCATCCCGGCCCGTTCCGCATGATCGGCACCATCCTGGAAGCCAATCCGTTCCTCGGCCGCATCATCACCGGCCGTATCGAATCGGGTACGCTGAAGTCCAACCAGCCGGTCAAGGTGCTGCACCATGACGGTACTCTGGTCGAAACCGGCCGTATCTCCAAGATCCTCGCCTTCCGCGGCCTCGAGCGCCAGCCGATCGATGAAGCCCAGGCGGGCGACATCGTCGCCATTGCCGGTCTCTCGAAAGGCACCGTCGCCGACACGTTCTGCGATCCGGCGGTGAGCGAGCCGCTGCATGCGCAGCCGATCGATCCGCCGACCGTGACCATGTCCTTCCTCGTCAACGACAGTCCGCTGGCCGGCACGGAAGGCGACAAGGTGACCAGCCGCGTCATCCGCGACCGCCTGCTGCGCGAGGCCGAGGGCAATGTCGCGCTGAAGATCGAGGAATCGCCCGACAAGGATTCGTTCTTCGTCTCCGGCCGCGGCGAATTGCAGCTGGCCGTGCTGATCGAGACGATGCGCCGCGAAGGTTTTGAGATCGCCGTGTCGCGTCCGCGCGTCGTCATGCAGAAGGGCGAGAACGGCGAGTTGCAGGAACCCATCGAGGAAGTCGTTATCGACGTCGACGAGGAGCATGCCGGCATCGTCGTGCAGAAGATGTCGGAGCGCAAAGCGGAGATGGTGGAGCTGCGCCCATCCGGCGGCAACCGCCAGCGCATCGTCTTCCACGCGCCGACGCGCGGCCTGATCGGCTACCAGTCGGAACTGTTGACCGATACGCGCGGCACCGCCGTGATGAACCGGCTGTTCCATGCCTACGAGCCTTACAAGGGCGAGCTGCCGGGCCGTACCAACGGCGTTCTGATCTCCAACGAGCAAGGCGAGGCGGTGGCCTACGCCATGTGGAACCTGGAAGACCGCGGCCCGATGGTCATCGACCCCGGCGTCAAGGTCTATCAGGGCATGATCATCGGCATCCACAGCCGCGACAACGATCTCGAAGTGAATGTGCTCAAGGGCAAGAAGCTGACCAACATCCGCGCTGCCGGCAAGGATGAGGCGGTGAAGCTGACGCCGCCGATCCGCATGACTCTGGAACGCGCACTGGCCTGGATCCAGGACGACGAGCTGGTCGAAGTCACGCCGAAGACCATCCGGCTGCGCAAGCTTTATCTCGACCCGAACGAGCGCAAGCGCTTCGAAAAGTCGGCCAAGGCGGTCGGCGCCGCGTAATCTTCTCTATTTCCAACAGCTGAGAGGGCGAAGCAAACCAATTGCTCCGCACTCTTTTCATTCACCACCGGCAGCCGAGATAATGTCGTCCTGGTCGACCTCACCGGCCAGATCTATGCGGATCGTCATTCCCTGGCGGATCGGCTTGCGCAAGGCGTTGGCACTGTCGGCAACGACGATCAGCAGTCGCCGCTCGTCCAGCGCCTGAAGCCGTGATCGCGAGATGCCGAGTTCGCTGGCAAGCAACCGGTCGAGTCGCAGGGATGTCGACATTTCGAGCCTAAGCTGGAGTTCCAGCGCGGTTGCGGTCTCCCTTATGCCGCCAAGCCTGCACTTGTGAACGGCGACATCGGGAAACTCCTCGACACGCCCGATCCGGTTTCGCAGTGCGACGACATCGAAGGCATGGCGCCGGGCCAGCGCCGGATCGTTGCTTTCGAGTGCCTGCAGCAGCGCCGGTTCGATATCGCGGCGGTTGCAGCGCTCGAAAATGCCGAAATTCCAGGAATTGTCGCAGTCGATGCAGCGATAGATCAGCCAGACATCGATGCGTTTGCCATTGGCGTTGACGCGGAATTTTCCACTGCTGCAATAGGCCTTGACGGTGCCGCAGCGATTGCAGTTGATGAGCGGTCGAGGTGGGGTTTGGGGCGCGATCGCCCAATGGATACGCAGAAATCCAGACATGCCGATAAGCCCTTCCCGTCGGGAAGTTCATCAGGCCGGCGATGTCGAGATGCCCATGCGGGCACGGCGTGGCGGTAGGCTGCGGTTTTTGGAAATCAGGTGTCACGGGCAAAAGCCGCGCGACGCGGTTCAGCAGTGCCAAACCGGTCTCGAACCGCCGCCCAGAAGAACACGTGAACATGAAAACAGACACCGCGAATGCGGCGTCATGCAGTGTGTCGGGGGAGTTGACGAGACCGGCGGTTACGTAGGCAAAGTGAAGCTCAAAATTGTTTCGCGGCGGCACTTCTAGCCGCGAGATGCCGGACGGGCAAGCCTGTTCTTGTCGGCGCTACCGCAGCAAAGTTACTTGCGCTAATGTCTGACATCGACGGTTTTCAAACAGAGATCCTGGCCCATGCACCTCACATCGCTCCTGATCTTCGCCGCCGCTTTGTTCGTTGCCGCCGGCTCGCCCGGCCCATCGATCGCGGCACTTGTCGCGCGCGTCATCTCGAAAGGTTTTCGCGACGTGTTCCCGTTCCTGCTCGCCATGTGGATCGGCGAGGGCATCTGGCTGTCGCTGGCGGTGTTCGGGCTGGCTGTGGTGGCGCAAACCTTCCATTTTGCCTTTGTCGTCGTGAAATGGGTCGGCGTCGCCTATCTCGCCTACCTTGCCTGGAAGATGTGGACCGCACCTGTCGACGCGAAAGAGAGCGAGATGCCGCGCGAGGATTCCCCGGCAAAGCTGTTCTTCGCCGGATGGCGGTGACGCTCGGCAATCCCAAGATCATGATGTTCTACCTGGCGCTGCTGCCGACCATCATCGACCTCGCTTCGGTCAGCGTCGTCGGCTGGGTCGAGCTGACGGCGACCATGGCCGTGGTGCTGGTCGCCATCGATCTGGCCTGGGTGCTCGCCGCGTCACAGGCGCGCAAGCTCCTCAGGAGCAAGCGCGCCATGAAGATCGCCAACCGCATCAGTGCCACTACGATGGCCGGCGCGGCTGCAGCGATCGCGGCGCGGTCGTAACCCGTCACATCATCTCGATGATCGGCGCGATCTCGACGCTGAAGGCCGGGTCCATCAGGATCGGGCAATCCTTGGCCTTGGCTACGGCATCGTCGATGTCTTTCGCTTCGACGATGGTGTAGCCGGCGGTCGGATTGCTGCCGCCATTGTTCTCGACCTTGCCGCCGGGCAGCACCATCTTCGACATGCCGACCGGATTGCCGCCGTCGACCACGGCCGAGCCGAGCTTGCCGTACCAGCCGTTCCAGGCGTCCATTGCGGCTTTCCGCTCGGCCTCGTCGGTCGGCATCTTGCCCGAGCCATGATAGACGTAGAGATACTTCGCCATGTTCTCCTCCCTTGGTGAGCGGCATCGAACCGGCATGCGGTCATGCCGCCTGCCGATCATCGGACCAAACCGGCAAACAAGCAACGAGAATGCGAAACAGCCAATATAAGGCCTAGTCGGGTTGCCGCCACCAACCTCACCGCGCCATGGCATGATATTCGTCGTTTGGCCGCATATCGATCGCCGCGGCCACCCGGTTCGACATGTTGAAGAAGGCAGTGGTCGTGGCGATGTCCCAGATGTCGCGATCGGTGAAGCCGGCCTTGCGAAGTGCTGCCCGATCGGCCTCGACGATCTTCGCCGGCTCCTCGGTCAACTTGACGGCGAATTCGAGCATCGTGGTCTGCTTGGGCGAAAGATCGGCGGCGCGGAAATTCATCACCATCATTTCGCCGAGCGCAGGGTCGCCGGACAGCTGGCGTACCGCCGCGCCATGCGCGGTCAGGCAATAGTAGCAATGGTTGATCGAAGAGACGGCGACCGCGATCATCTCGCGCTCCAGCTTCGACAGGCCGGATTCTCCGAGCATCAAATCGTTGTACATGTCGGTGAAGGCACGCAGCTTTTTGTCGTCGAAGGCATAGGCGCGCAGCACGTTGGGGACGAGGCCGAGCTTCTCCTCGCATTTGGCGAAATAGGCTTTTGTCGCCTCGCTCTGATCTCTCAGGCCAAGGTCAAGCGCGGTGATTTTGCCGGTCATGGGTCATTTCTCCTCGTTGGATGACGTCTTGTTGCCGAATTCCGATATTTCTTTGCAAGCCGTCAAACCTTTGTCGCCAAACAGCGGTCATCTGCTACCATAGTCGTAAAAGCATTGACGGGAGGGAAGTGCGTGATGGCCAGCGTGAAATCCGCGAGCAAGCCGAAGAAAAGAGCCACGGCAGCGACAAAAGCGGAGGAAAGGCCAGCCAGGCTCGCCGATTATCTGCTCGCCCGCGCGCCGGCTGAAGACATCGCCACTTATGAGGTAGCCGACCTCGAACGCGCCGCCGATCTCGCCGGCCGGGCTGTTGCCGCTCATAAAAAAGGCGAGTGCGTTGTCGCCGTCGATGCCGATTCCGGCGTCATGCGAGACGGCCGCCCGATGACGGTCATCACGGTCGTCAACGACAACATGCCCTTCCTGTTCGATTCCATCCTCGGCGAGGTCACCGAGACATCAGGCGAACCGACTCTTGTCACCCACCCTGTCATCGTGGTGCGTCACGGCAAGAGCGGTGTCGACGAAATCCTCGGCGACGGCAATTTCGCTAGGGATGACGGCAATCACCACCGGCTGAGCGTCATCCATGTCCATATCCCGCGGCTGACCGCGGAGCAGGCGAGCGGACTGACCGAGCGGCTGCGCAAGATGCTCGGCCAGGTTCATGCCGCAGTCAACGACTGGAGACCGATGCTGGCCCGCCTCGATCAGGCGATTTCCGAGTTCCGCTATACGGCCGTGCCGCTCGACAAGAAGAGCGTCGCCGAGGCGATCGCCTTCCTCGAGTGGCTGCGCGACGACAATTTCACCTTCCTCGGCATGCGCGAATTCAAATACACCGGCGGCGAGGAAAGCGGCAATCTGGAACGCGCCGACAAGCCCGGCCTCGGCATCCTCGCCGATCCCGATGTGCTGGTTCTCAGGCGCGGCACCGAAGCGGTGACGACAACGCCGGAAATCCGCGCTTTCCTGCATGGGCCGGAGCCACTGATCGTCACCAAGGCCAATGCCAAGTCTTCCGTGCATCGCCGAATCTATCTCGATTACATCGGTGTCAAGACCTACACCGCAAAGGGCACGCTTGCGGGCGAATTGCGTATCGTTGGCCTGTTCACCTCGACCGCCTACACGCGCTCGGTGATGAAGATCCCTTATCTCCGCTCAAAGGCCGAAACCATCATCGCCAAGTCCGGCTTCGACCGCCACGATCACTCCGGCAAGGCGCTGATCAACGTTTTGGAGAGCTATCCGCGCGACGAGTTGTTCCAGGTGCCGGTGCCGATCCTGAGGAAGCACGCCGCCGCCATTCTCGGCCTGGTCGAGCGGCCGCGGGTGCGGGCGTTGGTGCGCGCCGACCAGTTCGACCGTTTCGTCTCGATCCTCGTCTTCGTGCCGCGCGACCGTTACGACAGCGTGGTACGCGAGAAGATCGGCCTCTATCTGAAAACCATGTTCGAAGGCCGGCTGTCGGCCTATTACCCGGCCTTCCCCGAAGGCGGGCTGGCGCGAGTGCATTTCATCATCGGCCGATCCGGCGGCAAGACGCCGAAGGTCGAGCAGGCGACGATCGAGGCGGCGATCCGGGACATCGTGCGCACGTGGGAAGATGCCCTTTCCGATGCGGCGGAGGCCAGTGGCGGCGACCAGGCGTTGAAGGCGATTGCGGCGCGGCTGCCGGAAAGCTACCGCGATTCGTTCAGCGCGGCGGTGGCGCTGGCCGATGCTCGGCGCATTGCCAAAATCAGCGCCGATAATCCGATCGCCATCGACTATTATCGTCATGCCGAGCAGAAGCCGCACCAGGCTTCGCTGAAGATCTATCACCACGGCAGCCCGGTGGCGTTGTCGCGGCGGGTGCCTGTGCTGGAAAACATCGGCTTCCGCGTCATCAGCGAGCGCACTTTCGAGGTCGGCGACGACCAGTCCGGCATGATCAGTAATGATCAGTCCGGCATGATCAGTAATGATCAGTCCGGCATGATCAGTAGTGATCAGCCCGGCCTGGTCTTCATCCACGACATGGAGCTGGAGAACAGCTACGGCAAGCCGATCGACCTTGCCGATGGCGGCGCGGTGTTCGAGGACGCGTTCCTTTCCGTCTGGCGCGGCGACGTCGACAATGACGGCTATAACGGCCTTGCCCAGACCGCCGGCCTGTGGTCAGGCGAGATCACCATCCTGCGCGCCTATGGCCGCTATCTGCAGCAGGTCGGCATTCCGCAAAGCCAGGATTTCATCGCCGCTGCGCTCAACCGCTATCCCGACATCGCGCGCGGCCTGCATGCGCTGTTCATCGCCCGGCTTGGCCCAACGGCCGAGACAGAAGGCGTGGTGGCGGCAAAGCACCTCAAGGCCAAGATCAAGGACGCGCTGGAAGATGTGCCGAATATCGACGACGACACCATCATCCGGCGTTATCTCAATCTGATCGAAGCCTCGCTGCGCACCAATCATTTCGTTGCCGATACGAAAGAGAAAGGCCAGTCGCTGGCGATCAAGCTCGATTCGCATGCGGTGGAAGGATTGCCGGCGCCGCGGCCGTGGCGGGAGATCTTCGTCTACGGTTCCGAGGTCGAGGGGCTGCACCTGCGCTTCGGTCCGGTGGCGCGCGGCGGCCTGCGCTGGTCGGACCGCGCCCAGGACTATCGCACCGAGGTGCTCGGCCTGGTCAAGGCGCAGCAGGTCAAGAACGCCGTCATCGTGCCGGTCGGCGCCAAGGGCGGCTTCTATCCCAAGAAGCTGCCGATGAGCGCCGGCCGCGATGCGATCTTCGAGGCCGGCACATCGGCCTACAAGAACTTCGTCTCCAGCCTGCTGTCGATCACCGACAATATCGGCCTCGACGGTGTCATCCCGCCGGCCGGCGTCGTGCGCCGCGACCCGGACGATCCGTATTTCGTCGTCGCCGCCGACAAGGGCACGGCGACCTTCTCCGACACCGCCAATGCGATCTCGGAGAAGCACGGCTTCTGGCTCGACGACGCCTTCGCCAGCGGCGGCTCGGCCGGCTACGATCACAAGAAGATGGGCATCACCGCCAAGGGCGCCTGGGAAGCGGTCAAGCGGCATTTCCGCGAGATCAACCGCGACATCCAGACCTCGCCCTTCACCGTCGTCGGTGTCGGCGACATGTCGGGCGACGTGTTCGGCAACGGCATGCTTTTGTCGCCGAAGACCCGGCTGATCGCCGCCTTCGACCATCGCGACATCTTCATTGATCCCGATCCGGACATGGCCGCGTCGATGTCCGAGCGCGAGCGCATGTTCGCTCTCCCCCGCTCGAGCTGGCAGGACTACGACAAGACCAAACTGTCGGAAGGCGGCATCATCGTCTCGCGCAACCAGAAGTCGATCACCTTGCCGGCGGCAGCGGCAGCAGCGATCGGCCTCGGCAAGACGACCGCCACGCCGGTCGAGATCATGACCGCCATCCTGAAGGCGCCGGTCGATCTTCTGTGGTTCGGCGGCATCGGCACATATTTGCGGGCTTCGAACGAGACCAATGCCGAGGTCGGCGACCGCGCCAATGATGCCATCCGCATCACCGCGCTGGAGGTGCGCGCCAAGGTGATCGGCGAGGGCGCCAATCTCGGCGTCACGCAGCGCGCGCGCATCGAGTTCGGCATGAATGGCGGCCGCTGCAATTCCGACGCCATCGACAATTCCGGCGGCGTCAACTGCTCCGACGTCGAGGTCAACATCAAGATCGCGCTGGCGTCCGCCATGCGCAAGGGATCGTTGACGCGCCCGGCACGTAACAAGCTGCTGGCCGAGATGACCGACGAGGTCGGCTCGCTCGTCCTGTCCAACAACTACCAGCAGACGCTGGCGCTTTCGATCGCCCGCAAGCGCGGCCTCGCCGACATCGCGCATCAGAGCCGTTTCATGACGGCGCTGGAGGCGCGGGGCCTGCTCGACCGCGCCGTCGAGACACTACCGTCGCCGGCAGCGCTTGCCGATCGCGAAGCGCGCGGCGAACCGCTGACCAGGGCCGAGCTCGGCGTCTTGCTCGCCTATGCCAAGATCGTGCTGTTTTCCGACATCGTCGCCAGCGACGTGCCGGACGATGCGCATTTCGACCGCGACCTGATGGGCTATTTCCCGGACCGGATGGCGAAGAAATACGCCGCCGAGATCCACGGCCATCGGCTGCGCCGCGAGATCATCACGCGGGTCGTCGCCAACGATCTGGTCAATCGCGGCGGCCCGTCCTTCGTCAACCGGCTGCAGGAAGCCACGGGGCGCACCGCCGCCGACGTGGTGCGGACCTTCGCGGTAGTGCGCGATGGTTTTGCCTTGCCGGCGCTCTATCGCGAGATCGACGCGCTCGACAATCAGATCGACGGCCAGGTGCAGCTCGATCTCTATCAGATGGTCAGCCGGCTGATCTATGTGACGAGCGGGTGGTATCTGAAGAACGACACCGGCACGGCACCGCTTGGCCAGCGCATCACTGAGCTGCTGGAAGCCCGCAAGGCGCTGGAGCCCAAGCTCGTTTCGCTGCTGCCGGCTTTCTCGCGCGAGCGGATCGAGGAGAAGCGCCACGGGCTGTTCAAGAGCGGTGCGCCGGAACGGCTGGCCGGGCAGCTGGCGCTGAGCGAGGTGGCGGAACTGATCCCCGACATCGCGCTGACGGCGCGTACGGCCGGCGCCGACATCGTCGTGGCGGCCAGGGCGTTCTTCGCGGTCAGCGATGCCTTCCGTATCCCGCGTGTCGAGGATGCTGCACGCTCGATCACGCCATCGGACTATTACGACCAGCTGGCGCTTTCGCGCGCCACCGACATGATCGGCGCCGCACGGCGCGGCATCGCTGTGGCGGCGCTCACCGGCCACGCCAAGACGGCCGATCCGGTAGCGACCTGGCTGGAAGCCGGTGGCGAACGAGTGGCGCGCATCCGCGACCGGCTGCAGGCGCTCACCGAGGGCGGCGACATCACCGTGTCGCGGCTATCGGTCGCTTCCGGGCTGATGAGTGATCTGACGGGGATGTGAGCGAGATTCGTTTGGCGCGGTTGGCGCTGCCCGTTCAGCCGGCTGATAAGCTGCGCCAATCGTGGTCGTTTGCATGCGCACTGCAAAACATGCAGACATGGGCCAACCGCTAGCGTTACGAAGGCGATCGGAGGGGACATGACCGAAATAGCACTGCAGCGTGCGTCTGGGCGCGGCATCTGGGGATGGATGCTGTTCGACTGGGCGGCGCAGCCGTTCTTCACGGTCGTCACCACCTTTATCTTCGGGCCTTACTTCGTCTCGCGCATGGCGAGCGATCCGGAATCCGGCCAGGCGGCCTGGGGTTACGGCATCGCCGCGGCAGGCCTGGTCATCGCCGTGCTGTCGCCGGTCCTCGGCTCGATCGCCGATCAGACCGGCCCACGCAAGCCGTGGATCGCGTTCTTCGCCGCGGTCAAGGTCACCAGCCTTTGCCTGCTTTGGTTCGCGGCCCCCGGTTCGAACCTTTTCCTTGTCGTGTTCTTGTTCTCGCTGGCGTCGGTCGCGGCCGAATTTTCGACCGTGTTCAACGATTCGATGATGCCGCGCCTGGTGCCGAAGAGCGAGATCGGCCGGATTTCCAACATGGCCTGGGGTCTTGGTTATCTCGGCGGGATGATCGCGCTGATCTTCGTGGTCGCCTGCATGGCCGGTTCGCCGGAAACGGGCAAGACGATCATCGGCATCGACCCGCTGTTCGGCCTCGACCCGAAGCTCGGCGAGGACGCCCGGGCCACCGGGCCGCTGTCGGCCGGCTGGTATTTCCTCTTCATCCTGCCGATGTTCTTCTTCACGCCGGACGCCATCAAGGGCATCCCGATCGGGCCGGCGGTGCGAGAGGGGTTGGCGGAGCTGAAAGTAACACTGGGTGAGGTGCGCAAGCGCAGCGGTATCTTTCGCTTCCTCGTCGCCCGCATGATCTATCAGGACGGCGTCAATGCGCTGCTGGCGCTGGGTGGTACATTTGCGGCTGCAATGTTCCATTGGTCGATCACCGAGATCGGCATTTTCGGCATCATTCTCAACGTCGTCGCCATCTTCGGCTGCCTGGCTGCAGCCCGTCTCGACACGGCGCTTGGCTCCAAAACCATCGTGATGATCTCACTGATCCTGCTCAGCATCGCCACGATCGGCATCGTCTCGACCGGACCGGGCTACACTTTGTTCGGCCTCTGGATGATGCCCGGACCAGACAGCGGCGGCCTGTTCGGTACGGCGGCGGAAAAGGCCTACATCTTCTTCGGCCTGTTGATCGGCGTGGCTTTCGGGCCGGTGCAGGCGTCGTCACGGTCCTATATGGCGCGCAGCGTCACAGCCGCCGAATCCGGCCGTTATTTCGGCATTTACGCGCTGGCCGGCAGGGCAACCAGTTTCCTGGCGCCGTTCATGGTCGCGTCCGTCACCCTGGCCAGTGGCTCGGCGCGCCTCGGCATGGCGGTCATCGTGCTGTTCCTTGGGCTCGGCATGGCGATCCTGGTCAACACGCCCTATCCGGCGGACCGGCCAAGCGAATAGCAACAGCGCTTCTTCCTTTTCCGCAAAGGGAAAAGGAAGAACGCTCAATGCCGGAAATGCCTCACGCCAGTAAACACCATGGCGATGCCGTGTTCGTCGGCGGCAGCGATGACGTCCTTGTCGTTCATCGAGCCGCCCGGCTGGATGACGGCGGTGGCGCCGGCGGCGATCGCGGCCAGCAGCCCATCGGCGAAGGGGAAGAAGGCGTCGGAAGCGACGACCGAGCCCTTGGTCAGCGGTTCGGCAAGGCCCGCTGCCTCAGCGGCGTCGAGCGCCTTGCGCGCGGCGATGCGTGAAGAATCGACCCGGCTCATCTGGCCGGCGCCGATGCCGACAGTGGCACCGTCCTTGACATAGACGATGGCGTTGGACTTGACGTGCTTGGCGATGCGGAAGGCGAATTTCAGGTCGGCCATTTCGGCCGATGTCGGCGCGCGCTTGGTCACCACTTTCAGCTCAAGGTCGTCGACGACGGCGTTGTCGCGGGACTGGACGAGCAGGCCGCCGGCGACGGATTTGACCGTCGTGCCTGATGTGCGCGGGTCCGGCAGGCCACCGGTCACCAGCAGACGCAGGTTTTTCTTTGCCGCGACGATTGCTGCTGCCTCGTCGGTCGCGCCGGGCGCGATGATCACCTCGGTGAAGGTCTTGACGATTTTTCCGGCGGCCTCGGCGTCGAGGATGCGATTCATAGCGACGATGCCGCCGAAGGCCGAAACCGGATCGCAGGCCAGCGCCTTGACGTAGGCCGCCTTCAGCGAAGCGCCTTCGGCGACGCCGCACGGGTTGGCGTGCTTGATGATGGCGACGGCGGCTGAGTGGTTTGGATCGAATTCGCCGACCAGTTCGAAGGCGGCGTCGGTGTCGTTGATGTTGTTGTAGGAAAGCTGCTTGCCCTGAAGCTGGCGCGCCGTGGCGACGCCCGGCCGCTTGTCGCCATTGACGTAGAAGCCGGCGCTCTGATGCGGGTTCTCGCCGTAGCGCATCACCTCGACCAGCTTGCCGCCGAAGGCGCGCCATGTCGGGTGTTCGATCTCGAGCGCTTCCGCGAACCAGCCGGAGATCGCCGCGTCATAGGTGGCGGTGCGGGCAAAGGCCTTGGCAGCCAGCTTCTTGCGGAAATCCAGCGACAGCGAGCCGATGTTCATCTCCAGCGCGTTCAGCACCGAGGCGTAGTCGCCGGGATCGGTGACAATGGCGACATAGGCATGGTTCTTTGCCGAGGCGCGGATCATTGCCGGTCCGCCGATGTCGATGTTCTCGACGATCGATGCGTAATCGGCGCCGGAGCGGCGGACCTCCTCGAACGGATAGAGATTGGAGACGACGAGATCGATCGGCTCGATGCCGTATTTGCGCATTGCCGCGGAATGCTCCGGATCGTCGCGCACGCCAAGCAGCGCGCCATGCACGCTGGGATGCAAGGTCTTGACGCGGCCATCCATGATCTCGGGAAAACCGGTGAGCTCAGAGACGTCGCGCACCGCCAGGCCCGCTTCGGCGATCGCCTTTGCCGTGCCGCCGGTCGAGACCAACTCGACGCCGGCCGCTGCCAGCGTTTTGGCGAAATCGATGAGCCCGGTCTTGTCGAAAACGGAGAGCAGGGCGCGACGCACCGGAACGAGGTCAGGCGCGGGAATGTTCTTGGCGGCGACGGCCATGGGGTGGCGGCCTTTCACGACTGGTGTGATGGATGCCGCGCCCGTAGCACATGCCGCCCGGAAATCAAACCGGCGGTCAGGCAGGCTCAGCTGTTTTCCGGATAACCGGCGATGCCGGTGCGCGTCAGCTGCCAGTGGATTTCGGCGACTTCCGAGGCCTTGAAGGCAAGCACGATCTGGCGGGTGCGGCGGGGGCCGCCAAGACCGGCGAAATAGATCGACTCCTCGACCTCCGGCACCACTTCGGCTGCCGTAAACACCCACGTGTCGGCCTGGTCGGCGGTCATCACCAGGCGATCATGCTCGTCCTGCAGCAAGTTGATGTCGGGGTGGACGTGAAAGCGGACGGTGACGAAGTCGCGGCCGTTGTTGCGGATCGCCGCATTGCCGGGCCGCTGGAAGCGGTCCCTGCCGGCCAGCACATTGCCGTCCGAGGAGAGCTTCAGTTCGCGCTCATGCAGGAAGCCGAAGCGGGGGACATAGCCATCATGGCGGGCGATGAACCCCTGAATGCCCTTCTGGTCGGTGCGCTTGCACTGCACATGCTGCGGGCCGCCGATCAGCGGCGAACCGAGCAGGTCGTTGACGCGCAGCGAATGGCTGAAGCGTGCCGACGAGGTGTCGTTGATGGTGGCGGTCGAGTGCGCGGCGGTGGCTCGCGCCAGCGGCCGGAATTCAGCCGCGCCATAGGTGTCGATGCCGGCATTGACGATGTAGTGCTGGCGGCCGGACGACAGCTCGAAGGCGAGGCAGCTGGCGTGCGCGGCGTTGGACACGTCGATCGGCGGCGGCAGGCCGGTGTCGGCTATGACCGTCACGCCGCCCATCGACAGGCGCTCATAGCCGGAATGCGGCGCATGCAGCAGCGGCGCGCCGGCGGTGTCGTCATGGCGCAGGATGGTGGCGATGCGGTCGTGGATGGTGGCGCCCATGCCGTTGAAGCGGGCGAGGCTGCCGTCCTGATGGCGGAAGAAGCGCAGCGCCGGCAGCATGCGGTCGATGGCGCCGATCAGCGCCTGCGGCGGCGTCTCCGCCTGATTGGCATAGGTCTGCCGCAGCGGCAGAAGGTCGGCGAGGATTTCCAGGACGACCATCGGATTGCGCGAAATGTGTCCGCCGTCGGCAAGGATCTGGCGGTCGAGTTCCGCGGCAAGGTTGCGGGTCGCGCCACGCAGCGCCGAGGCTGGCGCCGGCAGGGACAAAGCGGCGAAGGCGAGCGCGATGCGGGCGCGCAGCCTGTCCTTGCCGTCCGGCATTTCGCGCGCCATCGACCTGAGGTAGCGGATCTGGACGGCGAGCGATTTCAGAAAGGCGCGGTAGAAGGGGAACTCGGCCCCCTGCAACACGACGGACGAGTGCTGCAGCCAGGCGATAATGCGCTTGGCCGTCGTGCCGGACTCCCAGGCGACGCCGGAAATATGGCTGCCATGCATGACGATCCAGTCGGAAACCAGGGCGCGGGCGTTGGCGGCGGCAAGATCCGTGGCGGCGGCGCGCATGTGGCGCAGCCAGCGAAAACCGTGCAGCGTTTTCTGCCAGCCATGATTGGGCACGTTGATCTGGAAAGGCGACTTGCCGCCGGTCTCGACCAGATGCCCCGACAGGGGATAGCGGCCGTAGTAGATCTCGAGTGCGATCTGCGGGTCGGCGAGGCGCAGGTCCGGCGGTGCGATCAGCACACGTTCCGGCGTGCGGCCAAAATAGCGCCAGCGGTAGACCGGCCCGGCACGCAGGCGCCGGCGCGTTTTGCGCCAAAACTCCTTCGCGACAAGCGTCCACAGGCGCGTCGTGCTGCTGGCAGCAACTGCCAAAACCCCTCCTGATCGTCCTCTACCCCAGCACCGAGTTTACATGATTGCTGGACTCGTGCGAAGGCGAATTCCATCGGACGATGCCGGCTCACCCGGTATTGACCCCGATAGTCGCCAAAAAAGCCGGTAAATCCGGGCAGTTAAATCAAAGCGCGTCGCGCCCGACCGGTCGAATGCAACGCGCTTTGGTATTCTGTTTTATGCATGTCGTTGTCCCAAAACCGCTGCACACTTTTGGGCGACATGCATTAGCCGGCTCGGCGGATGCGAGCCGCGAAGAAGCCATCGAGACCGGAAACCCCGGGCGAACCAAGATCCAGATCGGCGGGCGTGGTGCGCAGTGTGCCTTGTGGCGTCAGGAACGGATCGATGCCGGCGATCTCGCCTTGCTGCAGCGGATCATTGGCTATGTCAGCCGTGCCGGCCAGAAAGGCGCGATAGAGGTCCTCGCCTTCGAGCGGGTCGAGCGAACAGTTGGAAAAGACGATCCGACCGCCGGGTTTCACCAGCGTGACGGCGCGGCCGAGCAGCCTGCGTTGCAGGTCGGCGAGTTTTTCGACATCGGCCACCGTCTTGGTCCATGGCACATCGGGATGCCGCCGCACCGTGCCTGTCGACGAGCAGGGTGCGTCGAGGAGAACGGCGTCGAACAATTCCTTAGGCTCGTATTTGAGCAAATCGGCCTGGACGATCTCGGCGGACAGACCGAGACGGTCGAGGTTTTGCGTCAGCCGCACCAGCCGGTTTTTCGAGGTGTCGACGGCGGTGACCTTGGCGCCGGCGAGAATGAGCTGCGCGGTCTTGCCGCCGGGGGCCGCGCAGAGATCGGCGACGCGAAGTCCCCTGACATCGCCGAACAACCGGGCAGGCAGACTGGCCGCGGCGTCCTGGACCCACCAGGCGCCATCGGCAAAGCCGGGCAGTTCGGTGACGGGCCCGACGAGATTCTCGACCCGGATCGTGCTGGTCGGCAGGACGATGCCGCCGAGCTTTTCGGCCCACAGTTCGGGATCGGCCTTGACCGAAAAGTCGACCGGCGCCTCGACGCGGTGGGCTGCCAGGATCCGTCTGGCCTTCTCATTGCCGTAAGTCGACTTCAGCCGGTCGGAAAACCATTTGGGCGCTTCGTCGGTGGCGGCAAGGGCGGCAGGCAGTTCCGTTTCCTTGGCGCGCGCCAACGTGCGCAGCACACCGTTGACGAGGCCGGAGAATCGCACCGTGCGCGGATCGGACTTGGCATGGGTCACAGCGAGGTCGACCGCTGCGCTGTCGGGAATATCGAGGAACAGGATCTGTGCGGCTGCCACATGCAATATGTGCGACAGCGCGGTAGCGTTGGGCGGCAGCGGCTTTTCCAGGCGCCGCGCCAGCAGCCCCGATATGGTCATGCGATAGCGCAATGCGGTGACCAGAATGGCACGGACCAGGCCACGGTCGCGCAGGTCTAGCGCCTTGTATTGCGGGTGGCCGTTCTCATGATCGGTCAGCCCGTCAAGCGGTGTCCTGGCATCGATGACGGCGGCAAGCAGGCGCGCCGCCGTCTTGCGGGCGGCGAGGCCGGCAACGAAGTCGCCGCCGTCTTTGTGTTCCTGATCGCCTGAAACCGTGCGTCGAGGTCCTCTGTCCGCCACGCTCACGACCACCGGCCCTTGGGCCCGGTCGGGTTGCGGCCTCACGGGTTGGATTTCGGCTTGGCTGGTTCCGCCGGCTGCTCGGGTTGTGCTGCCTGGTCCCAGGGGCCGGATGGCCGCTGTTCGTCCGCCTGCCGTGGCGTCGGGGCCTGGCGCGGGGCGGCCCGGGTTTCGCCGCCTTGCATCTGCTGCGCCATCGCCTGCAGAGCAGCGATGCGGTTTTCTGTGTTCGGGTGTGTGGAAAACAGACTGTCCATACGCTCGCCGGAAAGAGGATTGATGATGAAGAGATGCGCGGTTGCCGGATTGCGCTCGGCATCGGGGTTGCGGATGCGTTCGGCGCCGCGAGCGATCTTGTCAAGGGCGGATGCCAGCCAGAGCGGGTGTCCACAGATTTCAGCGCCGCGCCGGTCGGCCGCGTATTCGCGGGTCCGGCTGACAGCCATCTGCACGATCATCGCGGCAAAGGGCGCCACGATCATCGCCGCCAGCACGCCGACAAAGCCGAACGGGCTGTTGTTGTCGCGGTTGCCGCCAAGGAAGAAGGCGAAGTTGCCGAGCATCGAGATGGCGCCGGCAAAGGTGGCGACGATCGTCATGGTCAGCGTGTCGCGGTGCTGCACATGGGCGAGTTCGTGCGCCATGACAGCTGCGACTTCTTCATGCGTCAAAGCTTGCAACAGACCGGTGGAGGCGGCGACCGCCGCGTTTTGCGGATTGCGGCCGGTGGCGAAGGCGTTCGGCTGCGGATTGTCGATCAGGTAGGTCTTCGGCATCGGCAGGCCAGCCTGTTTGGCCAGCGACTGGACGATAGCATAATATTCGGGCGCGGTCCTTTCGTCGACCTCGACGGCGCGGTTCATCGACAGCACCATTTTGTCCGCGTTCCAATAGCTGAACAGATTGGTGCCGGCGGCGATCAGCAGCGCGATCATCATGCCGCCCGATCCGCCGATTAAAAAGCCGACACCCATGAACAGTGCCGTCATTGCGGCAAGAAGCATGGCGGTGCGAATTGTGTTCATCGTCTGCTCCTGTCGAGGCGATAGCGAAAGGGGGTCGATCGTCGTGAGTTCATCGCTATATGATGGGAAACGCCAGTTCCTGTTTCAATCCGCTGGAAATATCGCATGAACGACGAAACCAGTAAAATCGATGCCGACCTTGGCCGTGACGTCGAGCCAAAGACGCTGACGCCAGCAGCCAGACGTGCGCTCGCGGAAGCCGAAGCGAGACGCGTGAAGTATCTGGAGAAGGAAGCCGCAGTGCCGAAGGAAATCGGCGGCCGCAGCGGGAAGGAGCCCGGTCGCTATGGCGACTGGGAGGTAAAGGGCCTGACCAGCGACTTCTAAGGATATGTTGATATTCAGGTGATGCTGACCTGCAAGCCTGACCTGAATCTCAACACACCTTTGGACGGCGTTGCGCTACATCTTTAGGCGTCGCTGCGCTGCGGCTCGAGCGCGATCCAGCCACGCTCGTCAACGGTGATGCCGACGCCGTCGTAGCCCGCGATCGCGGCATGCTGTGTTGGCAACGGATGCGTATGCGTGGCGTTGATGACCATGACCGCCGCGCCCGCCGCCTCGGCTGCGATGATGCCAGCCGGAGCATCTTCGAACACGAGGCAGTCGCGCGCATCGAAGCCGAGCCGTTCCGCGCCAAGCCGGAAGCAATCGGGCGCCGGCTTGCCGTGGGAAACATCTTCCGCCGCGACGAGAACGGCCGGGACAGGGATGCCGGCAGCCTTCATGCGCAACAGCGCCAGTTCACGTGGCGCGGAGGTCACGATCGCCCAACGCTCGGGCGGCAGCGCGTTGAGAAACGCCACGGCGCCGGCGATCTGGAGAATGCCGTCCAGATCGGCCGCCTCGGCCTTCAGCAGCAATTCAGCCTCGCGCGCCGGGTCGACGCCTGGGAGTGCCAGGCCGGTGATGGTCTCGATTGCCCGCACGCCATGGATCGTCGGCAGGAAGGCGGCGACGTCGAGGCCTTGGCGGCGTGCCCAATCGCTCCACACTCGCTCCGCGGAGGCGATGGAATTGATGAGCGTGCCGTCCATATCGAAGAGGAAGGCCGCGAATTTTCTGCCTGCGTACATGGTTTTCCTTGAGTAAGGGGGTGCTTGTGGCGGTCGCCGAACCTAACGTCGCGGCGTCCTTATGGGAAGGCGTGAGGGGTCACCTTTTCGATGGTCCCTCCGGAATGTTGGCATAGCTAACTCCTCCAATCAGCCGGCTGAACATTGCGCGAATCGGTAGCTGGGTTGCTCGGCAATAGGAAGGGCCGGGGGCCTTGCTCCGCCGGACTCCTCCCCTAATTGCTTGCGTGGGCGCCTTACTCGCGAGTTCGCCTTTGGGGGCAGCGGCGGTTGCGCCGTTCTGACTGCATGCCGCGGAAAGACGGTCAGACCGGCACACCTATGGAGGTCGTCGTGCGTCAATCCCGTGGATCCAGCTGGGCATTTCTCGTAGTCGCTTGCTCGATCGCGGTAGCCTGCGCAAGTACTGCAGCCGGCGGCCAGAACGGCCGAGGGCAAGGCGCTGGCGGCCATCATGGTGACAATGGTGGCGGAAGCCACGGCGCTGGCAGCCATCGCAGCGAAGGCCGCAATAGCGGTCCGCACGAAGGGCTTAGCGGCGAGCCCAGCCCCAGCCCCAGCAGTAGTTCCCCGGTGGACGACGGCGAGACCAGCGCCACTACAACGACCGTAGAGGCGCCAACTACGGCCAGTACCGTCCCGTCCGCAGACCGCGGACGGTCGCTCGGCCTCCCGCCCACCCTACAGCCTTCCAACGACAGCAACAATTCATTGACGGTCAGTCCAATCGCAGCGCTGCCGGGCGTCCCAGATGAAGTCGTTCGCGCCTGCCATGATGCAGTCGAGTCGGCTGCCGCCCCGTTCGGTGCGACCAGTGTGCGCGTCAGCAGCGCAGGTTTCATACAGCGCCCGAGCCCAGATACGATCTCGGCTCCCATTGAGGTCAGCATCGACTATGTGCGGCAAGGCAACGTAGAGACGCGGCGGGCGCCGATTCAATGCGAATTGAATGCGACAGGCAGCGTGATCGGACTGACATAGCGCATCGCGCAGACTCCTCGCCGAGGGGAGCAGGACGAATTCGAAAGAGATGATTCATCCCGGCCTAACGGAGGGCGCGAGGCTATGACCTCAATAATCGGGGCCTTAAAGAGGGATCGCGCAGTCGTTTTGGAAATCACTCCAATGTCGTCTGTATCGGCCTGAGCGAATAGGGAAGTGTGATAGAACGCACGCGGGTCGTCCGGGACGGATTGCGAACCTTGCTGCGTGCAGTCTTCTGGCTGACAGCCTTCACTTGGCCGGTCGCGGCTGCTGCGCGGGCAGAACGCGGCCTCGGCGACGGTTCGACCTGCGCGCTGGGGCGCTCAGTCCTGAGCCTGTCATTGTCGGCACGCGCGGTGGCTAGGTCGCGGGCAAGAGAAGCAGCGGCTTCGCGTTGCTTGTCCAGAGCCGTCTTCAAGCCGGCGACCCCTGCCACGAGTGCTCGGGCGGCGTCGCGCTCGCGGCGAGTTCTGTCGAGATCCTCATGGATCGAGACTGCTGCAGCGCGTTCTCGTGCCAGAGCCTGCGCCGTCTCGGCTGCAGTCTGTTCGGCACGCTGTCTCGCTTTGACAGCAGCGGTCCGTTCCTGCTCAGCCGCGTCCGCGCGCTCCACGAGCGCGGCATTGGACAGTTCGACTTTGGCGAGATCGCCACGAAGGTCCGCAGACTTCCGGCGCTCGTCATCGAGCATTCCGCTCGCTTGCGCCAGCGAAACCTTGGCCTTGGTGCGATCCTTGGCGGTCTCGATCTCAAGCTGTTCGATTTGCGCCCGCGCTCGCGATAGCTCGCGCGCCAGCCACTCCGTTCGCTGACGCTCCAGATGAGCAGCGGGCATCTCCACAAAAACATAGTTGGCGGTCTCGCGCAGCAGCGTGCGGGCATCTCCCGCAATGCGTCGAAGTGCGTCAAGGGTTCGAGCTGCCGCGAGTTCGTTGCGCAATCGCTCCTCGCGTGCGTTGTCGGCGGCTGCCATGGTTGCCCTCAGCGCGTCGATCGGCTTGCTTGACGCGAGGAGCGCTTTCTGCAGAGCGGCGCTCCTTGCGCGCTCGCCTTCCGCCGCCCCCTGCTCCTGGCGGGCCAATTCCCTGGCAGCGGCTGCTTGAGCACGAACTGCCCCGACTTGCGCCCGAGCTACCCTAAGATCCGGATTGAGCAATTCGACATTCGTGCGCCCGTCTCCCTGGGCTGGTCTATGCATGCCTAGCGCAGCACTCGCCGGAAGCTCGAAGGATCGCGAAGGTTCCGGATGGGCGGAGCCTTGCGCCTGCGAAATGGCGGGGGCTCTTTCGATCCAGTTTTGTCTCGTCATCGCATAGCCAAGCGGCACGGCCAGACAGATTGCGGCGACGCCCAAACGGAGTACAAGACCGATCGGCCTGGGAACGTGAGAGGGTGAGGCCGTCGCGGTGGTCACTGACGAGCGCTCGCAAGCTTCGGAACTTGCGTCGAAATGTTCGACCCGCACCCCGAACTGACGGTAATTGGCATTCTGAGGCCGAACATTCAGGTCTGCCGTGTCTGAGAGAGCTGCAACCTGAGAAGAAGATGCACGCCCGGTTGCAGGGTCGACCGGGCATTGCCAGTCCCAAGAAGCCTCCCCGGGAGGATAAGGGATGCCTTCGCTCAGGTCGGCATCTGGTTTTATGCGACGCCTTTGCACTCCGATAGCGATGCGCCGGAGCACAAGATAGATGCCCACTGATGCAAGTATTGCTATCCCGCCCAGGACGGCGATATCTACCTCGTTTGCGTAAATCTCAGCAAGATTTGGCATTGGCGTGCCCTTGCGGTCTTGGGTGTATTCTTAAGCTCGTGAAGCGGTGTTTTGGCCCTCACCTTGGCGCTGGCTAAGCTTTGGATCGCTCGCGAAGTTGTCACTTGCTTCGAGGTCCCGCCAGCGCAGTGCCTCTGCATCTCAACGTTCCGAGAAATCTCACACGGTGCGTACCGTTCCACCATTTCCGGCTGTGGACGGTCCATCCTGAACTCTAAGCTAGGTCACAGGGCTCCACGGTCAACCGTCACCATATTCATAACAGCGGCACCCATAAGCGAAGAAATTCATGCTTGGCGGACACCTTATGACGCGCCGCGCCAAAGCCTGACGTTCACACAGTTACCTATTTCATCGGCTACGCCCGATCGCCGCGCAGAATAGAGCAAAATGCTCGAGAACATGTTCGTCAGGCCGGCCGTCAGGCAATTACGACCGATTATTGGATTTCAGCAGCGCCATCACCGGCACTTTAGTTCTTCGTGCCGTCGGCGACATTCCTCGAAATACTGCGACGCGGTCACCTCGACCGCTGGCGCGGCCTCGTCGGGCGGACCTCATTCCAAGTCTTGGTCAGTAGGTTCGCCACCGAATATGAAAGCATACGAGGAAAATGGTTGGGTGAACCATTCGCTAGCTGGCTGTTTTTGTTGAAAAGGCGACGTCCCAAGGGAACCACAGCCCGTTCTGTCGCGTTTCAACAAACTGCTTTCCGCGATAATCGAGGGGGACTGCGATGCTGATCCGGCTCGGCTACGAAATCGCCATCGAATGCATAGCAGGCACTCCGGTGATTTCGGTGCTCGAGATACACAAGGACAGGCAAGCCGACATCAAGCGGCAGACGCGGGTGCTGACATCGCCTACCGTGCCGACCAGACTCTACCACGATCTGCACGGCAATGCCTGCCGCCGCTTCACGGCGCCAGCCGGGAGCTTTCGCATCCTCTACGATGCGGTCGTCGAGGACAGCGGCGAGACGGATGAGGTCAACGCGCTGGCCAGGGAAGTGCCGGTGGCGGACCTGCCCGACGAGGTGCTCGGTTATCTCCTGGGCAGCCGCTATTGCGAGACAGACCATCTCAGTGACCTGGCCTGGCAACTGTTCGGCCATCTCCCGCCCGGCTGGGCGCGGGTGCAGGCGATCGTCGACTATGTCCACAACCGGCTGTCGTTCGGCTATGGCTATGCGCGCCCGACCCGCACCGCGGCGCAGGCGCATGAGGAGCGCGTCGGCGTCTGCCGCGACTACGCCCATCTGGCGATCACGCTGTGCCGCTGCATGAACATTCCTGCGCGCTATGTGAACGGCTATCTCGGCGACATCGGCGTGCCGATCGATCCGGCGCCGATGGATTTCTCGGCATGGCTGGAAGTGTTCCTCGACGGCAAGTGGTACACGTTCGATCCCCGCCACAACAGGCCGAGGATCGGCCGCGTCGTCATCGCGCGCGGCCGCGACGCCACCGACGTGCCGCTGCTGCACAGCTTCGGCCCGCACCGGCTCAGCCTGTTCAAGGTGTGGACCTACGAACAGGAAGGCAATCTGTTCAACCCGCCCTATCACGGCATCGACAGGACCGTCAGCGCGCAGATGCTGGCCTAGTCGCGAGGCCTACCGACGCAACTGTTCCAGAAACATGATCCGCTTCGGCACACAGGCCCTGTGCCGCAACAGGACGTCGTTGAGCTTTCTTCGATTGCTTCGTCTTGAGCATGGTAACCAGCTCGTAAACGCAGCCGCGGCGGCGTTTTTCTGTTTACCAGTCATTCACCTTCGCAAAGGACGAAATCAAGCAAAAACAATGTATTGCTGAAGGGCGGCGTGCTTTCGGCGGCCAAACGGCGTCATCCGGCTGGAATCCTGCATTGCCTTGTCTGCGGCGACGAGGCCGAGGCAAGCGGAGGCTGTAGGATGCGGAATTACGGGGGTCTTGTTCACGCGGTCGGCGTTTTCGCCAGAGATCGCGGTGGAAATTTCGCAGTCCTGTTCGGCCTTGCTGCCTCGGTCTTGGCGCTGGGCGTTGGCTTTTCCGTCAACGTCTCGCAGCTGTACAATGCCAGATCGAGCCTCCAGGGCGTGGTCGACGCCGCGGTCACGTCGACGGCGCGCGACCTGACGACCGGTGCCATCAAGGAAGCCGATGCCAACAATTCGGTGAAGGCTTTTCTCGACGCCAACGATACCGCCGGAATTCTACAAGCTGGCCAAGTCGTCCTTGACCGGCTGATCGTCGACAAGACCGCCAAGACGGTCCAAGTGGATGCCCATGTCGATGTTGCCTTGTTCTTCCCGATTTTCGGCATGAGCGATACGAGACGCGTCGCCGCCACGACGACATCGCTTTATTCGGACAAGACCATCGAAGTGGCGATGATGCTCGATGTGACCGGATCCATGGCCGGCCAAAAAATCAAAGACCTGAGGACCGCCGCGGCCAATGCGGTGGACAGCTTCCTGGGCGGCCAGGCTCCGAGCAAGCCACGGGTCCGCGTTTCGATCGTGCCCTATGCCAATTCGGTCAATGCCGGTCAGCTTGCGGCCAGCAGCGTCTATGTCGAAACCAACGCCAGCCAGCGCAAACAGGCGCCTGGCAATACAAGCGCTCAGCTTGCTTCGGCATCGCCGCGCCCGGACAATTGCGCCACCGAACGCAAGGGCGCCGATCAATATTCCGACGCGGGTCCTGATTCCAGCATGGTCAATCGCGACTATCTGCTGTCGGGCTTTGCCGCGAACACACGCACGGCCGCTTGCCCGGTCGCAGCGCTCGTGCCTTTGACAGCCGACGCCGCCACGCTCAAAAATGTCATCAAGGATCTTGTCGCTTCGGGCGGCACGGCCGGCCATATCGGCGTCCAATGGACCTGGTACATGCTCTCGGAAAGCTGGGGCAGCGTGCTTAATGCTTCGCAGCGACCAGCCCAGGCCGACCCGAAGAAAGTTGGCAAGTACGCGATCCTCATGACGGACGGCGAATTCAACCTGTCCTATTTCGATGCGAGCAACGTCGACGGGGTTTATAATGATGCGGGCAAAGAAACGACCCGCATGGCGGCGACGAAACTCTGCGCCGCCATGCGCGACAAAGGCATAGAGATATTCACGATCGGTTTCAAACTCGACGAGGCCAATGCAGCCACGACACTGCAGACCTGTGCCAGCCCCGATACCGGTTCGGTCAAGCACTTCTACCAAGCTGCCAGCGGTATCGAATTGGATGCGGCCTTTCAGACGATCGCCCGCAACATAGAAACCCTAGCACTGACGAAGTAGGGCTCGACCCAAACGGAAAAGGCCGCCTCTTCTTTCGAAGCCGACGGCCTTCCGTGTTTCCGTCCGTGGCGCGGCCCATGGCGGCGACCTATCAGGTCACCCGCCGCGCATTTCGCGCCTTAACGGGAAGACTGCTTCCCGAAAGTGCAATCCGCTGAGGCCACGTTCTGGAAAACGAAATCACTCGACATCGGATCACCTCCTTTCGATTCGTTGAACACCCCACAATGATGGGGTGCATTGCAGCAAAAGACAAGGTGCAGGTCTGAAATTAGCCAACGGGCGAGCCGGCTTGCGATTGCCAGGCCGGCCGGGCAAACTCCTGCCCGGGGCCAGCATTCGGGAGGAATCGCATGGAGGCAGCCGAAAAGGCCGCTCGCATCGTTCGAACGGTGATCGAAACATTGAAGCCAGGCTTTGCGGTCAGGCTGTGGACCGGGGAGCGGATCGGCCCCGCCACTGGTCCGGTACTCACCATCAACGACCAGGACATCGTCTGGCAGATCGTGAAGCGACCGTCCCTGTCGACGCTGATCGAGATGTGGATTTCCAAGACCGTCGACATCGAAGAGGGATCACTGTTCGATTTCTATGCCTTGCCTTCGCAAGGTAAACTCAGGACGAAGCTGAAGACATTGCCGAAGCTGGCGATCCTGCGTGACCTGCCGTCGGTGCTGTTTTCAAGGAAACAGATGACGGCGCGGACCGATCTTTCGGGACGCAATCCCTTCGTCAGCGGTTCGAGCCAGGAAGCGATCCAGCATCACTATGACATTTCGAACGCTTTCTATCGGCTCTTCCTCGACGAGCGCATGGTCTATAGCTGCGGCTACTTCAAGGATTCCGCCAACAGCATCGATCAAGCGCAGATCGACAAGCTCGACCATATCTGTCGCAAGCTCCGGCTGAAGCCCGGAGAAAGACTGCTCGATATCGGCTGTGGCTGGGGAGCGATGCTCATCCATGCCGTGAAGAACTATGGCGTCATCGGCCATGGTGTCTCGCTGTCGGAGGCGCAGACCAATCTTGCCCGTGAGCGCATCCGCGCGGAAGGGCTGGAGGATCGCATCACCATCGAGATAAAATCCTATGCCGAACTCTCCGGCTCGTTCGACAAGATATCGTCAATCGGCATGTTCGAGCATCTCGGCCTTGCCAACCATGCCGCCTATTTCTCGACCGTCCATCGCCTGCTCAAACCGGGCGGCATTTATCTGCATCACGCCATCACAAGGCGCAGCAAGGGCGATATGAAAAAAACCTTGCGCAAGGGGCCGGAATACAAGGCGCTGATCAAATACATCTTCCCCGGCGGCGAACTCGATACCATCGGCATGACGCTCGGCAATCTCGAGGCGCACGGTTTTCTCGTCTATGATGTCGAGAACCTGCGCGAGCACTATGCCCGCACCTGCAAGCTGTGGGCCGAGCGCCTGCACGCACGCTTTGGTGAAGCAATCGCCGAGGTGGGCGAACCGAGGGCACGCCTGTGGCTGCTTTACCTGACCGGCTGTTCGATCACCTTCGAACGCGCCTCGGCACAGATTTTCCAGACCGTCGTCACCAAGCGGGCGCGTGGCCCGAGCGGCCTGCCGCCGACGCGAGCGGATCTGTACCGATAGCTTACAGGAAGCGCATCGTGTCGCCGACCTCGACGCCGGCCGGCCGATCGACCGTGCAATAGACGCCGAGATTGTGCGCGTTGTGTCGAACCAGATTGCGCAGGATCGCCGGATCGTGGTCGAAGCCATCCTGGGCGATGATGGTGAAGCCGCAGCGGCGGCACGGCTCGGAGATGGTCAGCAGGAGATCACCGACGGCAAGCTTGCGGCCGATCCATTCCGTCTCCGGAAACGACCCTTCGATTGCCTCCATCTCGACGACGATGTTGGGGCGGAAGCGGCGTGGGTCGGCGGCCCCTTCCGGATGCAGCGCCTTCAGGCGTGCCAGCGACGCCGTGGTCAGAAGATGGATCGGGGCCTTGCGATAGCGTTCCACCGTCAGCGGGCCGGAATAGCCAGAGGCGGCGTTCTCCCGGCGAAACGGCCGGATCGAGACCCCGAAGCCAAGATAGGCCGACGCCGCGCGGTCGCTCTCGATACCCGGCGCAGCCAGCCAATCGCCGTCCGGGACGGCGATCTCGAGTTCGCGGGCAGAAGACAGCCGGGTCCGGATGCGCGGCACCTTGTGCCATTTCGCCTCGCGATCCGGTCGTGCGATTTCATTGTCGGACACGTCAACAAGGCCGAACAGGCGGTCGCCGTCGATGCTTTCCGAGCCGACAAGGATCGCATCGAGCCGCTCGCCGGCGAGCGAACTCGCCGGATAGCGCCAGAGCTCGGTGACGGAACCCAGTGCAGTCCTGGTTTGCATCAAGCCTTCTTATTCTGCCGGTTGGCGATCAGGTCGTCGACGACAGCCGGGTCAGCCAGCGTCGAGGTGTCGCCGAGTGCCGAAAAATCATCCTCGGCGATCTTGCGCAGGATGCGGCGCATGATCTTGCCCGAGCGCGTCTTCGGCAGGCCGGGCGCGAACTGGATCTTGTCGGGCGAAGCGATGGCGCCGATCTCCTTGCGGACATGGGCGATCAGCTCCTTGCGTAATTCCTCGCTCGGCTGTTCGCCGGCCATCAGCGTAACATAGCAGTATATGCCCTGGCCCTTGATGTCGTGCGGATAGCCGACGACGGCGGCTTCCGAGACCTTATCGTGGCTGACCAGTGCGGATTCGACTTCCGCCGTGCCCATGCGATGGCCGGAGACGTTGATGACGTCGTCGACGCGGCCGGTGATCCAGTAGTAGCCGTCGGCGTCGCGGCGGCAGCCGTCGCCGGTGAAGTACTTGCCCTTGTAGGTCGAAAAATAGGTCTGCATGAAGCGATCATGGTCGCCATAGACGGTGCGCATCTGGCCGGGCCAGGAATCGGCGATGCAGAGATTGCCGTCAGAGGCACCCTCCAGCACCCTGCCTTCGCCGTCGACCAGCTGCGGCTTGATGCCGAAGAAGGGCCGCGTCGCCGAACCTGCCTTGAGGTCAGTGGCGCCCGGCAGCGGCGTGATCAGGATGCCGCCGGTCTCGGTCTGCCACCATGTGTCGACGATCGGCACCTTGCCGTTGCCGACGATGTTGAAATACCACTCCCAGGCTTCCGGATTGATCGGTTCGCCGACCGAACCCAGCACGCGCAGCGACTTGCGCGACGTCTTCGTGACATGCGCGTCGCCGGCGCCCATCAGGGCGCGCAGCGCCGTCGGCGCGGTGTAGAAGATGTTGACCTTGTGCTTGTCGATGACGTCCCAGAAGCGCGACTGCGACGGATAGTTCGGCACGCCTTCGAACATCAGCGTGGTGCCGCCGTTGGCGAGCGGGCCGTAGACGATGTAGCTGTGGCCGGTCACCCAGCCGACATCGGCGGTGCACCAGTAGATGTCGCCGTCATGGTAGTCGAAGACATATTGGTGCGTCATCGAGACGTAGACGAGATAGCCGGCGGTGGTGTGCAGCACGCCCTTCGGCTTGCCGGTCGAGCCCGACGTGTAGAGGATGAACAGCGGATCCTCGGCCTTCATCTTCTCCGGCTTGCACTCAGGCCTAACCGTCGCGACCTCGTCATGGTACCAGACGTCGCGTCCGGCCACCCAGCCGGTCTTGCCGCCGGTGCGGCGCACGACCACCACCTTTTCGACTTTCGTCCCGGCTTTCGCGGCGATCTCGATCGCCTTGTCGGTGTTTTCCTTCAACGGGATCGGCTTGCCGCCACGCAGCCCCTCGTCGGCGGTGATGACGAAGGTCGACTTGCAATCGTCGATGCGACCGGCCAGCGCATCCGGCGAAAAACCGCCGAAGACGATGGAGTGGATGGCGCCGATGCGCGTGCAGGCCAGCATCGCATAGGCGGCTTCCGGGATCATCGGCATGTAGATGGTGACGCGGTCGCCCTTCTTGACGCCGTGCTTCTTCATCACATTGGCGAGCCGGCAGACATGCTCGTAGAGCTCGTTGTAGGTGATCTTCTTGTCGTCGTACGGATTGTCGCCTTCCCAGACGATGGCCGTCTGGTTGCCACGCTTCTTCAGGTGCCGGTCGATGCAGTTGACCGAGACGTTGGTCAGCCCGTCCTCGAACCATTTGATCGAGACCTTGCCGTCGAAGGAGGTGTTCTTGACCTTGCTGTAGGGCTTGAACCAGTCGATGCGCTTGCCGTGCTTGCCCCAGAACTTGTCCGGGTTCTTGACGCTGTCGGCATACCATTTCAGGTAGGTTTCATTGTCGATCAGCGCATTTTTCTTCCACGCCGGCTGGACGCGATGGACATGAACCTCGGACATTTCTTCACTTTCCTCCCAAACCGATCCGCCGGCTTGAAACGCCAGCGGGATCGCGGCAAAGCTGCCGCGAATTCGGCGGCATTATTACCAGTTCGTCCGTCATCGCAACATTAGACGTTGGATTCGCGCGGCGGGATGCCGCAGGTGTTTCCCCGGCAGCGCATGACCCCGAAAATCGGATTCGATTTTCGGAAGGGATCATGCGCCAAATCAAAAATGCTATTGCGTCTTTACGCGTCCAAGGGGACGCACGGCACTGTCGTGTCAGCACTCAAGCCGGCTCGCTGCTAACTGCATGTTTTCGCGCGGAAAACCCGTTCTCGATCAGGAAAAATCAATAGACAGTTAAGCAACGGCGCGCACACTCTGACGTTGGGAGGAAGGGAGACTCAACCAGGGACCGCCCAAGGGGGACTGCCATGCGCGACCATTCCGAAATGGACCTGATGCTCAAAGGCTATGGCCTGACCACGGCCAAGATTCTCTATCATTTTCCGGACCACCCGCATCTGCTGCAGAGCTTCATCTGGCAGGATTACGATCTGGCGCCGAAGTTTCCGGTGCTGATCAAGTTCATCGAATTCTGGAGAGCAGAGCTCGACGGGCCACTGCATTCGATCAGCTACACGCACCAGAAGCTGATCGCGCCGAACGAATGGCGCAAGGTCGACGGCGAGTTCGTGCTGCACTGAGGGACTGGCACAGCCGATCTCCCCCGCAAGGGGAGATCGGCAGCTTCAGCACCAGCGCTCACACCGCTGGCGGGTTGAGCCGGGCGAAACCTTTCTGGCGGCGATAGGGGAAATACGGGTAGGGCGCGGTGACTTCGCTCGCCGCGTCTAGCTTTTTCATCTGCTCCGGGGTCAAATTCCAGCCAATGGCGCCGAGGTTCTGGCGCAGTTGCTCCTCGTTGCGGGCGCCGATGATGACGGATGATACGGTCGGGCGCTGCAGCAGCCAGTTGATGGCGATCTGCGGCACGGTCTTGCCGGTTTCCTGGGCCACCGCGTCCAGAGCATCCATGACCCTATAGAGATGCTCGTCCTCGACCGGCGGCCCGAAGCTCGCTGTGTCGTGCAGCCGGCTCTTTTCGGGCAAAGGCTGGCCGCGGCGGATCTTGCCGGTCAGGCGGCCCCATCCGAGCGGGCTCCACACCAGCGCGCCGACGCCCTGGTCGAGACCGAGCGGCATCAGTTCCCACTCATAGTCTCGGCCGACCAGCGAGTAGTAGACCTGATGCGCGACATAGCGCGGATGGCCGTGCTTGCCGGCTTCTCCCAGCGACTTCATCACTTGCCAGCCGGAAAAGTTGGAGACGCCGACATAACGCAGCTTGCCTGCGCGTACGAGTACGTCCAGCGTCGACAGAACCTCCTCGACAGGCGTACCTGCATCGAAGGCATGCATCTGCAAAAGGTCGATGTAGTCGGTGCAGAGGCGCCTCAGCGCATCGTCCACGGATTTGATCAGCCGTGAACGCGACGAGCCGTAATCGGCAGGGCCGTCGCCCATCGGCAGCGAGGTCTTGGTCGAGATCAGCACGGCGTCGCGGCGGCCTTTTATGGCTTCGCCAAGCACCTCTTCCGACGCGCCGTTCGAATAGACGTCGGCGGTGTCGAATAAATTGACGCCAGCCTCCAGGCAGATGTCGATCAGCCGCCGCGCTTCCCTGGCATCGCTGTTGCCCCAGGCGCTGAACAGCGGGCCGGAACCGCCAAAGGTTCCCGCGCCAAATGAGAGTGCCGGCACTTTCAGGCCCGATGCACCGAGACGTCGATAGTCCATTTTTTTAGCTCCTGGTGGTGTGGAAGAAGTGTGTCGAAAGCGATCCGGTTCAGATACTCATGGCCGTACGGAGGCAGGCGTGCCGAGCGTGGCGGTGCGATCGAGGCGCAGCGCCAGTCCGGCCACTGCGAGTGCCGCGAGCGGCAGCAGGGCTGCGACCCAGGTGAGTGCACCAAGGCCGAGGCCATGGGCAATGACCGCGCCACCAAGCCAGGCGCCGGCGGCGTTGCCGAGATTGAAGGCGGCGATGTTGAAAGACGAGGCGAGGCTCTGGCCCGCACCTTGCGCCTTGTCCAGCACCCACATCTGCAGCGGTGCCACGGTGGCGAAGGCGGCGGCACCGAGCAGGCCGACATAGATGACGGCCATCACCTGGCTGTGGATGGCGAAGGTCATGGTGGCGAGCACCAGGGCCAGCACCACGAGACTGCCCAGCACGGCCGGCACCAGCCAACGGTCGGCGACCTTGCCGCCAAGCAAATTGCCGGCGATGAGACCGCCGCCGAAGACGAGCAGGATCGGCGACACGGCCGCTTCCTGGAAACCGCTGATCTGCGTCAACACCGGAGCGATGTAAGTGAAGACGGCGAAGACACCGGCATAGCCGAGCACGGTGGTGGCAAGACCAAGCAGGACGGGCATGCGGCGCAAGACGGCGAGATCGGCGCGCAGGTCGCTCTTTTCGGGCGCCGTCTGGCTGCGTGGCACCAGAGCCATGATGACGGCGAAGGCCGCCAGACCGACCAATGTCACCGCCCAGAAGGTCGCCCGCCAGCCAAAGGCCTGGCCAAGCCAGGTGCCGAAGGGGACGCCGAGGATGTTGGCGATGGTCAGGCCGGTGAACATCAGCGCGATCGCCGAGGCCTTCTTGTTGGGTGCGACCAGCCCGGTGGCGACGACAGAGCCGACGCCGAAGAAGGTGCCATGGGCGAAGGCGGTGATGATGCGGGCGCCCATCAGCGTCCAGTAGTCGGGCGCCAGCGCACAGGCGAGATTGCCAAGCGTGAAGATCGCCATCAGCGCCAGAAGGACGGTCTTGCGCGGCCAGTTGCCGGTGGCGATGGTCAGCAGGGGCGCGCCGATGACGACGCCGAGCGCATAGCCCGAAATGAGCTGGCCGGCGGCCGAGATCGAGACGCCGAGGTCCTTGCTGACATCGAGCAGCAGACCCATGATGACAAATTCGGTGACGCCAATGCCGAAGGCACCGGCGGCGAGGGCGTAGAGGGCAAGAGGCATGGCGGTTTCCACTTCGATGACGAAGAGCGCCGTCCCGCGCCCCGGCCCGAAAGATCGTGCCGCCATGCATTGTGAACCAGACTTGCCTTGGGCACATTTTCTGTGAAATAGATTCACAAATGGCCAGGTCCGACATCAATCGCTCCGGCGAAATTGAAGTGTTCGTGCGCGTCGTCGAGGATGGCAGCTTCTCCTCCGCGGCACGCGCGTTGCGCATGACGCCGTCGGCGGTGAGCAAGCTGATCGCGCGGCTGGAGGCCCGGCTTGGCGCGCGGCTGGTCAGTCGTTCAACACGAAAACTGCAACTGACACCGGAAGGCACCGCGTTCTACGAAAGCGGCCTGCGCATCCTCGCCGACATGGTGGCGGCCGAACAGGAGGCCGCGGCGGGTGCAGCACCGCGCGGACGGCTGCGCGTCAACAGCTACGTGCCCTTCGGGGTGCACCGGCTGATCCCGCTTCTGCCGCGCTTCCTCGAACGCTACCCCGAGATTTCGGTCGATCTGGTGCTGACCGACAGCGTCATCGACCTGATGGCGGAACGCGCCGATGTGGCTATCCGTGCCGGGCCGTTGAGTGAGTCACGGCTGGTGGCGCGCAAGCTCGGGCAAAGCCCCGTGGTCGTCGTTGCCTCGCCCTCGTACCTCGAAACGTACGGCACGCCGCTGACACCGGCCGATCTCGACAGGCACAACCGCATGGGCTTTGGATTCGTGCGGCATGTCGATGGCTGGCCGTTCCTCGACGCGGAAGGCCGCGCCATCGTGGTTCCGATCACCGGCAACATGCTGGTCAGCGATGGCGAGGCGATGCGACTGATGGCGCTGGCGGGCGCGGGCATCGCCCGGCTGGCGTTCTGGCATGTCGCCGCCGATATCGCCGCCGGCCGGCTGGCGTCGCTGCTGGAGGTATTCAATCCCGGCGACGAGGAGCCCACCCACGCTGTCTATGTCGGCCAGGGCCGACATCTGCCGGCGCGGGTGCGCGCCTTTCTCGATTTTCTGGGGGAGAGCGTGCGGCTGACCTGACAAGGCTCTCGGGAGCCGACGGGCTCCCGAGATGTCTGCGCTGGCGGAGCCTATGCCTTCGGCGTGAACGGCGCCGGGCGCCGGCCGGCAGCCTGACGCTCCAGCATCCAGCCGGGATATTCGGCCGGCAGGGCGCTGACTTCGTCGAGGCGGACGAGATCGTCGGTGTCGAGCTTCAATTCAGTCGCGGCAAGGTTCTGCTCCAGTTGCTCCATGCGGCTGGCGCCGATGATGACGCTCATCACGAAGGGCTTGGCCAGGACGTAGCCGAGCGCCACCGTGGCGACACTCACATCGTGCTTTTTGGCGATTTCGCGCATGACGGCGACAGCCGCCCAGGCACGGTCCTCATTGACCGGCGGGAAGTTGAAGGCAGCGCGGCGGCCCTCGCCATTGCCCGGCGCGCCGGGGCCGTATTTGCCGGACAGCAGGCCGCCGGCCATCGGCGACCACACCATCAGGCCGAGCTTCTCCTCATTGAGCAGCGGCACGATTTCGCGCTCAAGGTCGCGGCCGGCGATCGAATAGTAGGACTGGACGGTCTCGAAACGGGCAAAACCCTTGCGCTCAGTGATGCCCAGCGCTTTGGCGATGCGCCATGCCGCCCAGTTGGAGACGCCGACATAGCGGACTTTGCCACTGGCAACGAGATCGTCGAGCGCCCGCAACGTCTCGTCGATCGGCGTCACCGTGTCGGTGCCGTGCAGCTGATAGAGATCGATATGATCGAGCTGCAGCCGCTCCAAACTGGCATCGACCGAATCCATGATGTGGCCGCGCGACGAGCCGCGCTGGTTGGGGCCGTCGCCTATGGCGCCGTGGACCTTGGTGGCGATAACCACATTCTGCCTGTCGACGCCAAGGTCCCTGAGCGACTGGCCGAGCAGCCGTTCGGACTCGCCAAAGGAGTAGACGTCGGCGGTATCGAAGAAATTGATCCCGGCAGCGAGCGAACGGGCGACGATCTCGTTGACGCCCTTCTGATCGAGGCTGGCGATCAGACCCCATTGGGCATTTTCGCCGGCAGCACCGAAGGTCATGGTGCCGAGGCAGAGTTCGGAGACGAACATCCCCGTATTTCCAAGCTGGTTATAACGCATGGTGGAGGCTCCAGAGTTTGTGACGACGCAAAACAAATAGGAACGGTACGTTTCGTTTCCAGTGTTGGCCCAAAGAATTTCTCATCTGGCCGACGCGTGGACGTGCCGACGGTCAGCTGGCCAGTAGCGCCACGATCGCGAAGGCTGTCATGCCGAAGGCGACGGCGGCAAGCGGCAGCAGAATTTCGAGCAGCGCTCTCTTGGAGGCAACGCGGTTGCCCTGGCCGAGATCGAATTCGCCGGCGATCCAATCCTCGAAGCTGCCGATGCTCGCGGGTGTCCACGGGCGATGCCGATGCCAGACATGCCCGGCGAGGGCCGGCAATGCCACCGCGATAACAAGGAAGCCGGTCATGACGACGAGAAGATAATCGGCGTAGCTGCTGCCGCCGAAGCCTACCCAAGCGGACAATGCGTACCACCCGGCAAGCCCAGCCATCGCACTATAGATGTCTGGATGCAGACGGTCGGAGACATGTCGGTTGTGAGGCCGGTCACGGGGTTGTTTGTGGGAAAGGTATTCGTTGTTCATGATGCCCTCCTTCGACATTGCAAAGGAACGGCCATGACGGTCGCTCAAGGTCTCCGACGGAGGTAGGGAGGGGGCGCGGCATCGCAATGCGATGCTATGACGCGGCTGCCGCATCCAACCTCCGGGGTTTGTGGCAATGTGGGACGGGTCAGATCACCCAGGGATTGAAGACCGTCACGCCGGTATCATCAAAGTCGGCAACATTGCGGGTCACGAGAATGAGGTCATGGACAAGCGCGGTTGCCGCGATGAGCGTGTCGGCGCTGCCCCGTGTACGACCAGCAGTGACGCGCCCCCAGGCCAACGCGACATCTTCCGTAACGGCAAGAATGCGGTCGGCGTTGTCCGCCGCAGCTCCCGTAGCCACAAATCGAGGCGCGTTGCCTTTTCGGAATCGACCTTGCGTAGCTTGACGATCCCACGCTCGATCTCGCCAAGGGTAATGACGCTGAGGCTCACCGATGTCGGATCCACCGAAGTAAGCCATTCAGTCGGCTTGGGTAGCCGCCACGTCCGAAACGATGTTCGTGTCGAGCAGATACATCAGAGATCGACATCCCGGATCATGGTATCCGAGCGACGGTTGACCTCCTTGGCGAAATCATCGTCCCAGACCGGGCCAGTCAAAAGATATTCGGCAAGGCTTTTCTTCTTTCCGGCCAAGCGGTCGTAGTCTTCCGCAGAGAGCACCACCGCGGCACGCTCGCCGCGCAGGGTCACCGTCTGTGGTCCCTCGCTGCGCGCTAGTTGAACCACCTTGGAAAAATTGTTCTTTGCGTCCTGAAGATGCCAGTTCATGAGAGTGCGTCCTAGCTAGCTTGGCTAGAGCATTGTTGCGTTGAGGCAGCAAGAAATGCTGCATTCGAACTGCCGCTATCAATGGCTATCGACTGCCGAAAATCGCCGAACCGACCCGGACGCTGGTGGCGCCGAAGGCGATCGCCGTCTCGTAGTCGCCGGACATGCCCATCGACAGTCTGGCGACGCCCGCCTCATGCCCAAGCTTTTCCAGCAAGGCGAAGTGGGGACCGGGATTCTCATCGGCCGGCGGGATGCACATCAGGCCTTCGATGGCGAGGCCATGGACATCGCGGCAACGGGCGACAAAGGCCACCGCGTCGCGTGGCTCGATGCCGGCCTTCTGCGGTTCGGAACCGGTGTTGACCTGGACGTAGAGTTTTGGGGCGCGGCTCTGCCTTGTGATCTCCTTGGCGAGTTCGGCGGCGATCTTCTCGCGATCGACCGTCTCGATGACGTCGAACAGCGCCACCGCTTCCTTGGCCTTGTTCGACTGCAACGGACCGATCAGATGCAGTTCGATATCCGGAAATGCGTCCTTCAAGGCCGGCCATTTGCCTTGCGCCTCCTGCACGCGGTTTTCGCCGAAGACGCGCTGGCCGGCCTTGATGACCGGGTCTATGTCGGCGGCGTCAAAGGTCTTGGAGACCGCGACCAGCGTCACAGCGCCGGCATCGCGTCCGGCCTCCTGCTCCGCTGCGGCGATATTCGCCTTGACCGCGAAAAATTGCTGAACGGCGTCGCCCATATGCAAATCCTGCTGTTTTGGCCCGCGTTTTTGTCAGACGCGATACCCATATGGTTGACGGGTTTGCCAAACCATGGTGAACACCCGGACCACATTCCCTGAACTGCCGAGCCATCGCCCGCAGTTCGCGCATGCTTTTAAGTGAAAAACGTCCCATGGCAACCGAACGATACAATCCGCGCGCGTCAGAGCCCAAATGGCAGAAGGCCTGGGACGCCAAGAAGCTGTTCGAAGCGCACAATGACGATCCGCGCCCGAAATACTACGTGCTGGAGATGTTCCCCTACCCGTCGGGGCGCATCCATATCGGCCACACCCGCAATTACACGATGGGCGACGTCGTGGCGCGCTACAAGCGGGCCAAGGGCTTCAACGTGCTGCACCCGATGGGCTGGGACGCTTTCGGCATGCCGGCCGAGAACGCGGCGATGCAAAACAAGGTCCATCCCAAGGAATGGACCTACCAGAACATCGCCACCATGCGCGAGCAGCTCAAGGTCATGGGCCTGTCGCTGGACTGGGCCCGAGAATTCGCCACCTGCGACGTCGACTACTATCACCGCCAGCAGATGCTGTTCCTCGATTTCGTCGAGAAGGGGCTGGTGACGCGCAAATCCTCCAAGGTCAACTGGGACCCGGAGGACATGACGGTGCTCGCTAACGAGCAGGTCATCGACGGGCGCGGCTGGCGCTCGGGCGCGCTGGTCGAACAGCGCGAACTGACGCAGTGGTTCTTCAAGATCACCGACTTTGCGCAGGACCTGCTGGATTCGCTCGACGGCCTCGATGAATGGCCTGAAAAAGTGAAGCTGATGCAGCAGAACTGGATCGGCCGCTCGGAAGGGCTGCTGATCCGTTGGCCGCTGGCCGTCGCCTCTGATGGCGAGCATGAGCTGGAAGTCTATACGACACGGCCCGACACCATCTTCGGCGCCTCCTTCATGGCGGTCGCCGCCGATCATCCGCTGGCCAAGAAGGCCGCGGCAAGCAATCCGGCGCTGGCGAAGTTCATCGAGGATATCAGCCATATGGGCACCTCCGTGGCGGCGCTGGAGACGGCTGAGAAGAAGGGTTTTGATACCGGCATCCGGGTTGTTCACCCGTTTGATGACAGCTGGACGCTGCCTGTCTACGTAGCCAATTTCGTGCTGATGGAATACGGCACCGGCGCCATTTTCGGCTGTCCGTCGGGCGACCAGCGCGACCTCGACTTCGCCAACAAATACGGCCTGCCGGTGATTCCGGTGGTGATGCCGGAAGGCGGGAATCCGGCGAGCTTCCAGATCATCGATGAAGCCTATGACGGCGACGGCGTGATGATCAATTCGCGCTTCCTCGACGGCATGAAGCCGGATCAGGCTTTCGACGAGGTGGCGAAGCTGCTGGAACAGAAGACCATCGGTAACCGGCCGATGGCCGAGCGCAAGGTGAATTTCCGCCTGCGCGACTGGGGCATTTCGCGCCAGCGCTACTGGGGCTGCCCGATCCCGATGATCCATTGCGAGGATTGCGGCGTGGTGCCCGTGCCGAAGGCCGACCTGCCGGTCAAGCTGCCCGACGATGTCGATTTCGACCGGCCGGGCAATCCGCTCGACCGCCATCCGACATGGCGCCATGTGAAGTGCCCGCAATGCGGCAAGGACGCGCGGCGCGAAACCGACACGATGGACACCTTCGTCGATTCGTCGTGGTATTTCGCCCGCTTCACGGCACCGTGGGCGCATGAGCCGACCGATCCCAAGGCGGCCAATGAATGGCTGCCGGTCGACCAGTATATTGGCGGCATCGAGCATGCGATCCTGCATCTGCTCTACTCGCGCTTCTTCACCCGCGCCATGCGCGAGGCCGGCCATGTCGATCTGGCCGAGCCGTTCAAGGGCCTGTTCACGCAAGGCATGGTGGTGCACGAGACCTATCGCGTCGGCTCGGCATCGAATGGCCGCTGGCTGGCGCCCACGGAGGTTCGGCTGGAGGACGTCGACGGCAAGCGCAGCGCCATCGACATCGCCACCGGCGAGGCCGTCACCATCGGCCCGCTGGAAAAGATGTCGAAGTCGAAGAAGAACACGGTCAGCCCGGAAGACATCACCGATGGCTACGGCGCCGACACGGCGCGCTGGTTCATGCTGTCGGATTCGCCGCCCGAGCGCGATGTCGAATGGACCGACGACGGCGCCGCCGGCGCGCATCGCTTCATCCAGCGCATCTGGCGCCTGGTGTCGACGGCGGCCGAGACGCTGGCCGGCATCGAGCCCGCGGCCGCCGGCAGCGGCGAGGCCGCGGTGGTTTCCAAGGCCGCCCACAAGATCCTGAAGGCGGTCGGCGAGGATATCGAGAAGCTCGCTTTCAACCGAGCCATCGCCCGCATCTACGAACTGGCCAACGCGCTGACCACGCCGCTCAACGAGGTGGCCGAAGGCAAGGCCAACCCGGCGCTGAAAGGCGCCTGTCGGCAGGCCGTGGAGATCCTCGTGCATCTGATCGCGCCGGTCATGCCGCATCTGGCCGAGGAGTGCTGGGAAACGCTCGGCGGCACCGATCTGGTTGCCGAACGGCCATGGCCGGTCTTCGATCCGGCGCTGGTCGTCGACAACGAAGTCACCTATCCGGTCCAGGTCAACGGCAAGAAGCGGGGGGATTTGACAATTGCCCGCGACGCGGACCAAGGTGCGGTCGAAAAAGCGGTATTGGCTCTCGACTTCGTGCAGAAAGCGCTCGAAGGAAAGGCTCCGCGCAAGGTGATCATCGTGCCGCAGAGGATCGTCAATGTCGTTGCCTGATCGGGAAAAGACAGGGCTGAGCCGTGTGCTGCGCCATATCGCGTTCGCAGGCCTGGTCGGCTCGCTCGCGCTTGTCTCGGCCTGCACGGTGCGACCGCTCTATTCGAGCGCGTCGCTGTCGGGTTCGCAGGCGCGCGCCAGTGCCGAACTGGCTTCGATCGCCATCAAGCCGGTCAGCTCGCGTTATGCCAAGCAGGTGCGCAACGATCTGATTTTCGGCTTTGGACGCGGTGCCGGCGAGCCGGCTTCGCCGGCCTATTCGCTCAATCTCGGCGTGACCGAAGCCGTCGAATCAGCGGCACTTGTGCAGGTTGGAACCAACGAGGACGAACCGACCGCCGGTTCTGTGACGCTGACTGGCAACTATACGCTGTCCGATGCGAAGTCCGGTGTGGTCATCGCATCCGGCAAGCGTTCGATCACCTCGTCCTTCGACAGGCCGCGTCAGGAGTTCGCCGCATACCGGGCGCAGATCGATGCCGAGAATCGCGCCGCGCGCGAACTGGCCGAAGCGCTGCAATTGTCGATCGCCCAGGACCTGGTCAGGCACGGCAAGGCCGGCTAGCGCGGCTTATCGGTCTAGCGCCCCCACATGATGGGATGATCGTGAGACCCCGATCAGGTTCCCGAATAGAGCTTGTGCGGCATCGCCGCGACGATACGCCATCAAACTCCCCATGGCACAGCGAGCAGATCGCGCCACCGGCGTGCGCTGTGAGATGACGATCCGGCCTCGTCGCTTGTAGAGGCTGTCACGGCGATTTTGCTGCTCAAGGATCGTTGCCGACCCATCCGGGAAGCAACTGTTAACCACTCGCTCCCTATTGCTCGGCAGACAGTTCAGAGTGAGTCTTGAGAATGGAAGCCAGGCGTTTTTCCCGGGTCAATTTGTTGAAGGCAGCATCGCCCGATGATCCCGGGGTGAAGCGTTTCGATGGCATCAGCGACAGGGGCGGTCAGCGAACGTCTTCAGCCGCGACAGACAATCCGGATCGTACGGCTCACAAGGGACTGGATGGCCGGCAGTCCGGCACACACCAGGCCGGCTATTCCGCGCCGGTTGTCGATCTCGGCGGTAACAAGCGGCCCTATATGGAGCCGAGGGGTAGCGCGGAGGCGAGCAACGCGTCCTCGAAAATCGGCGATATCGAAAGTCCTGCCTGGCAAGAATATTTCTTCCTCGCGCCCAACGTGCGTTTTACCCGCACACCAGACTATGAGGCCAAGAAGCATCGTCCGCAGCACGAACGTGTTGTCGAACAGGGCGATGCAGATGCGCTCCCAACGCAGCAAGCAGCCGCGCAAGCCATGGCCGATGGGGCATCCTCCGCGCCCTCGCTCCTGGCATTGCCGGCGTCGGTGAAAAGTCATGCCTCCCAGCCATTGGCCGGCCGTGGAGCCGCAACGCAAAGGCCGTCACCGCCGGCTGCGGCTTTCGTTCCCCCGGCGCGCGCCAGAGAGCAGGCGCGCGTCGTTGCTACGGTGCCGCCGATGACGGCCGCAACAGGACGAGCGTCCGCGCGCGGGACCGCCGCTCCGGGCGTCCCGATCAAACCGGCCACTCCTGAAAAGCCGCGCTGGCCCTATCTTTCGGATCACGCCTTCTTCGAGGCTATGGCGCCCCATCTGGTCGATGTTTCGTCCCAGGCCCGGCAGGCCCGCCCAGCTTCATCTGCCCCTGCCGCCACCGCGCGGATCGATACCAGCCTGCCGATGGCGGCCGATGCCACCTCGCTGTTTCGTGTCATCGAATGTCTTCCAGGCCAGGCCTCGAAGCCGTTGCCGGACGTTTGGCCGGCCAATTCGAACCAGGCCGTCGTCCAGCCTGACGTATCTGCGGGCAACGCGCCGCTGCGGGCCGAGGCAATCCCCGCTGCTAAAAGCGATGCCGTTCCAGCGCCGGCCGCGCCAGGTGTGGACGTCACTGTCAGGGTCGCTGCCGCTCGCTCTCCCCGCTTGCCCGGGGCTGGAAAAATTGTGCTGTCAACCGCGGGCGATCCTTATGAGCTTCCTTCGGAAGAGCTGTTGCAGCAGCCACCGGAGGGGCAAGGCTTCTACATGTCGCAGGAGCGGCTCGAGCAGAACGCCGATCTGTTGGAAAGCGTGCTCGAGGATTTCGGCGTGCGCGGCGAGATCATTCACGTTCGCCCAGGCCCGGTCGTCACGCTCTATGAGTTCGAACCGGCACCGGGTGTCAAATCCTCGCGTGTCATCGGGCTCGCCGATGACATCGCCCGCTCCATGTCGGCGATTTCGGCGCGTGTCGCCGTCGTGCCTGGCCGCAACGTCATCGGCATAGAGCTTCCGAACGAGATGCGCGAAACCGTCTATTTTCGCGAGCTGATCGAATCGGAGGGCTTCCGCAAGACCAGCTGCAAGCTGGCGCTTTGTCTCGGCAAGACGATCGGCGGTGAACCAGTTATCGCCGAGTTGGCGAAGATGCCTCATTTGCTCGTGGCCGGAACCACCGGCTCCGGCAAATCGGTTGCCATCAACACCATGATCCTGTCGTTGCTCTACAGGCTGAAGCCCGAAGAATGCCGGCTGATCATGGTCGATCCCAAGATGCTCGAACTCTCCGTCTATGATGGCATCCCGCATCTTCTGACGCCCGTCGTCACGGATCCCAAGAAAGCCGTCACCGCGCTCAAATGGGCGGTGCGCGAGATGGAAGACCGCTATCGCAAGATGGCGCGGCTCGGTGTGCGCAACATCGACGGCTACAACGAGCGTGCCGCCGCTGCCCGCGACAAGGGCGAGACTGTCGTCATGACGGTGCAGACCGGTTTCGAAAAGGGCACCGGTGAGCCGCTTTTCGAACAGCAGGAAATCGACCTTGCGCCGATGCCCTACATCGTCGTCATCGTCGACGAGATGGCCGACCTGATGATGGTTGCCGGCAAGGAGATCGAAGGCGCCATCCAGCGTCTGGCGCAGATGGCGCGCGCTGCCGGCATTCACCTGATCATGGCAACTCAACGTCCTTCCGTCGATGTCATCACGGGCACGATCAAGGCCAACTTCCCGACCCGGATTTCCTTCCAGGTGACGTCCAAGATCGACAGCCGCACTATCCTGGGTGAGCAGGGCGCCGAACAGCTGCTCGGACAGGGCGACATGCTGCACATGATGGGTGGGGGACGCATCTCCCGCGTGCATGGTCCCTTTGTCTCCGATGCGGAGGTAGAGCACGTCGTGGCGCATCTGAAGGCGCAGGGCCGGCCTGAATATCTGGAAACCGTGACAGCCGACGAGGATGAGGAAGAAGCCGAAGCCGACCAGGGCGCGGTCTTCGACAAGGGATCGGTTGCAGCCGAAGACAGTGATGCCATCTACGACGAGGCGGTCAAGGTGGTGGTGCGCGACAAGAAGTGTTCGACGTCCTATATCCAGCGCCGCCTGGGCATAGGCTACAACCGCGCCGCATCCCTGGTCGAGCGTATGGAAAAGGAAGGGTTGGTCGGCACACCCAACCATGTCGGCAAACGCGAAATCATCATGGGGCGGCGCCCACCGGTGACCGCGCCTGACGATGACGGCACGGATTGATCCGCGGACTCCTTTGGCGGCGTGACTTCGTCTGAAGCGCATTAAAAAGGCCGGGTACCCCGGCCTTTTCTGATTGAAAGTGGTGCGGCTTCAGCCGATCGCCATCTCAGCCGATCTTCTGGCCGGTCTTTGCCCAGTCGGCGAGGAAGGCGGCGAGGCCTTTGTCGGTCAGCGGATGGTTGACCAGCGCCTTCAGGGTCGCCGGCGGCGCGGTAACGACATCGGCGCCGATGAGTGCTGCCTGCTTGACATGGTTCACAGTGCGCACGGAAGCGACGAGGATTTCGGTCTGGAAATCGTAATTGTCGTAGATCTGCCGGATCTCCTGGATCAGCTCCATGCCGTCGATACCGATGTCGTCGATGCGGCCGACGAAGGGCGAGATGAAGGAGGCGCCGGCCTTGGCCGCCAGCAGCGCCTGGTTGGCCGAAAAGCACAGCGTGACGTTGACCAGGCGGTTCATCTCGCTGCGGATCGTCTTGCAGGCCTTCAGCCCGTCCAGCGTCAGCGGCACCTTGATGCAGACATTGTCGGCGATCTTGGCCAGAGCCTTGGCCTGCTGCATCATCTCGGAATATTCGGTGGCGGTGACTTCAGCCGAGACCGGGCCCTTGACGATGTCGCAGATTTCTTTGGTGACCTCGGCGATCTTGCCGCCGGATTTGAGGATCAGCGACGGATTGGTGGTGACGCCGTCGAGCAGTCCCAGATCGTTCAGCTCACGGATATCCTTGACGTCGGCGGTGTCGACAAAAAATTTCATGGCGGGTCTCCTGAAGATTCTCATGTGCATGTCATGCACATTCGGGGTCGGCCTTTGATCTAGACCAAAGTCAGGGCAAGGTCACGCCTCATGATCGAAGATTCGCCCTTTGTCGCAGCCGCACCGGTGCTGGTGCCGATGCCCGCCGAACGCCCCTACACCTATGCCGTGCCCGCCGGCATGCGCGTGGTGCCGGGCTCGATCGTACGCGTGCCGCTCGGGCCGCGCCAGGTCGCCGGAATCGTCTGGGATGGCGCGGTCGAGAAGGTCGATGCGAAGAAGTTGCGCCCGATCGAGCAGGTCTTCGATTGCCCGCCGATCGACCGCGCCATGCGCCGTTTCGTCGACTGGGTGGCGCAGTACACGCTGTCGCCGCCGGGCATGGTGGCGCGCATGCTGCTCAGGGCACCGGAAGCATTCGATCCCGAACCGTGGATCGAGGGGCTGCAGCGCACGCTTCTCGTACCCGATCGGATGACGGGAGCCAGAGAGCGCGTGCTGGAGACGGCCGAAGGCGGCCTTGCCTGGACGCGGTCCGGGTTGGCTCATGCCGCAGGTGTATCGTCGACGGTGATCGACGGGCTGAGGGCGCAAGGCGTGTTCGAGACGGTGATGATCCCGCCGCGCCCGGTCGTGGCGGCACCCGACCCCGGCTACGCCATACCGGAACTGATGCCGGACCAGAACGACGCCGCGCTGATGCTGCGCTCCAATGTCGCAGCCGGCGTGTTCAATGTCGCGCTGCTCGACGGCGTCACCGGATCGGGCAAGACGGAGGTCTATTTCGAGGCGGTTGCAGCCGCGCTCGACCAGGGCAAGCAAGTGCTGATCCTGCTGCCGGAAATCGCGCTGACGCATGCCTTTCTCGAGCGCTTCCAGCAGCGCTTCGGTGCCAAGCCGGGCGAATGGCATTCCGACCTGCCGCCGCGGATGCGCGAAAAAGTCTGGCGGCAAGTGGCGGAGGGCGGCGTGCGGGTCGTCGCCGGCGCGCGCTCGGCGCTGTTCCTGCCGTTCAAGGAGCTCGGCCTGATCGTCGTCGACGAGGAGCACGATCCTGCCTACAAGCAGGAGGACCGCGTCTTCTACAATGCGCGCGACATGGCGGTGGTGCGCGGCCATATCGGTAGCTTTCCGGTCGTGCTGGCGTCGGCGACGCCATCGGTCGAAAGCCAGGTCAATGCCAGCCAGGGGCGCTACGCCAGGGCGGTGCTCTCCGCCCGCTTCGCCGAGGCAGCACTTCCCCACCTGAAGGCGGTCGACATGCGGCGCGCACCGCCGGCGCGCGGCGGCTTCCTGTCGCCGGTGCTGCTCGACCAGATGCGCCAGACGCTGGAGAGGAAGGAACAGTCGCTGCTGTTCCTCAACCGGCGCGGTTATGCGCCGCTGACGCTGTGCCGGGTCTGTGGCCACCGCTTCGGCTGCCCGGTCTGCTCGGCCTGGCTGGTCGAGCATCGCTTTCGCGGCCAGCTGGTCTGCCATCATTGCGGGCACAATGAGCGCCGTCCCGAAGCCTGCCCTGAATGCGGGACACTCGATCATCTGGTCGCTTGCGGACCGGGGGTCGAGCGTATCGCCGAAGAGGTCGTCGCGCATTTTCCCGACGCGCGCACCATCGTTTTGTCGTCCGACCTGATGGGCGGCGTGCGGCGGCTGCGGCTGGAACTGGAGGCGATCGCCAATGGCGAGGCCGACATCGTCATCGGCACGCAGCTTGTCGCCAAGGGTCACAACTTCCCCAACATGACGCTGGTCGGCGTCGTCGATGCCGATCTCGGCCTTGCCAATGGCGATCCGCGCGCCGCCGAGCGCACCTTCCAGCTGCTTAGCCAGGTGACCGGCCGCGCCGGCCGCACCGGCAAGAAGAGCCTTGGCCTGCTGCAGACCTTCCAGCCTGACCATCCGGTGATGCGGGCGATCGTCTCCGGCGACGCCGAGGCCTTCTACGAGCGCGAGATCGCCGAGCGCGAGCGGGCGGCCCTGCCGCCTTTCGGGCGGCTGGCCGGTGTCATCGTCAGTGCAGTGACGCGGGCGGAAGCCGAGGGCCATGCTCGCGGCCTGCGCCGCGCCGCGCCGGAGGCCACCGATCTGTTCGTACTGGGGCCAGCCGAGGCGCCATTGTCACTGCTCGGCGGCCGCCATCGCTTCCGCCTGCTGATCCAGGGCGAACGGCGTGCCGACATGCAAGGTTTTATCAGGGCCATGCTGGCCAACGGGCCAAAACAGCGCGGCTCAGTCAGAGTGCAGGTCGATATTGATCCGCAGAGCTTTTTGTGAGTTGAACGCCGCCGGCCACTCTCGGTAAATGGGCTTATAGAGAGCGGATCAAAATTCGACGTCCCTCAATGGCGATTCATTTCGCTCAAGTTCGATGCCGCCCGGATACCGAAGCAAAAAGTCCCCGAAGTTTTTCTGGCTGTCTTGCGGATAAAGCTTTCGCCCCTCAGCAACCGGAATGACCATGGCGGTCGGCTTGCCGTTTCTCGTGATAATGGTTGGCTCGCCGTTTCCTGCGGCCCCGACGATTGCCGAGAGTCCCACCTTGGCCTGCCGAAGCTCAATAGTTTTCACGACGACCTCCTTTATAGTCTCGTGTGTTTATAATATCGCGGCTACCCAGCAAAGGAACAGCCCTTATGAAAACCCTTGGCCTTCTGGGCGGCATGAGCTGGGAATCGACCGCGATCTACTACCGCCTGCTCAACGAGATCGTGCGCTCGCGGCTGGGCGGGCTGCATTCGGCGAAACTGCTGCTGTGGTCGTTCGACTTCGCCGAGATCGCCGAGCGGCAGCATCATGGCGACTGGGAGGGCGCCGGCGTTCTTCTCGTCGAAGCGGCGCGCAAGCTCGAGGCGGGCGGCGCGGAAGGCCTACTTCTGTGCACCAACACCATGCACAAACTGGCCGATCAGGTGCAGGCGTCGGTGTCGATCCCGCTGATCCACATTGCCGACGCCACGGCGGTGGCGGTCAAGCGCGCCGGCATGCAGCGGCCGGCACTGCTGGCGACGCGCTTCACCATGGAGCAGGATTTCTACAAGGGCCGGCTCGCCGACAAATACGGCCTGCAGCCGGTCGTGCCCGATGCCGCCGGGCGCGACATGGTCCATCGCGTCATCTACGAGGAATTGTGCCAGGGCATCGTCACGGAAACCTCCAAGGCGGCCTATATCGCCGAGACCGAACGCCTGCGCCGCGAAGATGCCGCCGACAGCGTCATCATGGGCTGCACCGAGATCACCATGCTCATCGGCCAGCAGGATTTCGACATTCCGGTCTTCGACACGACGCGCATTCATGCCGAGGCGGCAGTGGAATTCGCGCTCGGTTGATACGCTTCTCCTAAAGTTCCTAAAGTGCCGGCAGCCATCTGGCGCGGGGGTTTTCCTCCGCTAGAATGCCCGGAATTTCAAAACAGGCATTTCGAGGGGACAAGATGGATTTTGCGCTTCCGTGGCCGACGAGCCAGGGCGAATGGCTGGCGTGGTCGAGCGCCGTCTTCACCGTGCTGCTCGGGCTTTTGTTTTTTCTGGCACCGAGCCTCGCCTTCCGTGCCCTGCGTTTGCAGGTCAAGCCCGAGAAGGCGGCGGCGATCGCCGAGGGGCGTGGCAGGATGTCGGGCTTCTATCTCGGCGTCGGCTTGTGTTGCATCCTCTTGGCGCAGCCGCTGATCTACATGGCGCTCGGCTTCTCCTGGCTGTTCACCGCCTTCGGCCGGCTGCTGTCGATGATGTCGGATGGCGCCAACACGCCTTTCAATTGGGTTTCCATCGTGGTGGAATTGGTGCTGGCGGCATTGCCGCTTGCCTTTGCCTTCGGCTTTCTGCCTTGAATCGTTGGGTATTCCGCGATGGAAGACGGGTGACTTTCGCCGGATGCGACAATAGTGCCTGAAAACCATGCGGAACGACGCATTGCGGTCTTAAAATGCCTGTGCTAGACGGCAATCGACTTTCGGCCGGGGATAGCGGAAGCCGCGCCTCCGTGCTCGAAAAAATGCAGTAAGGTCAAAGATTTAGCCAGAGTTTTTGCTCGCGCCAACAATCTGCGGCCTGTCAGACAAGAGAAAAGACGGTCCGTGGCTCAATCGTCATCGCCAATCTCAGGTGTCGCAGAACGCTATGCGGGTTCGCTGTTCGAACTCGCCCTGCAGGCAAATTCCGTCGCCAAGGTCGAAGGCGACCTCAACAGCTTCGAAGCCATGCTCGCGGGCAGCGCGGACCTTACCCGTCTGATCAACAGCCCGGTGTTCTCCAGCGAGGACCAGGCCAAGGCCATCGCGGCGATCGCCGACAAGGCTGGCATTACCGGCCTCACCGGCAATTTCCTGCGCGTCGTCGCCAGAAACCGCCGGCTGTTCGCCATTCCCGGCATGATCAGGGCGTTCCGCCAGATCGCCGCCGAACATCGTGGCGAAACCGCTGCTGAAGTGACGTCGGCACATGAGCTGACCGCTGCGCAGCAGACCGAACTCAAGGCGGCGCTGAAGAGCGTTGCCGGCAAGGACGTGGCCATCTCCGTCACCGTCGATCCGTCGCTGCTTGGCGGGCTGGTGGTCAAGATGGGCTCGCGCCAGATCGATACGTCGCTCAAAACCAAACTCAATTCGCTCAAGCTTGCACTGAAAGAGGTCGGCTGATGGACATCCGCGCCGCGGAAATTTCCGCAATTCTGAAAAACCAGATCAAGAATTTCGGCAAGGAGGCCGAGGTCTCCGAAGTTGGACAGGTGCTGTCCGTCGGTGACGGTATCGCCCGCGTCTACGGCCTCGACAATGTCCAGGCCGGCGAGATGGTCGAGTTTCCCGGCGGCATCCGCGGCATGGCGCTCAACCTCGAAGCCGACAATGTCGGCGTCGTCATCTTCGGTGCCGACCGCGACATCAAGGAAGGCGACATCGTCAAGCGCACCGGCGCCATCGTCGACGTCCCCGTCGGTCCCGGTCTGCTCGGCCGCGTCGTCGACGCACTCGGCAATCCGATCGACGGCAAGGGCCCGATCAAGGCAGTCGAGCGCAAGCGCGTCGACGTCAAGGCGCCCGGCATCATCCCGCGCAAGTCGGTGAACGAGCCGATGTCGACCGGCCTCAAGGCCATCGATGCGCTGATCCCGGTCGGCCGCGGCCAGCGCGAGCTGGTCATCGGCGACCGTCAGACCGGCAAGACCGCCATCATCCTCGACACGATGCTCAACCAGAAGTCGGTGCACGACAACGGCCCCGAGAAGGAAAAACTCTACTGCGTCTATGTCGCCGTCGGCCAGAAGCGTTCGACCGTCGCGCAGTTCGTCAAGGTGCTGGAAGAGCGCGGCGCGCTCGAATACTCGATCATCATCGCAGCTACCGCTTCCGATCCGGCGCCGATGCAGTTCCTGGCGCCGTTCGCCGGCTGCACGATGGGTGAGTATTTCCGCGATAACGGCATGCATGCGCTGATTAGCTATGACGATCTGTCGAAGCAGGCCGTCGCCTATCGCCAGATGTCACTGCTGCTGCGCCGCCCGCCGGGCCGCGAAGCCTATCCGGGCGACGTCTTCTATCTGCATTCGCGCCTGCTCGAGCGTGCCGCAAAGCTCAACGACGATCTGGGCGGTGGATCGCTGACCGCACTGCCGATCATCGAAACGCAGGCCAACGACGTGTCGGCCTATATCCCGACCAACGTGATCTCGATCACCGATGGCCAGATCTTCCTCGAAACCAACCTGTTCTTCCAGGGCATCCGTCCTGCCGTGAACGTCGGCCTGTCGGTCAGTCGCGTCGGCTCGGCCGCGCAGGTCAAGGCGATGAAGCAGGTCGCCGGCTCGATCAAGGGCGAACTCGCGCAGTACCGCGAAATGGCGGCCTTCGCGCAGTTCGGCTCGGATCTCGACGCCGCCACGCAGCGCCTGCTTAACCGTGGATCGCGCCTGACCGAACTCCTGAAGCAGCCGCAGTTCTCGCCGCTGAAGACGGAAGAGCAGGTCGCGGTGATCTTCGCCGGCGTCAACGGCTATCTCGACAAGCTGCCGGTCAACCAGGTCGGCAAGTTCGAGCATGGCCTGCTCAGCCACATGCGTGCGGCCGGCAAGGACGTTCTCGACGCCATCCGCAAGGAAAAGGCGCTGTCGGACGATCTGCGCGCCAAGCTGAAGGCCGAGATCGACGCTTTCGCCAAGACCTTCGCTTGAGCGAATTGCAAGACGGGATCAGGTTTGAAGCATGCCTTCATTAAAAGACCTTCGTAACCGTATCGCCTCGGTCAAGGCGACGCAGAAGATCACCAAGGCGATGCAGATGGTCGCCGCGGCGAAGCTGCGCCGTGCGCAGGAGGCCGCGGAAGCGGCGCGCCCCTATTCGGAGCGCATGGGTTCCGTGCTGGCCAACATCACCCAGGCAATCGGCGGCGGCGGCGATGCCCCGGCGCTGATGACCGGTACCGGCAAGGATGACGTGCATCTGCTCGTCGTCTGCACCGCCGAGCGCGGCCTGTGCGGCGGCTTCAATTCGCAGATCGCTCGCCTTGCCCGCGACCATATCCGCAAGCTGCTGGCCGACGGCAAGCAGGTGAAGATCATCTGCGTCGGCAAGAAGGGTTTCGACATCCTGCGCCGCGACTATGCATCGCTGATCATTGACCGTGTCGATCTGCGCGAGGTCAAGACGCTTGGTTTCGTCAATGCCGATGCCATCGCCAAGAAGGTCATCCACCTCTTCAACGAGGGCGCCTTCGACATCTGCACGCTGTTCTATTCGCAGTTCAAGTCGGTGATCAGCCAGATCCCGACCGCGCAGCAGATCATCCCGGCCGGCCTGGCTTCGACTCCGGCCGAGGCGAACGACGGCGGCAACGCTGTCTATGAATACGAGCCGGAGCCGGGCGAAATCCTCTCCGATCTCATTCCGCGCAACATCTCGGTACAGGTTTTCCGGGCACTGCTCGAAAACGCCGCCGGTGAAATGGGCGCCAAGATGAGCGCCATGGACAATGCGACGCGCAACGCCGGCGAGATGATCAACAAACTGTCGATCACCTACAATCGTCAGCGGCAGGCGCAGATCACCAAGGAACTGATCGAAATCATTTCGGGCGCCGAGGCGCTCTAGGCGCGGTCCGCGGGTCATCGATCCGCGACCGGACCGCGTGAGAAACAAAGGACGAAAAAGGGTAAAGACGATGGCGAAAGCAGCGACCCCCCAGAAGGCGGCCCCCAAGGCGGCAGCCGCGAAGACCGCAGCCCCCGCGAAGGCGGCGGCCAAGGCTCCAGCAGCGAAGGCAGCTCCGGCAAAGTCGGCGGCCGCACCCACCAAGGCTGCCGCGGCCAAGACATCGGCAGTGGCCAGCAAGGCAACCGGCGTTGTCGGCAAGGTCCGCCAGGTCATCGGCGCCGTCGTCGACGTGCAGTTCGGCGATCACCTGCCGGCGATCCTGAACGCGCTCGAGACGACCAATGTCGGCAACCGCCTCGTGCTGGAAGTTGCCCAGCATCTGGGTGAAAACACCGTGCGCTGCATCGCCATGGACTCGACCGAAGGTCTGGTTCGCGGCCAGGACGTGCGTGACACCGGGGCGCCGATCACCGTGCCGGTCGGCCCGGGCATGCTCGGCCGCATCATCAACGTCATCGGCGAGCCGGTCGACGAAGAAGGCCCGGTCGACGCGACCGAAATGCGCTCCATCCACCAGCCGGCTCCGACCTATGTCGAGCAGTCGACGGAAGCCCAGATCCTGATCACCGGCATCAAGGTGCTCGACCTTCTGGCACCCTACGCCAAGGGCGGCAAGATCGGCCTGTTCGGCGGCGCTGGCGTCGGCAAGACCGTGCTGATCCAGGAGCTGATCAATAACATCGCCAAGGCGCATGGCGGCTATTCGGTGTTCGCCGGCGTCGGCGAGCGCACCCGCGAAGGCAACGATCTCTATCACGAGTTCATCGAATCCGGCGTCAACAAGAAGGGCGGTGGCGAAGGCTCCAAGGCAGCACTCGTCTACGGCCAGATGAACGAGCCGCCGGGCGCGCGCGCCCGCGTCGGCCTGACCGGCCTGACGGTGGCGGAATATTTCCGCGACCAGGGCCAGGACGTGCTGTTCTTCGTCGACAACATCTTCCGCTTCACGCAGGCGGGTTCGGAAGTGTCGGCTCTGCTCGGCCGTATCCCGTCGGCGGTGGGCTACCAGCCGACGCTCGCCACCGACATGGGTGCGCTGCAGGAACGCATCACCACCACCACCAAGGGCTCGATCACGTCCGTGCAGGCCATCTACGTGCCCGCCGACGACTTGACCGATCCGGCGCCGGCGACCTCGTTCGCTCACCTTGACGCGACGACGACGCTCAACCGCGCCATCGCCGAGAAGGGCATCTATCCGGCCGTCGACCCGCTCGATTCGACCTCGCGCATGCTCGACCCGCTGGTCGTCGGCGACGAGCACTACGGCGTCGCGCGCCAGGTGCAGTCGATCCTCCAGCGCTACAAGTCGCTGCAGGACATCATCGCCATCCTGGGCATGGACGAGTTGTCGGAAGAGGACAAGCAGACCGTGGCCCGCGCCCGCAAGATCGAGCGCTTCCTGTCGCAGCCCTTCTTCGTCGCCGAAGTGTTCACCGGCGCGCCGGGCAAGCTGGTCGACCTCGCCGACACCATCAAGGGCTTCAAGGGCCTCTGCAACGGCGACTACGATCACCTTCCGGAAGCTGCCTTCTACATGGTCGGCGGCATCGAGGAAGCAGTCGAGAAGGCACAGCGCCTCGCGGCTGAAGCGGCGTAATCAAGCGAATAGGGAGTAGCGAATAGGGAATATGGGCTGGCGAATTCTTCTGACTACTCGCTACTCGCTATTCGCTATTCGCTAAATTGACATGGCTGAAGCTTTCAAGTTCGAACTGGTCTCGCCGGAGCGCCTGCTGGTTTCCGCCGAGGTCGAATCCGTCGTCATTCCGGGCGCCGAAGGCGAGATGACCGTGATGGCGCACCACGCGCCGGTCATGACCACGATCAAGCCTGGCGTCGTCACGGTGAAGACCGCTTCGGGCGGCGAAGAGCGCTATGTGGTGTTCGGCGGCTTCGCCGACATCGTTCCAGCCGGCTGCACGCTGCTGGCGGAATCGGCTGTCGCGGTGAAGGATGTCGACCGCGCCGATCTCGCCCGTCGCATCCAGGAAGCCAAGGAAGATGCAGCCGATGCCAAGGACGACCAGGCTCGCAGCAAGGCGGAACAGTTCCTTAGCCAGCTCACCACGCTGGAAGGCGCCATCCTGCCGGCCTGAAGCCTGCTTCGGATGACGGATTGAAAAGCGGGGCCTTGCCTCGCTTTTTTGTTAGAGGCCCAATGCAGCGAAGGCTGCTGCCGAGCCGCCACGGCGCAGCTGTTCAAGATGGGCGGTCGTGAGATCCACCAGGTTTTTGCGCCCGGACTCTCCCTTGGCAAAGCCAGTCAGATCGAACACCGACGCGACGCTTTCGGCGGATGACAGGCGCCTGTCACCGATTGCCGCCAACGCTGCATCGAGCGGATCGGTGAAATGGCTCTCCGGCAAGGTCCTGCCGCGTGCTTCGCAGGCTGCGATCCAGGCGGCGATCACCAGCGTCAGATGTTCGGGCACAGCGCCGGCTTCGAGGCACTCCAAGGCGGAAGCGACGATGCGTTGCGGCAGTTTCTGGCTGCCGTCATTGGCGATCTGTGCCGTGCGGTGGGCAAGTGCCGTGTTTGAGAAACGCTCGGCCAGTTCAGCCGTATAGCTTGCCGTATCCAGCCCGGCATTCCTCGGTAGCGTCGGAATGGCCTCGGCCCAGAGTGCATCGACAAAGGCCCGTATCGCCGGATCGGCGAAGGCGCGGTCGACGGTGGCGTGACCGCTGAGCAGGCCGAGATAGGCGATGGCCGAATGCGAGCCGTTGAGCAGCCTGAGCTTCATGTCCTCGAACGGCCTGACGTCGTCGACCATGGTGACGCCGAACTGTTCCCAGGCCGGCCGGCCCTGTGGGAAATTGTCCTCGACCACCCACTGGCAGAACGGCTCGGTCATCACAGGCCAGGCGTCCTCGACGCCGAGTTCGACAGCGACCCGCGCGCGGTCGGCATCGGTGGTTGCCGGGACGATACGATCGACCATGCTTGAGGGAAACGCCACTTGATCGGCGATATGGTTGGCGAGCCCGGCATCGCCCTTCGCATCGAGCCTGGCATCCCGCAATTCGGCGAATTCGATCAGCAGCCGGTGCAGCGTGGCGCCGTTGGCCGGGAGGTTGTCGCAGCACAGCACGGTGAAGGGCGGTGTGCCGGCGGCGCGTCGCCGGGCAAGCGCCTCAGTCAGAAAACCATGCGCTGTCTTCGGCATTTGCGGATTTGCCAGGTCGTGGGCGATATCAGGATGAGCGGTATCCAGTCCACCGCCCGCCGCCCTCAGATAGGCCTTTTCGGTGATCGTCAGCGTGATGATCCAGGTACGCGGATCGGTCAGCGCGGCCAGCACCGCGCCCGGGTCTTCCGGCGCCACCAGCATCGCGCCGATCGAGCCGATGACGCGAAGCTTCTCCTCGCCGCTGCTTCTGATCGCCAGCGTGTATAGGCCGTCCTGCGGCGCGAGCGCGTCGCGTGTGTCGGTACTGCGCAGCGACACGCCTGTTATGCCCCAGCCTGTCTCGCCTGCCGCCAGGCAGTCGTCGACATAGGCTGCCTGATGGGCGCGATGGAAGGCGCCGACACCGAGATGCACGATGCCCGGGACGACGCGGCTGCGATCATACGAAGGTGTCGCGATCGAAGCCGGCAGTGCGTGCACCGTCGTCATGGAAAGGCGGTTGGTCATCGTCGTACGGCTGGTCTGTTCGGATGGCATTAAATCGCCCTCAGGGAGTAGTCGGCTAGCGGCCTAACATTCGATTTCCTGCCACACAATGGGTCGAAAAGTCATCATACAACAATCTAATTTTTGTATGTTGACATTATTTCTTGTCGACCCTACCGATAGCGGCTCTGGGAGGATGATCGTGGCACTGACCGATGCGGATTTGCTGTTTCCCGCCGAGGCGCATTCGCGCTCGGTCGCCCGCGATCTCTATGCTGGGATCAAGGATCTGCCTCTGGTCAGCCCGCATGGTCACACCGATCCGCGCTGGTATGCGCAGAACGAGCCGTTTCCGGATCCAGCGCAACTGCTCATCGTGCCGGACCACTACATCTTCCGCATGCTGTTCAGCCAGGGCGTTCGTCTTGAGGATCTCGGCGTGGCGACGCTCGACGGCGGGCCGGTGGAGACCGACGGCCGGACGATCTGGCGGCGTTTTGCCGAGCACTATTATCTGTTTCGCGGCACGCCGACCCGGCTGTGGTTCGACCATGTGCTCGCCGATCTGTTCGGCATCGACGAACCGCTGACCGCGGCGACCGCCGACGGCCATTACGACACGATCGCGACGCTGCTGCAGTGGGAGAATTTCCGCCCGCGCGCGCTGTTCGAACGCTTCAACATCGAGGTCATCGCGACCACTGAAGGCGCGCTCGACGATCTCAAATGGCACCAGATGATCCGCGAGAGCGGCTGGCAGGGCCGCGTCATCACCGCCTACCGGCCGGACGCGGTCGTCGATCCCGACTTCGAAGGATTCTCGGCCAATCTCGACCGGCTCGGCGAGGTAACCGGCTGCGACACCGGCAGTTGGGCAGGCTATCTCGACGCGCACCGCCAGCGGCGCGCCTTCTTCAAGGGTTTTGGCGCGACCTCGTCCGACCATGGCCATCCAACGGCCGAAACCGCCAATCTTTCGGATGCCGCGGCGGCGGAGCTGTTTAGCCGCATCCGCCGTGGTTCCGACGACGAGCGCGAGCGAAAACTGTTCCGCGCCCAGATGCTGACCGAGATGGCCAAGATGAGCCTCAACGACGGGCTGGTGCTGCAGATCCATCCCGGCTCCTGGCGCAACCATTCGCCGGCTGTTTTCCAAAAATTCGGCCGCGACAAGGGCTTCGATATCCCGACCCGGACCGACTATGTGACGGCGCTGAAGCCGCTGCTCGACTGCGTCGGGCTGGAGCGCGACCTCACCGTCATTCTCTTCACGCTCGACGAAACCAGTTATGCGCGCGAACTCGCGCCGCTGGCCGGTGTCTACCCGGCGCTGAAGCTCGGGCCGGCCTGGTGGTTCCACGACAGCCCGGAAGGCATGCGGCGCTTCCGCGAGATGACCACCGAGACGGCCGGCTTCTACAACACCGTCGGTTTCAACGACGACACCCGCGCCTTTCCATCGATCCCGGCGCGCCACGACGTGGCGCGGCGGGTCGACTGCGCGTTCCTCGCGCGTCTCGTCGCCGAGCATCGGCTACACGAGGACGAGGCGCATGAGCTGGCGCGGGAGCTTGCCTACACGCTTGCCAAGAAGGCGTACCGGCTCTGAGCCGGGCGCTTCGATTTTAAAAGGGAGGAAGTCATGTTGCATTTTTCGAAATTGACGGCAGCCACGTTCGCTTTCGGCTCACTGCTGGTCGGCATTGCCAACGCCGAAACCGTGCTGCGCTCGGCCGACACGCATCCGGATGGCTACCCGACCGTCGACGCGGTGAAGTACATGGGCGAGCTGATCAAGGAGCGCACTAAGGGCGCCTACTCGGTCGAGGTCTATCATTCGGCGCAGCTTGGTGAGGAAAAGGACACGATCGAGCAGACGCAGACCGGCGTCATCGATCTCAACCGCGTCTCGATGGGACCGTTCAACGGTATCGTCCCGGAAACCGCCGTGCCGTCGCTGCCCTATATGTTCCGTTCGGTCGAGCACATGCGCCACGTGATGGACGGGCCGATCGGCGACGAGATCCTGAAGGCTTTCGAGGCGCATGATCTGGTCGGACTCGCCTTCTACGATTCCGGCGCCCGCTCCTTCTACAACACCAAGAAGGACATCGCCTCGATGGCCGACATGAAGGGCATGAAGTTCCGCGTCATCCAGTCCGACGTTTTCGTCGACATGGTCAATGCGCTCGGCGCCAACGCCACGCCGATGGCCTATGGCGAGGTCTATTCGGCCTTGCAGACCGGTGTCATCGACGGCGCCGAGAACAACTGGCCAAGCTTCGAATCGGCCAAACACTATGAGGTTGCCAAGCACTACACGATGGACCAGCACCAGATCGTTCCGGAGGTGCTGGTGATGGCGAAGGCGAGCTGGGACAAGCTGTCGCCGGAGGACCAGGCGATCGTGCGGCAGGCGGCCAAGGACAGCGTCGTCAAGATGCGTGAACTGTGGGACGCGCAGGAAAAGAAATCGCGCGACATCGTCGAAGCCGCCGGCGTCAAGGTCAGCGAGATCGACAAGCAGCCGCTGATCGACGCGATGAAGCCGGTCTACGACAAGTATCTCTCGACGCCCGAGCTGAAGGATCTCGCGGCGCGCATCCAGGCAACCAAATAATCCGTTCGCGACAATGGTGGCGCGTTGATCCGCGCCACCATCCGGGGAGACGCGTATATGAAATCATTCTGGCTGGCCACGGAGCGGCTGCTGTCACAGCTCGCAAGGCTTGCACTGTGGGTCAGCGGTGCCGGACTGACGCTGATGACGTTGATCATCTTCTGGCAGGTGTTTTCCCGTTACGTCCTCAATAGTTCGCCGAGCTGGACTGAGTCCTTTTCGGTGCTGCTGATGGGCTGGTTCATCTTCCTGGGTGCTGCCGTCGGCGTTCGCGAGCGCACCCATCTGGGTTTCGATGTGCTGCTTTACTTCCTGCCGCATGGCGCCAAGGCGGTACTGCGCAGCATTTCGGACATCGTCGTGCTCGCCTTCGGCGCGGGCATGATCATCTACGGTATCCAGCTCACCAGGCTGACCTGGAACACGGTGATGCCGTCGCTTTCCTTGCCGGGCGGCGTCGGATTCCTGCCGGTCATCCTGGGCGGCGCGCTCGTCTGTCTGTTTTCCCTGGAGCGGCTGGCCGGGCGATTTGCCGGACTGCCCGTAGACGCCGATCAGTACGCCACGGGCGAGGAGGATCTGTAATGGCCCTGACGGTTCTGTTCGGCACCTTCGTCTTCCTGCTGATCATCGGCACACCGATCGCGTTCTGCCTTGGCGTCGCCAGCTTCGCGACGGTTCTGGTGCTGGACCTGCCGCCGCTTGTGGTGTTCCAGCGTCTCAACTCCGGCGTCAGCGTGTTTTCGCTGATGGCCATCCCGTTCTTCATCTTCGCCGGCGACCTGATGGTGCGCGGCGGCATTGCCGCCAGGCTGGTGGCGCTTGCCGGTTCCCTGGTCGGTCATCTGCGCGGCGGGCTGGGGCAGGTCAACATCGCTGCCTCGACCATGTTCGGCGGCATTTCCGGATCCGCAGTGGCCGATGCTTCGGCGGTCGGCGGGCTGATGATCCCGCAGATGAAGGCGCGCGGCTACGGCATCGACTATGCCGTCAACATCACCTCGGTCGGCGCCATCATTGCGCTGCTGATCCCGCCCTCGCACAACATGATCATCTATTCGATATCGGCCGGCGGCCGCATCTCGATCGCCGACCTTTTCACCGCGGGCGTCATACCCGGCCTGCTGTTGGCGCTGTCTCTCATGATCACGGCCTATTGGGTTGCCAGCCGTCGCGGCTACCCGACCGAGCCGTTCGCGGGCTTCGGCCGCGCGTTGCAGCTGCTTGTCGCCGCAATTCCGGGCCTGGTCCTTATCGGTATTATCTTCGGCGGCGTCCGCTCCGGCGTCTTCACGGCCACTGAAAGCTCGTGCATCGCCATCGTCTACGCCTTCCTGGTGACGCTTGTCATCTACCGCTCGATGAGCTGGAACGACTTCGTCGCCGCTACAACGGCGGCCGTGCGCACGACGGCAATGGTGCTGATGATCATCGGCTGTGCTGCTGCCTTCGGCTGGCTGCTGGCCTATCTCAGGGTCCCCGCCGCGCTCGTCGCCTTCCTGCAGTCAGTGTCCGACAACAAGCTGGTCATCCTGCTGATGATCAATGTGGTGCTGCTTATCCTCGGCACGTTCATGGATATGTCGCCGCTGATCATCATCACCACGCCGATCTTCTTGCCCGTGGTGATGGCCTACGGCGTAGACCCCGTGCATTTCGGCGTCATCCTGATCCTTAATCTCGGCATCGGCCTGTGCACGCCGCCAGTGGGGGCGGTGCTGTTCGTCAGCTGCGCCATCGGGCGGATCCCGATCTGGACGGCGATGCGCTCGATCTGGCCATTCTACGGCGCGGCTTTCGTCGTGTTGATGCTTGTCACCTACATACCGGAAATCTCATTGTGGCTACCGAGCCTGTTCCACTAGGAGAACCATCAAGTGCCCGCTGCATCCGCCGACCTCAAGGTCGAGAGAAAACCCAAACTGTCGGAAACCGTCGTCGCGGCGATCCGCAGGCAGCTGCAGGCGGGCGAGATTCAGCCTGGCCACAAATTGCCGACCGAGGGCCAGCTGACCGAGACCTTCGGCGTCAGCCGCACCGTCATCCGCGAGGCGCTGGCCAAGCTTGCCGCCGATGGGCTGGTCGAGCCGCGCCAAGGCGCCGGCGTCTTCGTCAACGAGCACATCTCGACGATGTTCGGCGCGCTGGCCGCCGACATGGGTAGCAAGGATTCGATTGCGCTCAACGTGCTGGAAGTGCGGCTTGCGATCGAGATCGAATCGGCCGGGATCGCCGCCATCCGCCGCAACGCGGCGCAGGAGGCAGCGATCCAGGAAGCGTTTTTCGAGTTCGAACGGCTGCTGCTTGCCAGCGAGCCGACCGGCCCGGCCGACCTCGCCTTCCACCGCGCGATCGCCAGCGCCACCAACAATCCGTTCTATGTCGAGATGCTCGACGTGCTCGGCCGGCGCGCCATTCCGTGCGACGTGACCTCGCCCTGGTCGACCGAGCTGGTGCAATCCGACAGCTATCAGCGCGGTCTGCAGCGCGAGCATCTGGTGATCCTCAACGCTATTACCTCAGGCGATGCCGAGGCCGCGCGTGAAGCGATGCGGACGCATCTCACCGCCAGCCAGCAACGCTACCGCGAGCGCCTGCATGCAAGGCAGCATTTTTATGCCAGTTCGGTCAAGGCCGCTGCCGGCGAATAAATCAATCAAGTCAGGACAGCCCCATCTCAAGTCAGGATTGAAATGAGCCAGAGCCATACCGATTATACCTCGCGCTTCGCCATCGATCCGGTCGCCGCGGCGGCCATGGGAACCGATGAGCTGCGCCACAATTTCCACATCGAAGACCTGTTCCAGCCGGGTCGCATCAGCCTGACCTACACCCATTACGACCGCATGATCGTCGGCGGTGCCGTGCCGACCGGCTTGCCGCTTCAACTGGAGGCGATCAAGCCGACCGGGACCAAGAACTTCCTCGACCGCCGCGAGCTGATCGCCGTCAACATCGGTGGGGCAGGCGTCATCGAGGCCGGCGGCCAGTCCTTTGAATTGCAGGCGCGCGACATGCTCTATCTCGGCATGGGAACAGCCCACGTGTCGTTCGCGTCGGCGGACAAGGGCGTGCCGGCAAAATTCTATCTGCTCAGCGCGCCGGCGCATCACGCCTGGCCCAGCCGGCTGATCCGCATCGGCGACGCCAAGCGCCTCGATCTCGGCAGCAAGGATGCCTGCAACGAACGCTCGATCTTCCAGTTCATCCATGCCGAGGGTGCAAAGACCTGCCAGTTGGTGGTCGGCATGACGCAGCTGGCGCCGGGCTCAGTGTGGAACACCATGCCATGCCATGTGCATGACCGGCGCATGGAGGCCTATCTCTATTTCGACCTGGCCAAGACGGCGCGCGTCTTCCACTTCATGGGCGAGCCGGACGAGACGCGCCATCTGGTGATGCGCAACGAGGAAGCGGTGCTGTCGCCTGGCTGGTCGATCCATTCGGGCGCCGGCACGTCCAACTACGCCTTCATCTGGGCGATGGCCGGCGACAATGTCGACTATACCGATGTCGATCCAGTGGCATTGGACGAATTGCGGTGAGCGATAACTCCGCATTCAGCCTGGCCGGAAAGCGTATGCTGGTGACCGGCGCCAACACCGGCATCGGCCAAGGCATCGCGGTGTCGATCGCACGCGCCGGCGGCGCGGTGATCGGCGTCGGCCGCTCGTCGATGGACGATACGGCAAGCAGGGTTGCCGCGATGGGCGGGCAATTCGAGGCGGTGAGTGCCAACCTTGCCGATACGTCGGCAGCGGGTCCGTTGCTCGAACGTATCTGGGAGGAAAGCGGTCCGCTCGACGGACTGGTCAACAATGCCGGCATCATCCGCCGCGCCGATGCCGTCGATCTCAGCGAGACCGATTGGGATGACGTCATGGACGTCAATCTGAAGACGGTTTTTCTGCTCTGCCAGTCCTTTGCCAGGCGTGTCCTGGCCGGCGGGCATCAGGGCAAGATCGTCAACATCGCCTCGGTGCTGAGTTTCCAGGGTGGCATCCGGGTCGCATCCTATACCGCCTCGAAGCATGGCGTGCTCGGCATCACCCGGCTGCTCGCCTGCGAATGGGCGGCAAAAGGCATCAACGTCAACGCCATCGCGCCGGGCTATATAGAAACCAACAACACGCAGGCACTGCGCGCCGATCCCGATCGCAGCGCCGCCATCCTGGCGCGCATCCCGGCAGGCCGCTGGGGCGACGCGGGCGATATTGGCGACGCCGCCGTCTTCCTGCTGGCGCCGGCGTCGAACTATATGCATGGCGCGGTGGTGCCTGTGGATGGCGGCTGGCTAGCGCGCTAGCGCGGTTCATCGTTTCACGGAAATGCCGAACTGCGCTACCTCTTTGTTTCGACGCAATTCCGAACGGAAAACCGTTTCACACTTTTCCTGGAATTGCTCTGAGGAGATGACGATGACCGCAAAGATTTTCGCGCATGCGGGCGAGGGCGCCTGGACGGCGACGCCGGACGGTAACAGGAGGTGCGTTCTCCTGCACACGGATGAATTGATGATGGTCGAATTCGGCTTCGACAAGGGTGGCGTCGGCGCTCTGCATTCGCACCCGCATGTCCAGGCAAGTTACGTCGCCGAAGGCCGCTTCGAGGTGACCATCGACGGCCGGACCGAAACCATTGCGGCCGGCGGCAGCTTCATCGTGCCGTCCGGTCTGGTGCACGGCGTCAAGGCGCTGGAGGCAGGAAGGCTGGTCGATAGCTTTACGCCGCACCGAGCCGATTTCCTCGCTTAACGGTGAGAGATCGAGCAGGGAAGACCCGCGCCCCTGAAGAGGCGCGGGTTGTTGCCTGGGCGCTTGTGGCGCCGCGGTACTCAAGACATGACCGCAGGATGCGGAAGCTGCCGCATGATGGTGAAGATAGTCTTAATGCGCCGGAGGTGGATGGCCGGTGCTGCGTTCGGTCAGGTGATGTGCCGGAGCAGGCTGAAAAGCCGCTCGAACGTCTTGCCGTAGGGCGGGCGCAGCAAGGCCCCGGCGCTCAGCCGCGACTGCAGCGGGCGCTTCAGGCGGTCCTTGCAGACGCCAAAGTCGGGGAAGGCTGCGCCTCGAAGGCGGTGCGCTGCAATTGGAACAGCTCGCCGAGAGCATCCTGTCTGATCTTCAGCATCGCGCCCTCCCTGGCCTGTCGGGCCGAGCTTACATCGTGGTGCGTGGAGGAATCCAGCGGGGTGCAGGTGTCGCGGGGAAGGCGCAGGCTGCGACCACCTGTTCCTGTTGTGGTGCGATGACAGCTGCGATAAGCCAAGGTGCCCATGCAGAGAGTCGTTTTGACCGGTTTCCACATCCTCTTCGGTTCACGAGATTCCAGCCCGGTGTCTGCCTGATGCAGGCATCGGCGACGAGCACCTTGGCCGAGGATCCCAAGCGGCGCGTGCTGAAGGACGTGTTCGGCTTCGATGATTTTCGCCCCGGCCAGGCCGATGTCATGGATGCGCTGCTGGCCGGGCGTCATGTGCTGGCTGTCATGCCGACGGGTGCCGGCAAATCGCTTTGCTACCAGGTTCCGGCGCTGGTGCTGGGCGGGCTCACCATTGTCGTTTCGCCGCTGGTGGCGCTGATGCAGGATCAGGTCGCGGCCTTGCGCCTTGCCGGCGTGGCAGCCGATACGATCAATTCCTCGATCGACCGCGAGGTCAACATCGCCGCATGGCGGCGCGTGGCTTCGGGCCAGACGCGCCTGCTCTATCTCGCGCCGGAGCGGCTGATGACCGAGCGGATGATCGAGGCGCTGGCCAGGCTCGATATTCGCCTGATTGCCGTCGACGAGGCGCATTGCATCTCGCAATGGGGTCCGGCGTTTCGACGCGAGTATGAGGACCTATCGCGGCTGCGTAATATCTTCCCCGGTGTGCCGATCATCGCGCTGACGGCGACGGCGGACGAGAGCACGCGCACCGACATCGAAGCCCGGCTGTTCGCCGAGCGCGTCGAGACCCTGGTGCTGGGCTTCGACCGGCCGAACATCAAGCTTGCCATCGAGGCCAAGCAGGACAGCAAGCGCCAGTTGCTGCGCTTCGTCGAGCGTCATCCCGGCCGCAGCGGCATTGTCTACTGCCTGTCGCGCAAGAAGACGGAGGAGATGGCGGCCTTCCTCGAGAAGAACGGCGTCACCGCGCTCGCCTATCATGCCGGCATGAGCAAGGACGCGCGTGATGCGAATCAAAACGCTTTCATGACCTTGTCCGGCGTCGTCATGGTGGCGACCATCGCCTTCGGCATGGGCATCGACAAGCCTGATGTGGCCTATGTCTTCCACACCGACATGCCGGGCAGTCTCGAGGCCTATTACCAGGAGATCGGCCGCGCCGGCCGCGACGGGCGGGATGCGGAAGCGCATATGCTGTTCGGCCTTGGCGACATCCGCATGCGCCGGCTGTTCATCGACGACGAGGACGCTGCCGTGGAGCACAAAAGGCGCTCGCATCGCCGGCTCGATACGCTGATCGGCTATTGCGAGACGGCGCAGTGCCGCCGCCAGGTGCTGCTTGGTTATTTCGGCGAAGAGGCTCAGCCTTGCGGCAATTGCGACACCTGCCTCGACCAGGCGCCACGCGCCGATGGCGGAGCGGAGGCGCGGATCATCCTGGCGGCCATCGCGCAGAGCGGAGAACGCTTCGGTGCCGGCCATGTCATCGACATTCTGCTTGGCCATGAGACAGAGAAGGTACTGGCCAGGAACCACCAGAGGCTCGCCAGCTTCGGCAGCGGGCTGGCGCACAAGAAGGACTTCTGGCAGTCGCTGATCCGGCAGCTTGCCGCAGGCGGGTTCCTGGAACCCGATCCGAGCGGCCATGGTGGTCTCGCCATCGCCGAAAAAGGCCATGCGCTCGGCCGTGGCGAGATGCCGTTCCACTACCGCGTCGAGGTCCGCACCCGCGCCTTGCGCAAGATGCGAGCGGCCGAGGGTATGAATGCCGAGGGCATCGATGCGTCGCTGTTGGCCGCGCTCAAGGCGCTGCGCCTGCGCCTCGCCAAGGAGCGCCAGGTGCCGGCCTATGTGGTGTTCTCCGATCGCACGCTGATCGACATGGCCGAACGCTGTCCCCGCGACCTCGACGCCTTCGCCGAAGTGAATGGCGTTGGGGCGGCGAAGCTCAAGGAGTTTGGGAAGGTTTTTCTGGGTGCAATCGCGGCGCATCGGGCGACGCCTCTGTAATCCATCCGAGAGCCAAACTCGCCCTACGAACCTGTTAGCGATGGCTTCACCCGCCGAATCGCTGGGCAGGCCGCCGCGAGCACTTAGCCATTGAACTTATCGGCGAACTGTTTGGCGATCCCGTCCGTCAACATGTCAGCGAACTTCAACATGTGAACGTGACCTTCGTCGTAGGATTTGATATCCGCTACCCAATCTTTCTTCAGCCGGCCAACGACCTCACCAGTTGTCAGCTCAAGATGCTTGTGCGGCATTTCCTTCAGGTCTTGTTCGGACCAGTTGGGATTGGCCTTGCTGAGAAACATGGCAATGTCGTCCGCATTGCCCGTCCATTTCTTCTGAGCGGCCGCGAGCTTGTTCTTGCTCCCCGATTTGACCGGTTTGACCGCCTCCGTTGACATCAGCCGTCCCTCGACAGATCCTCGCCGACTGGAACAAAAGGGTTCCTCTGTTGTTCTACAACCGTCCTGATGTTCGATGGGCTGGTACGCCGGCCAAGGGCAATCCTCGCGGCCCGCGCTCGGCAGGCATGCGAAGACAAGGGATGGCAAATGGATCCCGCCGATCTCAACGTGGAACGGATCGTCACCGTATTCGGCGGAACAGGCTTTCTCGGGCGTAGAATCGTGAAGCGACTCCTGGAAAGGGGGTTCACGGTCCGCGCCGCATCCCGCCATCCGGCTCGCGTGGTTCCAGTCTTTTCCTCGATTACAAGGATGCCCGAAGCAGTCGAGGCGGATATATTGAATGCGTCCTCGATCGGCTCGGCCATTGCTGGATCAGAGGCGATCGTGAATGCTGTCAGTCTTTATGTCGAGCAGGGCGTCCAGACTTTCGAACGCGTGCATGTGGAGGCCGCGGCTAAACTCGCCGCCGCGTCGCGCGATGGCAAGGTCGACCAGTTCGTCCAGATTTCAGGGATCGGCTCCGATCCTCAATCGGATTCGAATTATATTAGGGCACGTGGGCGCGGAGAAATTGCTGTGCAGGGCGCATTTCCCGGTGCTTTCATTGTGCGTCCCGCCGTCATGACAGGACCTGACGACGCTTTCCTCACAACCATTGTGAGGCTGATACGCCTCCTGCCGGTCTATCCGCTGTTCGGCGATGGCGGCACTCGGCTTCAACCGGTCTACGTGGAAGACGTCGCAGAAGCAGTGAGCCGGCTGATCGACGGGCGAAGCCACAAGGGTTCGCCCGCATTCGAATTCGGTGGCCCGCGCATCTACACCTACAAGGAACTGCTTCGGGAGATCGCCCGGCAGCTCGATACTCACATCAGGCTGATGCCGGTGCCGTTTGCGGCGTGGAACGCCTTGGCTGGCGTCGCGGAGCTCCTTCCGGCCGCACCCATAACGCGTAACCAGGTCGATCTTATGCGTCACGACAATGTGGCAGCAATCGACGCGCCGGGCCTGAAGGAACTCGACATCGGGCCGTGGGACATCAACGAGGTGATCCGCTTGATCGAACAGCGCCGTGACGCAGGCTCGCGCACATCTCCCGCTTAGGAAGCCCCAATGATCCTGGCGGGAACCTATCGCCGCGCGACAAGTTGGTCGAGCTTGAAGCCAATGAAAGAAGGAAAAGAACTATGGCCAGATGCGATCAATGCGGGAATGACTACGATAAGGCTTTCAAAGTGACGATTGCAGAGGAAATCTACACGTTCGACAGCTTCGAATGCGCGATTCAGAAACTTGCTCCGACGTGTCCGCATTGCAGATGTCGGATCATCGGACATGGCGTCGAACAAGATGACATCATCTACTGCTGCGCACATTGCGCTTCGGAGGAAGGTGCGAGCGCGCTGACCGATCGCGCACCTTGATGGTACTCTGTGCAGGAGGCAATCGCAATCACACTCAGCTTTGGGTAGTGGGTCAGTTTGAAATTATGAAGCCGTAATAAACGCCGGACAAACCGCCCGCCGTCGCGTCGGCGGCTATCTCCCAGGCAGTCATGGAACGCACAGCTGGCTTTCAGCGTCCCAATTTCGCCTGCCAGGGTCATCCCAGCATCGAACGTCCAACATCACAAAGGCGACGCCGAACAGAACAGCAAGGACGGTGCCAGACACGCTGCCCCATATAAGCGCGCTGATGATCTGCGTTTTGGTCATAGCCGTTCCTCTCGGATGATTATGCCCGCGAAAAAAAGTTCACCTTGTGCAGAATATGGGTTCGAGTCCGCGACCCTTGGCGGAGAGGGAGGGACTCTAACCCGCATTCGGGCAAAACACCGGATTCCCACCCGTCTCCAGGCGGCTGGCCCTTCCAGCGATACAATCAGCGATGCATAGCACGATACATGGCTCCTGGGAGCCCGGTTTCTCACAGCAAGCGATCGCCGCCATTCGGTGCTGCTGTCTAACGTTGCCCGCGCGACACGACGTACAGGCGGCCGGGCAACGCTCGACGAGTTCGAGGGATGGTTGAGCGTGTGAGTGATCAGCACTTGCGTCGATCGCGCTGCTGTGATGTGCGCGGCGTCAAACGTCTCGATGGCGAGACACGCCGCCTCGTCTTCTTGGACGGAGTCGCAAAACGTGATGTGCTAACACGATGGTGAGAGGCAATGTTTGCCTACTCATGAGCCATTGCGAAAGCCAAGCTCATTGGGATCGACAGGAAGATCGCCGAACTGATCGAATTGCGCGGGCTGATTCATCACCTGGTCGAGCACTGCCACGGCGGCGAGGGGCCGGATTGCCTGATCATCGACGAGTTGGCAGGACAGGACAAGGCATGGCCCAGTGAGGCGAACAACCCCGCCCCAGCGGTGCTGTCGCTTGTTGCGCCTCCGGCACGTCCGGCTGCCGACGTTGGCTACGAAGCCACAGAGGGCGACACGAGCGGTTTCGAAGGCCGCGGCGAACGTCTGTGCGAGCATGCACATAGTAGCGTCGTCGGGCGGGATGGTGATAGCGGGGGACCGCTGTCTATGGAATCGCGTCAAATCACCAGTACATGCATCGGCTATTTGAGGTTCGCCTCAAGCTTTTCATGCCCAAAAGAATTGTCTCCCATGTGCGGCGGGATATCCGAAGCTTGGCGATCCTGTTCCACATACTTGCCCTCACGTCCGCACCCTCAGCGCCTGCTCCAGCCTGTCGGCAATCTGGGTGACGATATAGGCAATCACCATGTAGATCACGACGGCAATCACGAAGGCTTCGAGGTAGTAGTAGTTCAGCGCGGCGGTCAGCTGGGACTGGGCGAAGATATCGACAACCTCGATGGCGAATCCGAGAGAAAGCGCCTTCATGATGACCATCATCGAGGTAGTAAGATCGGGAATTGCCGTGAGGACCACCTGGGGAAATAGAATCCGCCGGAACAGCTGGCCATTTGTATAGCCCAGCGAATGGGCTGCGTCCGACTGACCGGTGTCGAATGCATTCAGGGCTCCCTTGATAATCTCCGATTGGAACGCAGCGACACAGCCGGTAATCGCAACTACAAGGATGACCCAATTGGGGGTTTCGTGGGCGTTGAAGTTGATCCCCAGCAATGAGAACAGGAACTGGAATGCGGGCGGCAGACCGAAATAGGCGAGGAAAATCACGATGACCATCGGAACGCCCTTGAAGACGATCTTGTAAGTCATGATGAGCTCTCGCAGCACCGGTACCCGTCTGTATTCGATAAGCGCGAATATGCTGCCGACTATCGTCGACAGGACGAAAATCATGAGCGCCATTCCAATTGTCACGGGTACGGCACTCAGAATTTCCTGCGTGTCCTGAAGCAAAATATCGGTATCAAACATGGTTGAATACCCTTACGTCAGACGCTCGCGAGGAGCTGGTTCTTGATCGGAGTTGTTGTCGTGGCCTCAGGCGCTTGCATCGGTGATCGAAGCTCGAAGAAGCGCACGATGAGCCATGCGACCAGGCACATCAGCGAATAGATGACCGCCAGGACGAGGTAGGTTTCGAATTGGAACTGGTTGTAATCGCGCTCCATGATCAGATGTGCAGTCGCCATGACGTCGGCTGCCCCGATGTACATGACCAGCGCAACGTTATGGATCAGGTAGATGATGGAGTTCCCATAGCCCGGCAATGCGAAGTGCACCGCTTGCGGGCCGACGACGCGAGTAATTTTCTGTCGGAACGTATATCCAAGGCTGTCGGCCGCATCGTGCTGGCCGCGATCGACGGCCAGGTATGCGGGCCGCATGACTTCCGACAGATAGCCGCCGTGGTAGAGGCTCAACCCCACCATGGCAGCCATCGTCGCTGAAATAAAATCTTTGGCGCCGAACAGGATCACCAACAGCGGAAGCCCATAAAACGCGACGAACAACTGCAGTACGACAGGAACACTCCGGGCATAGGACACGTAGAGGTCCACCAGGGGACTGATGACTGGCACTCTGCGGACCCGGAGGGTTGTCGCGATGAGAGCCAGGCAGAACCCGGAAATGAGGGCTGTAAACGTGATGGCGAGCGTCAGCGGCAGTGCCGAGAGCAACTCGGGAATCATAGCAGATACATCCACTTTGAAACGCTCCTTCTTGCAATTCAGCCTTGCCGCTGACTAGCGAATATGGTCGTCGACGGCCGTGCTATTTCATGTACTGGACGATGCCCTCGCCGAACCACTTCTGCGAGAGCTTTTCGATCGTGCCGTCGTCTTTCAATTCCTTGAGAACCTTGTTCACATCGTCGGCCAGACCCTTGTTCTCGTCAGATCGGTGGATCAGCATGTAGGTGTTGTTGCTGAACACTGGTTCGGATGCCACGATATCGAGTTTCTTTTGCTCGATGACGGTCTGCTCACCGAGATTCGACGGCAGGACGAGAGCGTCGAACTTGCCGTTCTGAACTTCGTCCAGCCGGTTCGGGTAGGGGATACCGGCACTCGATGCCGTGACTTCGAGCTTGTATTGCGGGTTTTCTTTCTGCCAATTCATGATGAACTTGTAGGTTCCACCGCCGGCCGTGGTCGGAACGATCCTCTTGCCGACCAGGTCTTTCATTTCCTTAATGCCGCTGTCTTTCTTGCTGTAGATCTTCATCAGGCTGGCGCCCATGGGATTTTCCGGAATGAGGAACTGCTTGGAGCGCTCGGGCGACTTGTAGTAGCCACCGACCGCGATGTCGTACTTGCCCGTGGCGAGGCCGGTTTCCTGGGCAATGTCGGAGACGCCTTCCATTTCGAACTTGTATTGCGGCAGCTTTGCGTTGATCGCCCTCAGGAGATCGGGCTCATAGCCTTGCGGCTCGACGCCGATCGCGCCCCATGCCAGCGGCTTGGATTCGGCAGACGTGGCGATCTTGATCGTCCGAACGGTCTGGCCATGGCTGATCCCCGCTGTTGCAAGGGCAATTGCGATGCCGCCAGCGATGGCCAGGGCATAGCGGCGAGAAAAACTGGATGTGATTGCAGACATTTCTTAGGTTCCCTTCTTGTTGGATTATTGAAAAGCGAGTTCTGACTGCAGAAATTGAGCAAGTCGTGGGCTGGACGGTGCGTCGAAGATGTCAGCCGGGCTGCCATCGGCGGCGACCACGCCACGATCCATGAAGACGATCCGGTTGGAGATGTTCTTTGCGAATTGCATCTCGTGGGTCACAAGCAGCGAAGTGATCCCTGACGAGGTGACGTCTTTGATCACCTTCAGAACTTCACCGACCAGTTCAGGATCAAGCGATGATGTCGGTTCGTCGAAGAGGATCACATCTGGTCGAACCGCCAGCGCTCGTGCGATTCCAGTCCGCTGGAGCTGTCCGCCTGACAGTTGGGACGGATAGCTGTCCCGCTTGTCGGAAAGGCCAACTCGTTCAAGCTCACTAAGCGCGATTTCACGCGCCTCGTCCGTGGATTTACGCTGCACGACGACCAGCGGATCCATGACGTTCTGGAGGACGGTCATGTTCTTGAAGACGTTGAATTGCTGAAAGACCATCGCTGTCCGGAGGCGGATCGCCTGAACAGCCGCCTTGTCGGGGCGCTGGTAATCCATTCGAATCTGATCGAACGCGATGGTTCCAGATGCCGGCTTAACCAGGTAGTTGATGCATTTCAGCAGGGTGGTCTTGCCGGTGCCGCTGGGGCCGATGATTGACACAACGTCGCCTCGCTTTACCGAGAGATTGACGCCGTTTAGGACCTGCGTGCTTCCGTAGGACAGCTTTATATCTTTGAGTTCAAGCATTTCTGGTTGGTGCCCTTCAGAGTGTGGGACGGAGTGCCTTTGACCGCATGCGACATCATCACCCGCTCTCCGCATGGCCGAGAACGTGCATCAGCCGGTTTGCCCAGCCGAAGATCGATATGGCGTGGATCAGGTCGATGATCTCGCGGTCATCTATGCCGACTGATCGAAGCGCGGCGATATCGTCTGCCGTCGCTTCCGACGGTGCCGCCGACAGGCGGCGGGCAAAGCTGTAGATAGCCGCATCGCGTGGGCCGAGCGCCTCAGGTTTGTCGAGATACAGCGCGGTGACCACTTCGTCGCTCTTGGTCAGCTCTGCATGCCTGCGGGCGTGAACGACGGCACAGAATTTGCAGCCATTGACGATCGAGGCACCCAATGCACCGAGTTCGCGGTCAGGACGGGCAAGCCCGCCTTCGACGTACATGATTGCGTTGAACAGAACCGTGCGGGCAAGATAGCTCTCTGGGTCATGCGCAAGGGTGCGCACATATTCCGAAACTTTCTTGGCCGATGGCGTGACCTTCATCGCTTCAAGCTGTTCCGGCGTGGCCTCGGATAGCTCGACCGGCACGATGTACGGATGCCAATTCAATGGCTTCAGACGCACCGAGGAAATCATGTCGACCTCATCAGGCGCAAGCCGGTCGCCACCCGTGTCTGGAAGTTGACAAAAGCGATCAGCTCGGAGAGCGCGACGATCTGAGGATTGTTCAATCCAGCCTTCTCCAGGAGAGCGATATGGCTCGCTTCCGCCTTTTTCGGCGTCAGGGTGACCAGGTCAACGTGACGAACGATGGTCGCCAGGGGTTCATTCAAATCCGTTTCCCCCTGGGCCAAGGCCAGAAGCTGCTCAGTCGGACCAAGCTGAGCCAATTGCACATCATATTCGGCCACCAAGACCGGATCGGCGTTCAGGGCCGCCATGCGACGGGCAAGAGCAATACGCAAATTCGGCGCCAGCCCCTGATCAGTTGCCGGGTGCAGCACCGAGAGGCGACATTCTTCTGCCCCTCGCACGAATTCGGGCCGAAATCGCCGTGCGGCGAAAAGGGGATCATCTGGTGAAAGGCCGGCAGCCTTGTCCATCGCGTCGATCACAACGCGGCCTCCTTCTGCAGCAAGGGTGTTGAATCGACCCACTCGTCGCCCAGAAGTTCGGGCGTGTCGTAGGCGATCAGATTGGTGAAGTGGGCTTCGACATCCTCGGCAAAAAGTGAAGATGCGATGCCGCGCACAAGACGGTCGGCACCGGCGCTGACGGCCGGGATGTCGCCGGAGACCTTGCCGTGCGTCAGCATGGCCGCGTCGTTGAAGCAGTGGATATGTGCCAGCATCGGGCAGGAACCGGGAATGCGTTCACGAAACTCGAAGGCGGGACCGAGATCCGGCGCATCCGACATGCCTGCACGAGCCGGCCCCATATCCGGCGTATATCGGCCATCCGACCAGATGCGGATATGTGGGGCGATCGCCGCGAATTCCGGGCGGCCATTGAAGTCATTTGAGAAGCCGGTTGCCGCGATCAGGAAATCGTAGCGCATCGGCCCTTGTGTGGTTTCGATCAGCAGGCCTCCCGGATCTTCCCTTACCGCAACGATGCCGCAGTCGAGAAAGAACCGAGCATTCGCGTGGCGAGACACGCGAAGCGTCGATGAACGCGGCGGCGGCGTCTGGGTGGAGGCGGTGTAGTCGAAGAACTTCCACTTCCAGGCATCGGGCAATTCATGCATGCCGAGTACAACACCCGGGCTGCCGATGCCGGTCAGCTTGTTGATGCGCGGCATCTCCTTGCGCCGGATCAACATGTCGACAGAGCCGGCGCCCGCCTCAAGTGCGGTCGCAGCATTGTCCATGGAAGAGGCACCGGCGCCAATAACTGCCACACGCTTGCCTTTCAGCGCATCGAAATCGATGTCGTCGGCAGAATGGGCCCAATAGGCGCGATCGATTCCGTTGAGGAAATCGGGTACGGCAAAACCGCCCAGACCGGAGCGACCGGTGGCCAGAACGAGATGACGGCTGAGCACCCGGCCGGATTCCGCGCCCTCGATATCGATCGCAATCAGATCACCAACCGGTGCGACGGCGGTCATGCGCACGCTGTTGCGCACTGGCAGAGCAAGAACCTTGCGGTACCAGACCAGGTAATCCATCCACTGGCCCTTGGGGATTTTGTCCAGCGACCGCCAGGCCTCAACGCCCCATTGCGCCGTGAACCAGGCGCGGAACGTCAATTGCGGAAGGCCGAGCGACGGACCGTGCAGGGTCTTCGGCGACCGGAGCGTTTGCATGCGGGCAAACGTTACCCACGGCCCTTCGAGCCCTGCCGGAGCCGCGTCATAGGCGACGACATTGGTTATCCCGGTCAGCACCAGCTTTGCCGTGGCAGCAAGTCCGCACATGCCGGCGCCGATCACCACGACATCACGGACCGGCACGCCATCGTGCGAACGCGCGGGAACCCATGGCTTGGCGGGCAGTTCGAGAAAGTCGAGATCTTGCGCGAGCTGTGCTTCGAGCGCAGCAAGACCTGTCGGCGTTGGCGCGGCGGGGGTATGCTTCATATTCCTGTTCCGTGATTTGTGCCGGATGCAGGATCGCTCACCAATTGGCCAGCGAGGGTCGGATCTAGTTTCTTGAAGCCGACGATCGACCGTTCAGCCACCGCCTCGACCGCATCCATCAACGCCTGCGCGACTGGACGAAGGGGGCGTTTCTCGGCAGCCACAACGCCCCAATAGAAAAGAACGGTCACGTCGATCGGGCGGATGACGACATCAGGCAGGGCGACGCCATAAGCGGTGAGGGGATCTATGACCGCCGCCGCACCAGTCTGGCGCACGATCTGTAACGCGCCGTATGCGGTATTGGTCCGGATCACTGGGCCGGTGTCGATGCCCCTGGCCGCCAGTGCCTTGGAGACATGCAACTGGAAACGCAGGGGGTTGAGCAGTGTGGCGACGCGGCGACCGGCAAAGGCGGAAAGCGGTATGACGTCGAGTTCAGCCAGCGGATCGTCTTTCCGCACGGCCGCAACATCAGGCGCCGAATAGAGCCTCAGGACATCCAGGCCGGGCGTGTCGAGCGGCAAGCTTGAAAACCCGATCTCGGCACGACCGCTGCGCACTTCCTGGGCAACGATCGACGGAAGAAACTGCCCGAGATGCGTCTCGTGCGGAAGTTCGACACCGTTGAGCTCGGCCATGGCCGTCGGGATCAAGCCGGTTCCGATTGCCGAGGTGGTGACAATCTGCAGGATCCGCCCTCTGCCGGCGGCAATCATCTTGGCCCGCGCGGCAAGCTCGGTGAAGGACATCAGCAAGCGCCGCGCCTCCTCCTCGAAAGCCACGCCCTCTTCCGACAACTGCACGCGTCGACCGACACGGTGCAGCAATTCGAAGCCGAGTTCCGCCTCGAGGTCCTGGATGGTGCGGGTCACCGAAGGCTGGGAGCGCCCGAGCACGTCAGCCGCCTTGGTGATGCTACCGCTGGCAGCAACAGCAAGGAATGCCTGGAGGTCTCGAGTTTCCATTTACGCCTACATGCGTTTTATGTATGAGTACGATCGTCTCATGCAGATTTGATATATGTCAAGGCGGAAATGAAATATGGCCGGAGAGGCGTGGGTGATTCGCCGTACGATCGGAATGATACGCAAGCCCACAGAGCGTCGTCGGCCGTCTCGGCCATGTGGCCCGAACGCGTTCCAGCTGAACCCCATGGATGACGATTTTCATGGGTAGCCAGGCTCAAGGAAGCCACAGGCTTCGATCGAGTTGTGCCTGCCTGCCGGCCGTGCATGCAATGGCGTTCGCCGCGCTGCGATCCATAACGAATGAAACAGGAGAACTCCTATGCGGGTGAGTATTCTGGGGGCCGGCGCAATTGCTTACGGCCTTGCTGCCTGCCTGGCGGAGGCGGGGCACGATCCAATGCTTTGGTCGCCGTCGGGAGAGCGCACCAAGGCACTGGCCACCGGCGAATCGCTAACGGCCACGGGCGCTATCGAGGCAACGGTGTCGGTGCGTATCGCCAAGGATTGTAAAGAGGCTGTTGCCACTGCAGACGTTGTGATGATCGCGCTGCCGGCTAATGGGCACAAGAAAGTGATGGATGCTGCCGCTCCTTATCTGAGGGAGGGAATGCCGGTAATCATCAGCTCTCACAGTTCCTTCGGAGCGCTGTATCTCTCCAGGCAATTGGCGGAACTCAAGGTTCGCCTGCCGATCGTCGTCTGGGGCACAACGTTGGTGACCGGCCGTCAGTCTGGACCAACAGAAGTCCACGTTGCCAGTGTTCGCCAGAAGGTCGATGTTGCGACGCTCCCGTTCGACGCGATGGACCAAGGGTTCCGACTTTGCACGACCCTGTTCGGCGATCGTTTCGTCAAGCGCGACGGCATGCTTGCTATCGCGCTCAGCAACCTCAATCCGCAGAACCATCTCGGGATCGCCCTTCTTAATCTCACACGCATGGAGAAGGGAGAGCAGTGGAGCCAGGCCGGAAATGTCACGCCGGCTGTCGGCCGCGTTATCGAGGCTCTGGACGCGGAACGATTGGCGATCGCCGCCCGTTTTGGAATTGCCGTGCGCACAGTTGAAGAGCATTTTTCATTGTCGTTTCACGTCCCTATGGGTACCGTTTCGGAAATGAACCAGGAGATGGATCGCCAAGGCCGCGGCGGCTTGGGCCCGTCAACTATCGAAAGCCGCTATGTTCTGGAGGACGTTCCTTTCGGGCTGCTGCCGACGGTACTCTTGGGGAAGATCAGCGGAAACCCAGCGATCCTCCATGAGGCTGGAATTTCGATATTCTCTGCAGCCTATGGTCGCGATCTTAAGGCAGACAATGATATCCTTCCTGCGCTCGGCATCGAAGGAATAGGAAAAGTGGATCTGGAGAACCTTTGCCGTAAGGGTTTTTAGCGACTCTTCACACGTGAGCAGGCAATCGGCTGTCAGCGACACTTCCCGAGGCGCGTCAATCAAACCGCCCTCATCTCTGATCAATCCGCTGCAAGTTGTTGCGGAAGCCGACGGATCGGCTTCCGTTCTTATATCGGGGGCGCGCAGGGGCTAGATCACGCGCTTGATGTCGATGTAGTTCCCTTCTGTCGTGATCGTCAGCGTTACTTCTCTGTCACCGCGATTCCGCCAGAACCAACCGTGATTTCCGTCGAAGGCGGCTTCAATGGCACCTTCGTCAGCGGGAACGCTGCGACCTTTTTCGTAGCTGACGGACTGACCGCCGCCATCGCCGTGCGTCTCGAAGTTCACCACGCCACCGTCAGCTGTCCAGGAAAAGTTTGCCTTGGCGCCCTGCCGCATCACGAGCTTGACTTCGGCACCTTGGCCTGGCGCCAACGTGAAGGATAGCTCGTCTTGCCTTCCATCTGGGCGGATCGGGGCTTCCGAGGTTGCTTCGGCGACAGGCGCTGCAGCAATGGCCGGAGCCTCGGCAGGAGCAATCTCTCCAACCGTCACATTATCTTGGGCAACGGCCTCCCCAGTTGGGGATGGCTGCGACGCGGGCTGTTCGGCGGTAAGGGCAACGAGGAGGTTTTCAATTCGGTCCATGCGCGCCATCAACTCGGCCGGAGGCACCATTTGCGTCATCCGCTCGGCCGAAGCCTTCGCGCTGGCCATTTCGTCCTCTGCCGCCTCGGCTGCCAACTGTGTCTTGATTTCACCCATATTGGTGAGGCCGAGCAATCTGCCTGCTCCGGTCGGGTCGATCGCATACTCGGACGGCATGACGACCGTGACGAGCAAGGCAAGCGCCGTCAGCGCGGCAATGAAGGTGGAGCGCTTCAGCTGCGCTGACGTCGGCAAATCGGTGCGGCTGGGAAGGTCGGTGTTGTACATGATTTCGATTCCTTATGCTGCGACAAACAGGCCGGTGAGCTGATATCCGATCAGCAGGAAACCGGCCGTCATCATGATGACGTTTGCGGTATAGGCGTGGCGCCAGAAGCCGCGTGTCCGGCGCCAGTAGCCCATGACGATCAGGATAGCGCCAAGGGCCATGAGTTGGCCGACCTCGACACCGACATTGAAGGCCAGCAGATTGGGCACAAGGCCGTCAGGAGAGATGTTGTATTCGATGATCTTCGTCGACAGGCCGAAACCGTGGAAGAATCCGAAAACCAGCGTCGCGACCTTGGTGTTCGGCTGGAAGCCGAGCCATCTCTGGAAAGCGCCCATATTGTCGAGCGCCTTGTAGACCACGGACAGGCCGATGATGGCGTCGATGATGTAGCTGTTGATGCCGACGTTGAAATAGACGCCGAGCAGCATCGTCGTCGAATGACCGAGCGCAAACAGGCTGACATAGATGCCGATATGCTTCATCCGATAGAGGAAGAAGATCACGCCGAAAAGGAACAGGATGTGGTCGTATCCGGTCACCATGTGCTTGGCGCCGAGATAGATGAAGGGCAGCACGTTGATGCCCGAGATTTCCTGGATATAGCCCTTGTCGCCCTCGGCCACGGCGTGGGCGAAGGCAGCCCCGCCCAGGAGCGGCAGGGTCATGAGAGCGATAAGCAGGGGCAGGGTGGGTCGCCAACGCGCGCGGCGCGAGCGTGACCGACCCCGGTCGAAGGGTCCTTGCATAAGATTTCCAATCTTCGTCGTTGAGGGTAGCCGCGTGAGCGGCCGCGATCATGCGGCGAGGAACGGTCTCGGCGGTCGCTCGAGCCGGAATGTCGTGCCCGGATCGACGAAAGTCGGCGGATAGTTCAGCCAGCCCCGTTCGAGCTGTGGAACGGTCGGTGCGAAGTCGGCGGGCGTACTCGCTGTCTCGTGCGAGTGGTCTGCCGCATTGTGCCCGTGAAAATGGTCAGAGCTCTGCTCGCCGGAAACGCCATCATCATATGCGTGGCCATGATCTTCGATCTGCGCGGCGGCTCCGCCTTGACGTTCAACCGCGGTGGCAATCGCGATCGGATCGTGTGAGGTCGAATAGCCGAAAGGACGGAGCATGCCGAAAATCATCGCTAAAGCGATGACCAGGCAAAAAACCGTGCTGTGGATCCGATTCGGCATGAACGGCGATTATTCTCTAAAACCTTAACGAATGGTTTTTGCTAGATTAGAATCGAGGCCTCTTTGAGGCTTGCCTATCCCCTCCAGGAGGATAGTATCAAGCTATGAGCGACCAGCCCCACATCCACGAAACGCATCCCGATATCGTCAAGCGCTTGAAACGGGCCGATGGACATCTCAAGGGCGTCATCGAAATGATCGAGGCGGGCCGGTCCTGCCTCGACCTCGCCCAGCAGCTTCATGCTGTCGAGAAGGCCATTTCGCAGGCCAAGAAGACCCTGATCCAGGATCATCTCAACCATTGCCTTGAAGACGTCGTCGGGCCGCTGGCGCGCGAGCAGCGCCGCTCGATCGACGAGTTCAAAGATATCACCAAGTACCTGTGAGAAGCGTCATTATGGACAAAGTTCGCGACTGGTTTGGGTTTGGCCCAATGACGCATGGCATGGGCAGCCACGGGCATGATCACGGTGATGGTGGCCATGGCCACACACACGGTGTCATAGATCCGGCGATCGCCACGACGACGCGCGGCATCTGGGCGATCAAATGGTCATTCGTCGTTCTGGCCATCACGGCAGCGCTCCAGCTTGTGGTTGTGTTCCTCTCCGGCAGCGTGGCGCTGCTGGCCGATACGATCCACAATGTCGGCGACGCGGCCACTGCCATTCCGCTGTGGATCGCGTTCGTGCTGGCCCGCCGCAAACCGAGCAAGACGTTCACCTACGGGCTGGGCCGGGTCGAGGATCTGGCTGGGATCGTCATCGTTCTCATCATCCTCTTCAGTGCCATCGTCGCCGGCTATGAGGCGATCGATCGCCTGATCAATCCGAAGCCCATCACATTTCTTGGCTGGGTCGCCATCGCCGGCCTGATCGGTTTCATCGGCAACGAAGCCGTCGCCGTGTTCCGTATCCGCGTCGGCCGCGAGATCAACAGCGCGGCGCTGATCGCGGACGGCTACCATGCCCGCACCGATGGCTTTACCAGCCTGGCGGTTGTCCTGGGCGCCATTGGCGTATGGCTGGGCTTTCCGCTTGCCGATCCGATCGTCGGACTGTTGATCACGCTGGCGATCTTCGCCATCGTCTGGCAGTCGTCGAAAGCCGTGTTGACCCGCATGCTCGACGGAGTCGAGCCCGCCATCGTCGATGAAATCCATCATGCCGCCGAGCACGTATCCGGCATCGAGCATGTCCATAGCGTGCAGGCACGCTGGATCGGACATCGCCTGCATGCCGATGTCGCCATCAGTGTTCCGGAGATGGCGACGGCCAAGGACGTGCTGGGCGTAACCGAAGCCCTCAAGGAGGAGCTGTTCGCCCACTTGCCGGCGTTGGCGGAAGCCAATGTCCGCCTGATGAGCTCGGCCGGGCCGGCCGCGGAAATCTCTCATGCTCACCATCATGCGCCAGAGCCCTTCAAGGTAGTCTGCGATCTGGCTGAAGGGACATTGGAAATCGTCGATACACCGGCCGGCGAGCGGATGCGGCTGACTATCGATCGTCACGCCGATGACTTGGCGGCGACGGTGATTATCGATCGACCCGAAGGGCCAGAGACGCTTCGCCTCGATCCCGTTGCAGACAACCATCATCGGCTTGAAAGCACCGTCGCCCCTGCTGAGCCGCATGAGTTCCAGGCGAGGTTGATCCTGGCCGCGAATGGTCGCGAGCAGGTGCTGCCATTCAAGATGGTCGAGCCGGAAGGCCACCACCACTGAGACAGGCGGGCTGTCGCGCTACATTCCTGGCTCGACGAACCCCCAATCCGCTGCAAGAAGGCAAAATATGCTTCAGGTCCTGGCCAATCGCACTTACCGTCATCTCTTCCTGGCCCAGGTCATCGCCCTGATCGGCACTGGCCTTGCCACCGTGGCGCTCGGGCTGCTGGCCTATGATCTTGCCGGCGCCGATGCCGGCGCGGTGCTCGGCACGGCGCTCGCCATCAAGATGATCGCCTATGTCGGCGTGGCGCCTGTCGCCGCTGCGTTCGCAGAGCGCCTGCCACGCCGCACCATGCTGGTTTCGCTCGACCTCATCCGGGCTGCAGTCGCGGTGTTCCTGCCCTTTGTCACCGAAGTCTGGCAGGTATATCTTCTCATCTTCGTCCTGCAGTCGGCGTCGGCAGGCTTCACTCCGGCCTTCCAGGCCTCTATTCCTGACGTGCTGCCCGAGGAGAAGGACTACACGCGAGCCCTGTCGCTGTCGCGACTGGCCTACGACTTGGAAAGCGTCGTCAGTCCCATGCTGGCCGCGGCGCTGCTTTCCGTCATCAGCTTCCATAGCCTGTTCGCCGGTACGGTTATCGGCTTTCTCGCCTCGGCGGCGCTGGTGGTGTCGGTGGTCCTGCCGAGCCCTAAACCGTCGCAGCCGCGCGGCGTTTACGATCGTACCACGCGCGGATTGCGCATCTATCTGGCGACGCCGCGATTGCGCGGGCTGCTGGCCCTTAACGTTGCCGTCGCGGCGGCAAGCGCGATGGTGATCGTCAACACGGTCGTCCTGGTTCAGGCACAGTTCGGCCTTTCGCAAAGTGACACGGCGCTGGCGCTCGCAGCGTTCGGCGGCGGATCGATGATTGCAGCTCTTGCCCTGCCGCGGCTGCTGGAGAACGTCCCGGACCGGGTTGCGATGCTCTCGGGCGCCGCGATCCTGGTCGTGGGCGTGCTGGTGGGACCTCTCGCCGGCAGCTACTATCTGCTGCTGGCGCTCTGGTTCGTGCTCGGGCTCGGCTATTCGCTGGCGCAGACGCCTTCGGGCCGATTGATCAGGCGTTCCGCCGATGCCGTCGACCGGCCCGCTCTGTTTGCTGCCCAATTCGCGCTTTCGCATGCCTGCTGGTTGATCACGTATCCCATTGCCGGCCGCGTCGGTGCGGCGATGGGATTGCCTTTCACATTCATTCTGCTCGGCGTCATAGGCGCCGCTGCTCTGCTTGCCGCGATCTGGCTTTGGCCGAAACATGATCCCGACGTGCTTGTGCATACGCATGTCGATCTGCCTGAGGACGACCGGCACATCGGCGACGCAGCATGGTCGGAAGCGGGGTATGAGCATTCGCATGGCTACGTCGTCGATGATCGGCACCCGAAATGGCCCAAGACAAGCTGAGAACTCAACATGCTTGGCGAGCTCGCCATCTATGGCGGTCTATTTCTGACCGCGTTCGCGGCGGCGACCATCCTGCCGATGCAATCGGAAGCAGCCCTTGCGGGACTGCTTCTGACAGAAAGCTATGCCCCGACTCCGCTCATCGCCTCCGCAAGCGCCGGCAATGTGCTCGGCTCGATCGTGAACTGGTGGCTCGGCCGGGGCGTCGATCGCTTTCGCGACCGCAAATGGTTCCCGGTGAAGCCCTCCGCGCTGACGCGCGCGACGCGATGGTATCAGCGCTATGGACGATGGTCGCTGCTGTTGAGCTGGTTGCCATTCGTTGGCGATCCGCTGACGGTTGTGGCGGGAGCGCTGCGAGAGCCATTCTGGAGCTTCCTTGCGATCGTCACGATCGCGAAGGTCGGCCGCTACCTCGCGCTGGCGGCGATGACGCTGAGCTGGATTTAGCCCTTGTCGAGACCCGCGCCGGCATGGCGACATTACGCGAGAGGGCGCATTTCCTTTGCCAAACGCAGCGCTGCGCGCCAACTTGGATTTGCGCCGCATATGTCTATACAAATGGGAATGCATGTGTATAATCACACCAATCAAAAAATGGGGAACTGACATGATCACTCTCGACCGCCGCAATTTCCTTGTTTCCACCGCTGGCCTTGCCTTCGCCGCCGCGCTGCCACGCGCCGCCTTTTCCGAAACCAACGACACGCTGAAGATTGCCATCGCCGCAGAGACCGGCGATCTCGATTTGCTGCAGAACGTTTCGACGCTGAGCACCTACACCATCGTCTTCGATGCGCTGATCCATTATGGCCAGAATGGCGCGCTGGAGCCGGGACTTGCCACCAAATGGACCATTGCCGACGATCAGCTTTCGATAGCCTTCGATCTGCGTGAAGGCGTGACCTTCAGCGACGGCACGCCCTTCGATTCCACCGCGGCCGAATGGAACCTCAAGCGCTGGATGGGGGTGAGCGACTTCTCCTGGATCGGCATCTCCGACGCGTTCGACAGCATCGTCACGGACGGACCGAACAAGCTGACGGTCAAGCTGAAGCGGCCGGTGCCGGCGGCACTCCTCGAACTCACAATCGTGCGGCCTGTCCGTTTCCTGTCGCCCAAGGCAGTCGACAAGGATGGCAAACAGACTGCGCCGATCGGGACCGGTCCGTGGATCGTCGAAAAATACGATTCGAGCGGCACCAGCCTCGTTCGCAACGACAAATACTGGGGTGAGAAGCCGCTCTTCAGCCGCATGGAATTGAAGGTGGTTCCCGATGAACTCGCCCGCGCCAACGGCCTGCGTTCAGGCGACCTCGATGTCATCGGTGGCGACTGGGTCGCGACGCTGTCGCCGCGCCGCGCTCGCGCGCTCGAAAGCGACGGCATGAAGGTCGTGGCCGAGCCGGGCACGGCGACGATGCTGCTCGGCTATTCGCCGAAGTCGAAGATCATTGCCGACAAGGCCGTCCGCGACGCCGTCTATGCATCGGTCGACCGGGCGGCGATCGCCAAGGTGCTGTTCGAGGGCTTTGCCGACCCGGCCGCCGATCTGTTCCCGGCGAACGTGCCTTCGTCGGGCAAGCGGCATGACGTGCCGGTGCGCGACGTGGCGGCGGCCAAGAAGATCCTCGCCGATGGCGGCTGGGTCGACAGCGGTGGCGCCTGGACCAAGGCTGGCTCTCCGCTGGCCATCGACTTTCTGGTTTCCGAAGAATCCCTGCCAGGGTCGCGGCGCATCGCCGAAATGATCCAGGGTCAGTTGTCCGAGGTCGGTTTCCAGGTCCAGGTGTCCTCGGTGGACAATGCCACCATGCATGAACGGCGTCCGGCCTTCGACTACGACCTGGCCTTCTTCACCACCTATGGAGCGCCCTACGATCCGCACGGCACGCTCGGCAACGCCTTCGTCTCGACCGCCGACAGCGGCCCTGACGGCAAGATCTACGTCTCCGACGCGCTCGACGGCGTCGTCAAGGCTGCGCTCGAGGCGAGCGGCGCCGAACGCGACCTGAAGATGCAGGCCCTCTACGACTGGCTCCACGACAACACCGCCATCTGTCCTCTCGTCGTCAGCCAGCGACTGTGGGCCCACAATCCGCGCGCGGAGAATTTCTCGCTCCCGGCGACCGACTATGATCTGCCGTTCAAGGCGATTACGCTGAAGGCCTGAAGACTTCGAGCCTAAGCGAGGCCTGACGATGAAACGCACGATCCTGCGACGGATGCTGCTTGCCTGCCTTTTGATCCTGGCGGCATCCGCGCTGACATTCGCCCTGGTTGCGGCGGCTCCGGGCAATGTTGCGGCACTGATTGCCGAGCGTGCGGCAGGCCCTGGCGCGAGCGCCGAAATGATCACCAAGATCGGCAACGAGCTTGGCCTTCACGACCCGCTGCCGATCCGCTATGGACGCTGGCTGGCCAGCGCGCTGGCCGGCGATTTCGGCATATCGCTGCGAACGGGAAAGCCGATTTCTCGGGAGTTTGCCGCCCGCATCCCGATGACGGCGGCTCTGCTTGCCGGCGGCGGCGTTCTCGCCTTCATTTTCTCGATCACGCTTGGCATTGCCGGGGCCGTCAGCAATGGCGGCTTCATGGACAGATTTCTGCACGCATTTTCGCTGATCGGCGCATCGACCCCCAACTTCTTCGTGGCGGCGCTGCTGGTGATCGTGTTTTCGGTCATGCTCGGCTGGGTGCCCACCTTCGGCACGAGCGGCTTCACCTCATGGCTTTTGCCATGGGTGACGATCGCGCTGTTCCCAGCCTCCGTTCTCAGCCGTGTCGTTCGGGTCAACCTCCAGGAAGCGATGTCGCGGCCGTTTGCGACCACTGGCTTCGCAAAAGGCTATACCAGAACGCAGGTGCTATTGCGCGAGGCGCTACCCAACATCGCCATTCCGTTCCTGACGACATTCGGGGCGCAATTCACGCTGATGATCATCGGATCGATCGTCGTCGAGACGGTGTTTGCATTGCGCGGCGTCGGTGCCTTTTTCATCGAGGCGATACGCTTCCGCGACTTCATCGGCATGCAGTCGGTGCTGCTGCTGTTTGTCGTCTTCTTCGTCATGGTCAATTTCATCGTCGACATGATCTGCATTGTTGCGGATCCGCGAATGCGCCGGGCGCGGGGAGCATGAGACGATGAACTTTTCCGCAATCAGAGATATCAAGGACTGGCCGTGGCTGGTGCTGCTCCCCGTCATCGGCTTTGTGCTGGTCGGCATCTTCGCTCCGATAATCATGCCTTACGATCCAAGCGCGCAGGACTATTCGGCGACACTGGAGGGCGTGAGCTGGAGCCACTGGCTCGGCACCGACTATCTCGGCCGTGACGTTTTGAGCCGCATCGTCGGTGGCGCGCGCATTTCCCTGGTGGCCATGGTCATCGTGCTCGTCGCCGCACTGGCGATCGGCGTGACGATCGGCTCCTTTGCTGGCTACGTCGGGGGACGTGTCGAGCTTGTCCTGATCAGCCTCATCGATATTGCGCTGGCGCTTCCGAGCCTGGTGATCGCGCTGGCGCTGATCGGCATTCTGGGCACCGGCTATTGGTCGATGATCACGGCGCTCACCTTGGCGTGGTGGGCGAACTATGCCCGCATGAGCCGCGCCGTCGTCACGGCCGAGCTGCAGCAGCCTTATATCGAGGCGGCCAGGGTCATGGGCGCTGGCCATCTCTGGATCTTTGTCCGCCATATCCTGCCGCATGTACTTGCACTGGTCGTCGTCTATGCAAGCGCCGACGCCGGCGCTCTTGTGCTGGCTATCGCTACACTCAGCTTTCTTGGACTTGGCGTCGCGCCGCCAACGCCGGAGTGGGGCCAGATGCTCGTCGACGGCATGAGCTACATCGAGGAGGTTCCACGCCTTGTCGTGCTGCCCGGCCTCGCACTGACACTTGTCGTCGTCAGCTTCAATCTGCTTGGCGAAGCCTTCGCGCTGCAAAAGGTGCCACGGCCAGTTCGCGGCAGAACGCTGCGTAAAAGAAAGCTGGCGCGCGCCCGTGAAGAGACGGAACGCAACGCCGTCGAAACCGGAACGACTTCACCATGAGTGACAATCAGCCGCTCTATGCGATCGAAAATTTGGTCATCGATCTCTACGCCACGACCGTCTCGGTGCGGGCGGTGGACGGGGTGTCGTTCAACGTCCGTCCTGGAGAAACGGTCGCGGTCGTCGGCGAAAGCGGTTCGGGAAAGACCGTCATGACGCTCGGGCCGCTCGGTCTGCTGCCCGAGGGCGTGACGGTGGATATGAAGGGGTCGGCGCAAGCCGACGGAAGCGAGCTGCTCGCCATGGATTCCAGACAATTGTCGGATCTGCGCGGACGCTATTTCGGCGTGATTTTCCAGGATCCGATGAGCGCGCTGAACCCGATGCTGAAAATCGGCCCGCAGTTGGCCCGGCAGGCGCGCCGTTTCGCGGGCCTGTCGCGCGAGGCTGCGCGCAAGCAAGCGGTTTCGCTTCTAGCACGCTCCGGCATTCCGGACCCTGAGGATCGCTACAACCGCTATCCGCACGAAATGTCGGGCGGCATGCTGCAGCGCGCGATGATCGCGCTGGCGCTTGCGGCCCGGCCGCGCGTGCTGATTGCCGACGAGCCGACAACGGCGCTGGACGCCACCGTCCAGGCACAGATTCTGGAGCTCATTCGCCAGATCCAGCGCGAGGACGGCATCGCGGTCGTGCTGATCACGCACGACATCGGCGTGGTTGCTTCCGTCGCAGACCGCGTCATCGTGCTATACGCGGGGCAAGTGGCAGAGGAGGGGACGGCGATGGATGTGCTGACCCAGCCGGTCCATCCCTATACGCGCGGGCTGCTCGCATCGGTGCCGGATTTTCGTGCCGACGAACGTGCGGCGACCCGCGAGATACCGGGCCTGCCGCCAAACCAGATCAGGCTGGAACCGGGTTGTCGGTTTGCCGAGCGCTGCGAACTGGTCGAAGCCGGTTGCCGGCAACACCGGCCGCCGCTGCAGACGATATCTGTGTCCACAAGCCCGCACCGCGTGGCTTGCCCCGTCGTTCTGAAACGAGAGGGAATCGCTGCCCATGTCTGATGCTGCGGCGATCGAGGTCACGGGATTGAAGGTGCATTTCGCCAACCGTTCGGGCACCGGCGCGGTGCGGGCGGTCGATGGCATAGACCTGACGGTCGCGCGCGGCGCGTTCCACGGCATCGTCGGCGAGTCCGGCTGCGGCAAGACTACGCTGGCGCGCACCATCGTCGGTTTGCAGAAGGAGAGCGAAGGCACCGTCCTGATTGGGGGAAGGGATCGCGCCGAATGGCAGAAATCAGACAGGAAGTCGTTCAGCCGCGAAGTCCAGTTCGTCTTCCAGGATCCGTTGGGGTCGATGAGCCGCCGCCAGAGCGTCTATCAGACACTCGAGGAGCCGTTGCAGATCCACCGGCTCGGCTCGTCAGCCGAGCGACGCCGCCGTATCGCCGAGCTTCTGGACCTGGTTGCGCTGCCTGCGACGGTGCTCGACCGTTTACCAAGGTCGCTCTCCGGCGGCCAGCGCCAGCGCGTTTCGATTGCGCGCGCACTCGCCCTCAAACCATTCATACTGGTATGCGACGAACCCCTCAGCGCGCTCGACGTTTCGATCCGGGCGCAAATCGTCAACCTGTTTACGTCGCTGCAGAAGCAGCTTGGTCTGACCATTGTCATTGTCGCGCACGATCTGGCTATCGTGCGCGAGGTCTGCTCGGACGTGACGGTGATGTATCTCGGCCGCATCGCGGAGGCCGGCGCGACTCGGCCGCTGTTTCGTGAGCCGGCCCATCCTTACAGTCAGGCGCTGCTGTCGGCTGTTCCTTCTCCCGATCCTCGCATCGAAGCCGGGCGCCGCCGGATCATCCTCGCCGGCGATCCGCCAAGTCCGAGCGCGCCACCTCCGGGGTGCCGGTTCAACACGCGCTGTCCGGTGGCGATCGATGTCTGCCGGGTCGAGGAACCGATGCTGCGATCCGTGCCGCATGGCGGCGTTGCCTCTTGTCACCTGGCTGATAGCGGCCGCCGCCCGGTCATTTGAAGAAGCTGACCTATCGAGCCATGAAGGGTCCAAAAGGTCCAATCTCAACATTAAAGCGACTGCCGACTCGGTACAAACAGCAGCAATGGCGGTTTCAGGCGTAGCAACATTACGGGCCAATCGCGGGCTGACCATCCGAGCCCTGCTGGATCTGCCACACGTTCGGCCAGTTCGAGCCCTTTTTGGCCTCCAGCTATTCTCCATCTGAACGCGGACGCCAGCCTGGACACCCAGTATGGGCCTCAAACGATTTTGTTACCGCGATTGAAGCCGGAACGTCGTCTAAGTCGGGATTTTTCAACAAAAAGACGCGGTAAATGTCCGGCAAATCGCGCATGCTAACCGCTGGCAGTTCGCAATGGGTCTCCGTGGCGTAGAGTTGGGACCAAACCGCTGCCAGGAATCCGACGCAAAACTCAGCGGATGGGTCATTGCACTTCGAGGCCACCACGTCCGCGCGATAGATTAGACCGTCCGTGTGAGCCTTGGCCGGACTCGCGGCAACCAATGCCGACAATCCCAAAGCCACAATAACTGGTGCGCGCATATCCCACCTCCAGTCTGACACAGCATATGCAGGACAGCGGTTCGCATGCAAGCTTCACCAGGCGGAAAGTTTTCCCGCAAATACCTCCTGAGCAGGCAACGCCGGCAGTCATCCGGGTTCGAGTTTGTTAGGACAGCGCCACGGCTCGGTGAACGGGCTGCAACGTTGGGCTTAAGGCCGGGCACCTGACGAATTTATCGAGGTAAAGTACTTCGCGCGAGGCAGATCTCCGGAGCACGCACACGTCCACTTGACCAGTGTGCTTCACCAGCTTTCCAACCGCCAAGCGCGGCCAGACGATCAAAGCGGTAAACGACGTCTCAATCCACCTCAATCAAGGCGAGATCGTCGGCTTGGTGGGGGAGTCTGGCTGCGGCAAGTCCACGCTCGGTCGTTCGATCGTCGGCTTGGAAAAACCCCAATCCGGACCTGTCGTTTTTGATGGCGTCGACCTCGGCTCCTTGAGTGGTCGCCGTCTGCGGGAAGCGCGTCGGGCAGTTCAGTACGGGTTCCAGGACCCCTATGCGTCCCTGAATGATCGCCAGACTTTGGGCGAAGCCATTAACGAAGCCCTCATCATTGCAGGCTTGCGTTCGCAGACGGAACGCGAGGCGAGGATCACTGAACTCCCCAGGTCGGTCTGGCGACAACGGTCCGGGGCAGATTCACCCGTGAGCTCTCAGGCGGCCAGAGGCAACGCATCGCGATAGCGCGCTCGCTGGCTGTAGAGCCGCGGGCTTAGATCTGCGACGAACCGGTCAGCGCGCTAGACTTGTCGATACGGGCGCAGGTCATGAACCTATTCCTCGACCTCAGAGGGAAGCTCGGCGTGTCCTGCCTCTTCATCGCGCTTGTCCGGCAGGCAGCGAGCCACGTCTACGTGATGTACCTCGGCAAGGTGGTGGAAAGCGGTAGCTCGGAAGAGGTCTACCGGAATCCGATATCCTTATACCCAACTACTTCTCGCGTCTGTCCCCGATGCTGATCCTGCCACCGAACGTCGGCGCAACCCTCCGTTGATCACGGGCGAAATCCCAAGTCCGACGAATCCGCCCTCCGGCTGTTTCTTCAGGACGCGGTGTCCCCTTTCAGTGGAAGCTTGTGCGGAGGCTGAGCCCGTGTCGCAAGAAGTAAGCTCAATGTACAAGGCGGCGTGCTGGTTCGCCGGAGACCTCTTCGCGAAACGCGTCTCGGCTGCATGATCAAAAGATGCAAGCCATCGCTTTCTGAATGCGCCTAAGTGTGAGCTTTCAGAGGGTTGTCCATTCGGACCGGACCGAGGAGACTGGAGTTACCAAGCTGCAGCACTCACCGGAGGGTCCGAA
>NZ_JAMYRC010000026.1:0-97373 GCF_040321205.1 Mesorhizobium sp. M0496 | reverse complement strand
TAAACCGCTTTCTCTTCATCAGTCCGTCCTTCAATCAAGGCCCGGACTCTAATCTCAGATGGAGGAAATTCTCAGTGGCAGGTCACCGACAGCAGCGTGCCGAAGATCGGCACCAGATTGATGAACAGGCCGGCGCGGTTGGCGCCGATCAGTTCGTTGCCCCTGATGTAGAAGATCTGCGAGATGACCGAGGCGCCGATCGCGGTATAGACGATGACTGTCCAGCCGCGCGCGTCGGGTACGATGACCTTGCCGGCAGCGACCTCCCACAGGAAGAAGGGCAGCGAGGTGACGAGAGCTGCGACCGACAGGGCCAGCATCAGGCTCTGCCAATGCATTACCGGTTTCAGCCGCAGCCCGACCGAATAGCCGCTGTAGAGAAACACGGCGACCAGCATGATGGCGTCGCCGAAATTGAGCTCCAGCGTCAACAGCCGGCGCGGGTCGCCGTGGCAGGCGGTCAGGATCACGCCGGCGATGGTCAGCACCACGCCGACAGTCTGCGCCCAGTTCACGCGCAGGCGGAAGAAGACGAAATTGGCAACGATGATCAGGATCGGCATCGCCGCCTGTTCGATCGAGACGTTGATTGCAGTGGTGTAGTTGAGCGCCGTGTAGAAGATGGTGTTGAACAGAGTGAAACCGCTGGCGCCGAGGGCCGCGAGGATGAGCCAGTGCTTGCGCACCACCGGCCAGTCCTTCTGGATCGTCTTCCAGCCTATCGGCAGCATGACCGCCACGGCCAGCACCCAGCGCAGGAAGACGAGCGTCATCGGCGAGACGTGATCGACCGCCAGCTTGCCGGCCACCGAGTTGCCGCCCCACAGCAAGGTGGTGAGCAGCAGGAATATGTAGGCGCTTCGATGCATCGCGGGATTCCGACCGCGGGGCCGCGGTGTTTGTCGGCCTATTGCCCCCATGCGCCCAAGTAAATGATGTCAAAGCCGAAAATTGTTGTGCCTCAGGGCATTTTCGGCGGCAAAGAAAGGTCGCGCTCGCGAGGTGTTGACGTTATAGAGGCCTGTCGTTTCGAACCATATTCAAGCCGCTTGGCGGCGTCTCAAGGGAAAAGAAACATGGCCAATGTGGTGGTCGTCGGCTCGCAGTGGGGCGATGAAGGCAAGGGCAAGATCGTCGACTGGCTGTCAGAGCGCGCCGATGTCGTGGTGCGTTTCCAGGGCGGCCACAATGCCGGTCACACGCTGGTCGTCGATGGCAAGGTCTACAAATTGTCGTTGCTTCCGTCGGGCGTCGTGCGCCAGGGCAAGCTGTCCATCATCGGCAACGGCGTCGTTTTCGACCCGCACGCTTTCGTCGCCGAAGTGGCGAAGCTCAAGGCGCAAGGTGTCGAAGTGGCGCCGGATCGCCTGAAAATAGCCGAAAACACAGCGCTTATCCTGTCCCTGCATCGGGAACTGGACGGATTCCGCGAGGACGCTGCTTCCAACTCCGGAACGAAGATTGGCACGACCCGTCGTGGCATCGGCCCCGCCTACGAGGACAAGGTAGGCCGGCGCGCGGTCAGGGTGATGGATTTGGCGGATTTGGAAACGCTTCCTTTGAAGGTCGACAGACTGCTGACGCACCACAATGCGCTGCGTCGCGGGCTTGGCCATGCGGAAGTCACGCATGATGCGATCATGCATGAGCTGACTTCGGTTGCGCACGAGATCCTGCCCTATATGGACCGGGTCTGGAAGATTCTCGACGACAAGCGCCGGGCCGGCGAGCGCATCCTGTTCGAGGGCGCGCAAGGCACACTGCTCGATATCGACCATGGCACCTATCCGTTCGTCACCTCGTCGAACACGGTCGCCGGGCAGGCGGCTGCCGGCTCCGGCGTCGGCCCGGGCGCCATCGGTTATGTGCTCGGCATCACAAAGGCCTATACGACGCGCGTCGGCGAAGGTCCGTTCCCGACCGAGCAGAAGAACGAGATCGGCGAATTCCTCGGCACGCGCGGCCATGAATTCGGCGTCGTCACCGGCCGCAAGCGTCGCTGCGGCTGGTTCGACGCGGTGCTGGTGCGTCAGGCCGTCGCCGTCAACGGCATCAAGGGCATCGCGCTGACCAAGCTCGACGTGCTCGACGGGCTGGACGAGATCAAGGTCTGCACCGGCTATCGTCTCGATGGCGAGATGATCGACTATCTGCCGGCCAGCCAGGGTGCCCAGGCGCGCGTCGAACCGGTCTACGAGACGCTGGAGGGCTGGAAAGGCACCACCGCCGGCGCGCGCAGCTGGAACGATCTGCCGGCCCAGGCGGTCAAATATGTCCGTTACATCGAGGAGCTGATCGGCGCCCCGGTCGCACTCCTTTCCACCAGCCCGGAACGGGACGACACGATACTTGTGACCGATCCGTTTCAAGATTAGTTTCTCAGCTTTCCGGGCATCGCGGCTGATTTGCGGGGGCCGGCGCGGAAACAAAATACAGGTCGACTAAAGCATGGCAGATTTCGTTGCTATTCTGAAAAAGGCGCTCGACAAACACGGCGACGAGACGCCGGAGAAGCGTACGCGCATCTATGCCAGCGTTCGTACCATGCTGGCGAAGAAGCTTGAGGAATATTCGCCGCCGCTGGCCACCGAAGCCATAACCACGCAGAAGCGTTCGCTGGAAGACGCCATCGTAAGTGTCGAGCGCGACTATGCCCAAAGCGTGCCGGAGACCGACCCGCTCGCGGAACTGGAACACATCTTTTCCTCGATTGATCGCAACAAGAACCAGCCGAGCCATACACGGCAACCGGCGAAGGCGGAATCGGCCTGGCCGGCACCGCCTGCGGCCAAGCCTGAACCTTATCAACCCGCCCCAACACCTGCCGCCAAGGTCGAGCCAAGCTGGCAAAGGCCGACGCCGGTGCCTTCCCAGCCGGCTCGCGCCGACACACCTCTTGCAGGGATGGACGCCGAGGAGGCGGACGACGGTGTCGATGTCTTTTCCAGCAACGAAGAGCCGGTATCGGACACTTTCCAGCGTCTGCGCCCGGCGGAGCGCAAGCGCAGCTATGGCGGGCTGATCGCCGCCGTCGTCGCGCTGCTGGTCGTTGCCGGTGGCGGCTACGGCATCTGGCTGAACAAGGATGCCTTCGGCAAGATGCTCGGGCTCGACGGCACCAAGGTCGCGACAAAGACAGAACCCGTGAAGCCGGCACCAGCCAAGCCGGCAACCGATGCCGTGGCGCCGCCGCCGGCGCCCGCAGCTGGCGGTACGGAAGCCGAAAGCACGAAATTCACCCAGCGGCTGACGCCGCAAGGCAGTGAAGTCGACCCCGGCCCGGCCGGCGGACAAAGCGGCATCGGCGAAGGCGAATCGGTCGCTGCGCTGACCACGCCGCCCTCGGCGACCAGCGCACCACCGATTTCCGCACCGGCCTCCGGCACGCCTGCCGCGGCTACGCCTCCGGCAACAGGCGCCGCACCCGCGACGCCGCCTGCCAACGGAGCTGCGCCGGCCGATGCCGCAGCCACTCCGCCAGCACCGGCGGGTGCCGCGCCGGCGGCACCGGCAGCCACGCCTGCCGAAACCGCGCTGCCGGTCGGCCAGAAGGCGATTTTCTATGAGGAGCGCACCAGCACCGCCCAGGGTTCGGCGGAGCCGGGCAACATCGTCTGGTCCCTGGTGCAGGAATCGCCCGGCGGCGACCTGCCGCCGGAGCCGGCGATCCGCGCCGAGGCCACCATTCCCGGCAAGGACATCCAGTTGCGCATGACCATCCGCCGCAACACCGACCAGACCTTGCCGGCCAGCCATATCATCGAAATGATCTTCCTGACGCCCGACGGCTTTGAAGGCGGTGGCGTCGACAACATCCTGCGCGTCGCCATGAAGGGTTCGGAACAGGATGCCGGCAGCCCGCTGATCGGCATTCCGGCCAAGATCGCCGACGGCTTCTTCCTCGTCGCGCTCAACGACACCAAGGCCGACGAAGACGCCAACATGACCTTGCTGCGCGGCCAGGACTGGATCGACGTGCCGGTCGTCTACAAGACCGGAAGGCGGGCATTGCTGACCATGGAAAAAGGCATTCCCGGCGAGAAGGTGTTCGACGAGGCGATCAAGGCCTGGCAGGCGAAGACGGCGGGCTGAGAAGGGAGCCGGCCCGAAGCCTCGTTGACTCAGAAGCCCTGGAACAACATATCGAGCGCGGCGACGATGTCGTCGTGGTGCCGGGAGAGATTTCCCTCGGCATCCGGCAATTCAGAGGCCATCAAGGCTGACATGAACTGCGTGACCATTACATGATCTTTGCCATCGATAGCGAAGGTCGGATTTAGTCGGCGGCCCGGAACCGGGGCTATGTTGGGCGGCATCAACGGAATGACGACTCTTGTGCTCAGTCCTTCAAGAAGGTCGGACTGAACATCGAGAAAATAGCCGCCGCCCTCAGCATTCCGATAAAGATCGTAACGTGCCATCAAAACAGCCGGTATTTGGCTAATGGCAGTCCGTTGCGCCTGACATATTCATTGGAGCTTTCAATGGCTTCTTTGTTTTCCTCTTGCCATCGACGCGTCTTTTCCGCCGCAATCGCTTTCGCGATCCCCGCCTCGGCGGCGCGGGAAATGTTGATGCCCAACGCTTTGGCGTCATTGATCAATTGAGAATCAATGGACGTGTTGACGGATTGCCGTTGAGGTTTTGGCGTCGATTGAAGCATGGAAATCGCTCTCTTTTATGCGCATAATATAGGCGCATAAAAGTTCACACACAATCCCTTACCCTTCCATCTCTTCGCGCAGCATCTCCAGTTCTAGCCATTCCTCCTCCAACGCTGCCAGCGTCGCGCGCTCCTTGTCGAGCGCGGCGATCGTCTTCTGGAACGAGGCTGGGTCGCGCTCGTAATAGGCCGGATCGGCGATGTTGTTCTCGAGCCTCGAGATCGACGCCATCACAGCTTCGATTTTTTTCGGCAGCGATTCCAGTGCGAATTTCTGCTTGAACGACAGTTTTTTCGCTGGACCTTTTGGCGCTGTGGCCTCGCTCTTGCCCGGTGCGGGCGCTTCGCCGTTTTCGGCCTTCGCGCGCGCCTTACGGTCGTCGAGCCTGGTGCCGCCGCGCTGCGCCAGCATGTCGGAATAACCGCCCGCATATTCGATCCAGCGGCCGTCACCATCCGGTGCGATCAGGCTGGTGACGGTGCGGTCGAGGAAATCGCGGTCGTGGCTGACCAGGATGACGGTTCCGGCAAACCCGGCGACCAGTTCCTGCAGCAGTTCCAGCGTCTCCATGTCGAGATCGTTGGTCGGCTCATCGAGCACCAGAAGGTTTGCCGGCCGCGCCAGCACGCGCGCTAGCAAGAGCCGTGCCCGCTCGCCGCCGGAAAGCTCGCGCACCGGCGTGCGCGCCTGCTCCGGCTTGAACAGGAAGTCCTTCATGTAAGAGACGACATGGCGCTGCTCGCCATTGATGACGAGATTTTCGCCGCGTCCGTCGGTGAGATACTGCGCCAGCGTCTCCAGCGGGTCGACGGCCTCGCGCTTCTGGTCGAGCGTGGCGATCTCCAGATTGGTGCCGAGCCGCACCGAACCGGCGTCGGGCTTCATCTCGCCGGTCAGCATCTTCAGCAGCGTCGTCTTGCCGGCGCCGTTCGGCCCGACCAGGCCAACCCGATCGCCGCGCTGGATGCGGGTTGAAAACCCCTTGACCACGGTGAGATCGCCAAAGCTCTTCTCGATGTTTTTCGCCTCGATCACCAGCTTGCCGGATTCGGCGGCGTCGCTCGCCACCATGGTGGCCGACCCTTCGGCGCCGCGATGGCCGCGAAAGCGCTGGCGCATGGTCTGCAATTCGCCCAGCCGGCGCATGTTGCGTTTGCGCCGCGCCGTCACGCCATAGCGCAGCCAGTGTTCTTCGCGCACGATCTGGCGGCCGAGCTTGTGCTGCTCGCGCTCTTCCTCTTCCAGCACCAGGTCGCGCCATTCCTCGAAATGACCAAACCCCTTGTCCAGCCTGCGGGTCTGGCCGCGATCGAGCCAGACGGTGGCGCGCGACACGCGCTCGAGAAAGCGGCGGTCGTGCGAGATGACGATCAATGCCGAGGAGGTGCGGATGAGTTCTTCTTCCAGCCATTCGATCACCGAGAGATCGAGATGGTTGGTCGGCTCGTCAAGCAGCAGGATATCGGGCTCTGGCGCCATGACACGGGCAAGGGCCGCGCGCCTTGCCTCGCCGCCGGACAGATCGTTCGGCTGCTCCTCACCCGAGAGGCCGAGATGCTCCATCAGATAGCTGGCGCGGTACGGATCGTCGGCGGGGCCTAGTCCGGCCTCGACATAGGCGCGGACCGATGCAAAACCCTCCATGTCGGGCATCTGCGGCAGATAGCGGACGGTCGCCGAAGGCTGGCGGAACACCTCGCCGTCCTGCGGCTCGATCAGGCCGGCGGCGATCTTCAGCAGCGTCGACTTGCCCGACCCGTTGCGGCCGACCAGCGCTATCTTGTCGCCGGCTGAAGCCGTCAAGGCGGCACCATCGAGCAGCGGCGTGCCGCCAAAGGTCAGCTTTATCCCGTCGAGATTGAGAAGGGGCGGGGCCATGTCAGCTTTCAGGTAAGGGATAGGGATGAGCGAGCAGCATCGCACGGCCATGATCCAGCGCGATTTCGAGGCGGCCCTTGACCTCGTTGGAGATGGTCAGCGACGAGCCGAACGCCACCTCGACGTGGTTCAGCGGCCATTTGGCGCCAGTCACGGTCAGGCCGGTGAGTTCGGAAAAGCCGAGTACCGAAAACAGCGTGCCGTTGGCATAGTCGAATCCAGCCTTGCCGTGGAGCAGGGGAACACCCTCCTGGGCGCCGCTGGTCAGGAGCACATCAGTCCCTGCCTCGGCCAGCCGCAGGGCAAGCGCCAGATGCAGGAAAGCGTGGTCGGCGCGCTTGCCGCCGAAGGCGCCGGCGAGCACCAGGCTGGTGGCGCCGAGCTCCAGTGCGGCGGCTATGGCCAGTTCGCCATCAGTCTTGTCCTTTTCGGCCGGGAAAGTCCGGCGGGGGACAGTGGCGAGATCGTCCGGCAGATTGGCTGGCACCGAATCGAAATCGCCCACCCACAGCTCCGGCACGAGATCCAGCAGCCGTGCATGGCCGATGCCGGCGTCGGCGGCGATGACGCGGGAGCCTTCGACCTGGCGGTCGAGCCGTGGCGTGCGGATGAGATCGCCGCCAAGCAGGATGGTGAATGTGCTCATATCGTGTGGCCCTTACCAGCCCGGCACGGGAAACGGAAGGCGGCAAACTCCCACTTGCGTGGGGGATCGGCCGGGCCTATGTGTCGAAACGCTCTAACGGGGTGCCGGACGCGATCTTCGCGGACCGGCTGAGAGGCAGTCTCGCCAACCCGCTGAACCTGATCCGGTTTGTACCGGCGGAGGGATTAGACGTTTCGGACAGTCCGACGCCTCAATTCCTTTTAATTCGAACGAAGGAGGCGCCGATGCGCACGCTTTTATACGCTCTTGTCTCAGCAATGACCGTGGTCCTGTCCGGGCCGGCCTTAGCCAAGGACAAGCTCACCGTCTACACCTATGAGAGTTTCACCGCCGACTGGGGTCCGGGTCCCGTGGTGAAGAAGGAATTCGAGGCCGAATGCGGCTGCGATGTCGAGTTCGTCTCGGTCGCCGATGGCGTGGCGCTGCTTAACCGCGTCAGGCTGGAAGGCGCTTCGACCAAGGCCGATATCGTGCTCGGCCTCGACACAAATCTGACCGCCGACGCCAAGGCCACCGGCCTGTTCGCACCGCATGGCGCGGTGACGGATGTCACTGTGCCGGGCGGCTGGAGCGACGACACTTTTGTTCCCTTTGACTACGGTTACTTTGCTGTCGTCTACGACACCGAGAAGCTGAAGACGCCGCCGAAGAGCCTGAAGGACTTGGTCGAAGGCAGCGCCGACGACAAGATCGTCATCCAGGACCCACGCACCTCGACGCCGGGCCTCGGCCTGCTGTTGTGGGTCAAGTCTGTCTATGGCGACAAGGCACCGGAGGCCTGGGCCAAGCTCAAGGCGAAGGTGCTGACCGTGACGCCGGGCTGGAGCGAGGCCTATGGCCTGTTCACCAAGGGCGAGGCGCCGATGGTGCTGTCCTACACGACCTCGCCGGCCTACCACATGGTCGCCGAGAACACCGAGCGCTACCAGGCGGCCTCCTTCGAGGAGGGCGAGTATCTGCAGATCGAGGTGGCGGGCATCACCACCACGGGGGCCAAGAACCCGCTGGCGGCAAAGTTCATGGCCTTCATGACAGGGCCGAAGTTCCAGGATGCCATCCCCGAAACCAACTGGATGTTCCCGGCCGGCAAGACCGACAAGCCGCTCAACCCGGCCTTCGACAAACTGGTCAAGCCGACCAAAACCTTGCTGTTCAGCCCGCAAGAGGTCGCCGCCAACCGCAAGGCTTGGGTGGATGAATGGCTGGCGGTGATGAGCAAGTAATTTGGTCCTATGATCGAAAGATGAGTGCTCTACGGCGCCCCCCTCTGTCCTGGCGGACATCTCCCCCACAAGGAGGGGGGCGCGAAGGAACGCGGCCTTCGCTAAGAACCTCAAGTCAGGTGGTCCAGCGTGCAGCGCGCGTCTGACGCCCGCATCACCGCTGGCACCCTGGCGCTCGCTGCAATAGCGCTGCTGATCGGCGGCGCGTTTGCCGGCCTGCTTTTCGAAGGCGCCCACGATCTTTCGGGCGCCTGGGCAGCCTTCGATCCCTATCTGCTTCGCGTCATTCGCTTCACGCTCTGGCAGGCGGCGCTGTCGACGCTGCTTTCCGTCGGGCCGGCGCTGTTCGTGGCGCGGGCGCTGTCGCGGCATCCACGCTTCTTCGGCCGCAGCTTCATCCTGCAGCTGTTCGCCGTCCCGCTAGCGCTGCCGGCCATCGTCGCGGCCCTCGGCATCCTGGCGCTTTATGGCCGCGCCGGCTATTTCGCCGATGTGCTCACGGTGATCGGCGGCGGAAGCTGGCCGGGTATCTATGGCCTGTCCGGCATTCTCGTCGCCCATGTGTTCTTCAACCTGCCGCTGGCGACGAGGCTGTTCCTCGAGGCGCTGCAGACCATTCCATCCGACCAATGGCGGCTGGCGAGCCAACTCGGCATGGCGGCACGGCCGGCGTTCCGGCTGATCGAATGGCCAACGCTGCGTGCGGCATTGCCGGGTGTCGCCGGGCTTGTCTTCATGCTCTGCATCACATCCTTCACGATCGTGCTGACGCTCGGCGGCGGGCCGGCCGCGACGACACTGGAGGTCGGCATCTACCAGGCGCTGCGCTTCGATTTCGATCCCGCGCGGGCGGTGACGCTGACGCTGCTGCAGATCGCCTTGACCCTTATCATGGTGCTGGCACTGACGCGGCTGGGCGCCAATGTGGTCGGCGACACCAATCTGCCGGTTGCGCAACGCCGCTATCTCTCGATCAACGGAAGCGAGACCTGGCTGAACGCCATGCTCATCGCCTTGGCGCTGCTGTTCGTCGTCGGGCCGATGGCGGCGACGGTGACGGCCGGGTTGGGTGCCGATCTCGGCCGGCTGGCCGGTGAGGCCACTGTCCGACAGGCGACGCTGACCAGTGCGGTGCTCGCCTTCCTGTCTGCACTGCTCTCGGTGGTACTGTCGCTGGCGCTGACCGTGGCGCGCCGGGCGCTGGCGCTGAACCGCCGGGCCGGGCCTCGGACAATGCTCGAACATGCCACGGATACAGGCGCCGGCTTTGTCCTTGTCGTGCCACCGATCGTCGTCGGCGCTGGCTGGTTCCTGTTGCTGCGCCATGTTGGCGATGTCTTCGCAATCGCCCCGGTCATGGTCGTCACCGTCAATGCGGTGATGGCGATGCCGTTCGCCCTGCGCGCCGTCCGTCCCGCCTACGATGCGGCCAGCGAGCGTCACGAACGGCTCTGCGCACAGCTCGGCATCGCGGGCTGGAACCGGTTGATGCTGGTCGACTGGCCGTCGCTGCGGCGGCCGCTCGCCACGGCCTTCGCTTTCGCCATGGCGCTGTCGCTTGGCGATCTCGGTGTCATTGCCTTGTTCGGCAGTGATTCCGTGCAGACATTGCCCTACCTTCTCCTGGCGCGCATGGGCAGCTACCGCACGCAGGACGCCTCTGGCCTGGCACTGCTGCTAGGCCTCGTCTGCCTCGCGTTGATCGTGGCGGCACACTGGCTGGGAAGGGAGAGGGTCCGGGATGCATGACGGGGCGGCCAGCAAGCTTGAGAAGGGCGCGCCGGTGCGGCTGGACAAGGTGTCGTTCAGCTACGGCGAGGCGCCGCTTGTCTTCGACGTCGAGTTTGCTGCGGCGAAAATCACCGCCATCATGGGCCCGAGCGGGTCGGGCAAGTCGACGCTGCTCAATCTGGTCGCCGGCTTCGAGACGCCACAGTCGGGCCGCGTGCTGATCGGCGGCGCCGATGTCAGCGCCGAGCCGGCCTCGGTGCGGCCGGTGTCGATGGTGTTCCAGGAGAACAATCTCTTCGCGCATCTCTCCGTCGAGCAGAATGTCGGGCTGGGCCGCTCGCCATCCCTGCGGCTGACCGAGGCGGACCGCGCCGCGATCGCCGAGGCGCTTGCGCGCACCGGTCTTGGGGGCAAGGAAAAGCGCCTGCCGCGCGAACTTTCCGGCGGGGAACGCCAGCGTGTCGCCCTGGCCCGCGTTCTGGTGCGCGATCGGCCAGTGCTGCTGCTCGACGAACCCTTCGCGTCGCTCGGCCCCGCTCTGCGCGACGACATGCTGGATATGGTCGCCGCCGTTCATGCCGAGCGGGGCATGACGGTGCTGTTCGTCACCCACCAGCCGGAAGACGCACGGCGTATCGGCGAGCACATGGTGTTTCTCGACGATGGGTTGGTCGCCGCAACCGGCAAGGCGGATGATTTTTTCACCGGGACTGGTCCGGAAGCATTCCGGCGCTATATCGGCGCGAGTGCGGGGGATGCCGTATCACGAGATGTTGCCCGGAAGCGGACATAATTTACGGTCAAACCGGCTCCAGGCGACGTGGCGCTTGCTTGCCTTGGCTGGAGGAGTGTGGCTAGGTCCGCCCTACTGGTCCGGCACAGGCCGTGATTTGCCTGCAGTATCCGCCGCCTGCCCCGAGGGACATGCAACGGATACTGCAGTGGTTTGAGATATAGCGCATGACACATTTCGAAGATCGCCCCCGATTTTCGTGATCATGCGCCGGGACCCGAAAGGAAGCCGTTCTGGCGATCGGCGCTAACACACTACGAATGAAACCGCTGGCGCGCTTTCTTGCGCTGGCCGGCTTTGCCGTGGCGCTGGCGAGTTGCCAGATGTTCACGCCGCCGGCGGTTCAGGAATCCGGCTTCCAGCCGTCCGACAAGCCGATCACGGTCGACAATGTCGGCGCCAACAATAAACTCGCCGAATTGGCCAAGGCGCAGCATCCGCGCATCCTGGCGACCTATGGCGGCGAATATTCCGATCCCAAGCTCGAGCGCATGGTCGCCAAGGTGGTCGGCAATCTGACGGTGGTGTCCGCCAACCCGACGCAGACCTATCGCATCACCATCCTGAATTCGCCCAACGTCAACGCCTTCGCGCTGCCGGGCGGCTATCTCTACATCACCCGTGGCCTGCTGGCGCTGGCCAATGATTCGGCAGAGCTTGCCGCTGTCATCGCCCATGAAATGGGCCACGTCACCGCCAATCACGGCCTGCAGCGCCAGCAGCTGGAGGCCGAGGAGGGCTTGGCGACGAAGGTGGTTTCCGATGTGCTGGGCGACAGCCCGACCGCCAAGGCGGCACTGCTCCGCGGCAAGCTGAGGCTCGCGCAATTCTCACGCAACCAGGAGCTGGAAGCGGATGCCATCGGCATCAAATCGATCGGCGAAGCCGGCTACGATCCTTTCGCCGCCGGCCGTTTCCTGCAGTCGATGTCGGCCTACACGGATTTTCGCTCGATCAGCGGCGCCACCGACGCCAGTCTCGACTTTCTGGCCACGCACCCCAATACGCCGCAGCGCATCGATCTGGCGCAGCGCCATGCCCGCCAGTTCGGCGCGCCGGGCGTTGGCACGCGCGACCGCGATTCCTTCCTCGCCGGCGTAGACGGCCTGCTCTATGGCGACACGCCCGAGGAAGGCTATGTGCGCGGCGAAACCTTCCTGCATCCGGGCCTCGGCCTCTCCTTCTCGGTGCCACAGGGCTTCATCATCGACAATTCGGCCGCCGCGGTGACGGCAACCGGCCCCGGTGACATGGCGATCCGCTTCGACGGCGTCTCGATCGACAAGAACCGCGCGCTGACCGACTATATCCGCAGCGGCTGGGTGGCTGGTCTCGACGACAGCAGCGTCAAGCAGGAGACGATCAACGGCAACGAGGCGGCGACCGCGCATGCCGGCGCCGAAGGCTGGCAATTCGACATTGCCGTGATCCGTGCCGGTGGTCAGGTCTACAGGCTGCTGACCGCGGCACCTTCGGCCAGCACCACGCTGGACGCGGTCGCGCGTTCGGTCAGCGGATCGTTCCGTATCCTGAGTGCTGCCGAAAAGGCGGCTCTGAAGCCGCTGCATATCCGCGTCGTCACCGTCCAGCCGGGGCAGACGATGGGTTCGCTTTCTGCTCAGATGGTTGGCGTCGACCGTAAGCTCGACCTGTTCCGCGTGCTCAACGCGCTGTCGCCGGGCGCTGCGGTTTCGGCCGGCGACAAGGTCAAGATCGTCACCGACAAATAGACCCGTTGCGACCTGCCCGATGCGGTCTCCCTTGCGTCATGAGGTCAGGCGGCAGTCGCCATGAACTCCGGGTTCTGCTTCACCAACGCGACCTTGAGCTTTTCCATGGCGCGGGCCTCGATCTGGCGGACACGTTCCTTGGAAATGCCGAGCGTCTCGCCGAGCGCTTCGAGCGTCGCGCCCTCGTCGTTCAGCCGGCGTTCCTCGATGATCCGCAGTTCCCGTGCGTTGAGCGCGCGAAGCGCCTCTCTCAGCCAGAGAGAGCGGCGGGCGACATCGATCTTGTCGCCGACGATCTCGTCGGGCAATGGATCATCCGAGACCAGGAAATCCATGCGCTCGGTCGAACCCGCATCGTCGGCTACCGGCATGTTGAGCGAGGAGTCGGGCGCCGACAGCCGCGAATCCATCATCGCCACATCGGCTTCGGAGACGCCGAGTGCCTCCGACACTTGGCGATAGAGCGTCGCGTTGGACAGCGGCTCGGCGCCATTCGCCAGCCGCGCGCGCAGGCGTCGCAGGTTGAAAAACAGAGCCTTCTGCGCCGAACTGGTGCCGCCGCGCACGATCGACCAGTTGCGCAGTATGTAGTCCTGCATCGAGGCGCGGATCCACCATGTCGCATAGGTCGAAAACCGCACCTCGCGCTCCGGCTCGAAACGAGCGGCGGCTTCAAGCAGGCCGACATGGCCCTCCTGGACCAGATCGCCGAGCGGCAGGCCGTAGTGGCGGAATTTGGAGGCCATGGAAATGACCAGCCGCATATGGGCGACGGTGATGCTGTGCAATGCGTTCTGGTCATTGTCCTCTTTCCAGAGCAATGCCAGCCGATGTTCCTCGTCACGTTCGAGGTAGGGAGCCCTCATTGCCGCGCGGACCATGACCCGTCCTGCCGTGTCTTCCATCATGAGGCGCTCCCTGGCTCAGGCGATGCGGATGACCTTGCAAACTTGGCTGGCGCCCAGGTTGAAATGGCGGCGTCGTGCCCTAGAACAGCCAGAACGTGCGGTGTGCGGGAATGGTTCCCTGGTTGCTGCCAGGCGAATCGTATGGCTTGAACGATGTCTGCACGGACCGGTAACGGCCTCGAGTGCCGCCAAGAAATGCCATTTAGAGAATCTGATTTCAGAAACGCGCTATTTTTGAAATCATGTTCCTTATTTTTTCCGGTTGTATCTGCCAGTTTCCAGCGCTCACAACATGCCGGGATATCCGGCCAAGGACGGGATCACAGAAAAATGAAATGGCTCAAGTCGCTCATTATCGCCGGAACGCTGCAGGCTCTGGCTGTCACCGCGGGCCATGCCGGTGCCAATCTCGACCAGATCAAGCATGCCGGGGTGATCAAGGTCGGTACGGAAGGCACCTATGCGCCATTCACTTATCATGACACTTCCGGCGCGCTGGTCGGCTTCGATGTCGAGATCGCCAAGGCGATCGGCGACAAGCTCGGCGTCGAGGTGGAGTTCCTCGAAGGCAAGTGGGATGGATTGATCGCCGGTCTCGACGCCAATCGCTATGACGTCGTCATAAACGAAGTCGGCATCACCGACGCCCGCAAGGCCAAGTACGATTTCTCCGATCCCTACATCGCCTCCAAGGCGGTGCTGATCGTGCGCGGCGACAACACCGACATCAAAACCTTCGCCGATCTCAAGGGCAAGAAGTCGGCGCAGTCACTGACCTCGAATTTTGGCAAACTGGCCGAGGCGAACGGCGCCGAACTTGTCGGCACCGATGGCTTCGACCAGTCGATCCAACTGCTTTTGACCGGCCGTGCCGACGCCACCATCAATGACAGCCTGTCATTCCTTGACTTCAAGAAGCACAAGCCCGACGCCAATGTGAAGATTGCCGCGCAAGAGGAAAACGCCGACTATTCCGGCGTCATCGTGCGTAAGGGCGATCCGGAACTGGTTGCGGCCATCAACAAGGCGCTGGCCGACATCAAGGCCGACGGCACCTATCAGAAGATCGCCGACACCTATTTCGGCCAGGACGTTTCGAAGTAATCCTGTGAGGTGGGCCGATCTCCGGCCCATGAGACATATCAAGCGGCGAGCCGTCTTTGACGGCCCGCCGCTTTTGTCGTGATATGTCGACTGCGTTCGCGCCTTGATGAAGCCGCCTCGACCCTTGGAGAGTCTTACGTGCCGCACTGGCTGCAACTGATGCTGGAGTCGCTGCCTTCGCTGTTGTGGGCGGCGCTTATCTTCACCGTGCCGCTGACGCTGCTGTCCTTCATCCTCGGCTTGACCGTCGGCCTCGGTGCAGCACTTGGCCGACTGTTCGGGCCGAAACCGCTGGTCGCGCTTGTGCGCTTTTATGTCTGGATCTTTCGCGGCACGCCGCTCCTGGTTCAGCTGTTCCTGATCTTCTACGGCTTGCCGTCGGTCGGCATCCTGTTCGATGCCTTCACGGCGGCGTTGATCGGCTTCACGCTCAACATCGGCGCCTACACGTCGGAAATCATCCGCGCGGCGATAGGCTCGGTGCCGAAGGGCCAGTGGGAGGCCGCCTATTCGATCGGCATGACCTGGAGCCAGGCGATGCGCCGGACGATTCTCCCACAAGCCGGCCGGGTCGCGGTGCCGCCGCTCTCCAACACTTTCATCTCGCTGGTCAAGGACACGTCGCTGGCGGCCGCGATCACCGTGCCGGAAATGTTCCAGGCGGCGCAGCGCATCGTCGCCACCACCTATGAGCCGCTGATCCTGTATGTCGAGGCGGCGATGCTCTATCTGGCGATGAGTTCGGTGCTGTCGGCCTTGCAGACCCGGCTGGAAATCCGGCTCAACCGCTATGGTGGCTTCCTGGAGGCGCGCTCATGATCGGCCTCACCAACATCGAGAAACGCTTCGGCGACAATCTTGTGCTGAAGGGCGTGACGGTCACCATCGCCGAAGGCAGCGTCACGGCGCTGGTCGGCCCTTCGGGCGGCGGAAAAAGCACTCTTCTGCGCTGTATCAACCTCTTGGAGATCCCGACCTCGGGCACGGTGCGCATCGGCGACGAGGCGCTCGAATTTCACCCCGGCGGCAGGGTTGCTGCCAGGGATATCCAGCGCCTGCGGCTGCAGACCGGCATGGTGTTCCAGAACTTCCAGCTGTTTCCGCACCGCACCGCGATCGAGAATGTCATGGAAGGGCTGGTGACGGTGCTGAAATGGCCGCCGGAGAGAGCACGCGAGCGAGCGCTCGCCCTGCTGGAGAAGGTGGGCATGGTGCACAAGGCCGATGCCTGGCCGGCGACGCTGTCGGGTGGCCAGCAGCAGCGCGTGGCGATCGCCCGCGCCTTGGCACCATCGCCGAAGGTGCTGCTCTGCGACGAGCCAACGTCGGCGCTGGACCCGGAACTGGCGCAAGAGGTGGTCGACGTGCTCGGCAAGCTCGCCAGCGAAGGCACGACCATGGTGATGGCGACGCATGATCTGCGCCTCGCGTCCAAGATCGCCCAGGAAGTGGTGTTCCTCGATGCCGGCGTCATCGTCGAGAAGGGGCCGGCCGCAGTGCTGTTCGGCAATCCGGAGCACCAGCGGACCAGGCGGTTCATTGCGACGCTGAAGCAGGAGGCGGAGAAGGAAGCTGGCGGCGAAGGATCGCTGTAGTTTCATCATCCCAAAAGCAAAAAACCCGGCGCAAGGCCGGGTTTTTCATGAATTCAAAGGCGGAAAAGCTCAGGCAGCTTCTTCCTGCTCGGCTTCCTCATTGTCGGCCTTGGCGCCACGCTTAGGGCCCTTGTTGAGGTTGACCTCGATCAGGCGCACGGCCTCGGTTTCCGACATGCGGTTGACGGCCGCGATCTCGCGAGCCATGCGGTCGAGTGCCGCCTCGTAGAGCTGGCGTTCGGAATAGGACTGCTCCGGCTGGTTGTCGGCGCGATAGAGGTCGCGCACAACTTCCGAGATCGAGATCAGGTCGCCGGAATTGATCTTCGCATCATATTCCTGGGCGCGGCGCGACCACATGGTGCGCTTGACGCGGGCGCGGCCCTGCACGACCTTCAGCGCGCGCTCGACATAATCTTCTTCCGACAGCTTGCGCATGCCAATGGAGGTCGCCTTGGCGACCGGCACCTTCAGACGCATCTTGTCCTTCGAGAAGTCGATGACGAACAGTTCCAGCTTGTGTCCAGCAACTTCCTGCTCGTCGATCGAGACGATCTGGCCGACGCCGTGTGCCGGATAGACGATGTACTCGCCGGTCTTGAAACCGTGACGCGCAGCGGTGGACTTCTTCTGCGGGGTGATCGTAGCCATTACGCCCTGAACTCCTTGTTGTGGTGCCGGCGTCCTGCCGGTCCGAACTCGCGCGATCGGGAAAGCCGATCGTTAACCGCACAACAGATGAACCCATCGGAAAAGCCGGACCGGCAAACCGCAACATTGCGACCGCCTGGCCCAGATCGCTCTGGTCCGAATGGGATTTTCACCTTTCAGTGATTTGGGGCGTCTGCGCCATAAATCGACGTTGTGTCACCGGCATGTTTGGTTGATGTAACACAAAAAGTCGGAAGAATCAAGGTTTTGCTGCATAAGCGAAGGCCACAGGCCGGCGCCGCCTGTCAAGGCGGTTAATGTGACGTGCCTCCTACCCCATGTAATACCGGCCTTTGCGGCCGTGTTGTCAATCGCCTTCGCCGGGCTCGGCCGAGAAGTATTTCTCGAACTTGCCGGCCTCGCCGTCGAAAGATTTGGCGTCTGCCGGAGGCTCCTTCTTGGCGGTGATGTTGGGCCATTTATCGGCGTATTCGGTGTTAATCTGCAGCCATTTGTCGAGGCCGGGCTCGGTGTCGGGCTTGATCGCATCGGCCGGGCATTCCGGCTCGCAGACGCCGCAGTCGATGCACTCGTCGGGATGGATGACGAGCATGTTCTCGCCTTCGTAGAAACAGTCGACCGGACAGACCTCGATGCAGTCCATGTATTTGCATTTGATGCAATTGTCGGTCACGACATAGGTCATCGGTCGGCTCCGGGACGTCCCATTTTGTTGGGCTTTTTCCGTCAGGTAACGCCTTTATCGGCCGCTTGCAAGGGCAGCCATTGCGGGCGGTGCCGGTGTTTCCGGAATGGAATTCCAGACGGCAGGCCCGGCGGAAGTCAGTCGTGTCCCGCAGAGCGTCTTGTTTGCCGGGTTCAGTTTTGCCTCAGGCGTGTCGTTGTCCTAAAACAGCCACGCGTTTTAGGCGCGACAGGCGTCAGTCTTCGCCGAGCAAGCGGTCGGTCTGGCGGCGTTCCTTCTTGGTCGGGCGGCCGCTGCCGGCCTCGCGCAGCGCCGGAAGCGCATCGGCGGGGGCTTCGCCCTTCGGCGCTGGCGGCGGCGAGATATCCTCGTAGAGCGTGCGTGCCTCCTCGGCCGGGCCACGCCGCACTCCGGCGCCGAGCACTTTCCAGACGAAGATGCGCCGCTCGAGCGTGATGGTCAGGACGTCGCCGGGCTTGATCAGATCGGAGGCCTGCGCTGCTTTGTCGCGATTGATGCGCACGCGGCCGGCGACCACCAGTTTCGCCGCCAGCGAGCGTGATTTCACGGCGCGCGAGAAGAACAGCCATTTGTCGATGCGCTGTCGGCCCTCGACGACCATCGAAGCGAGCCAGTTCTACTTCTTCAGCTGGTCGCGCAAAGCGGCGAGCTTGGCAAAGGGCGAGTCCGGATCGAAGCGCACCGGGCGCTCCTCGCGCGGCTTCGGCTGGAAAGCCGGCTTGCCGCCTTGCGCACCACCCTTGCCATCCGGCCTGCCGCCCTTCCAGTCGGGCCGGCCTTCACGGCGGTCGGGACGCTCGCCCTGCGGGCGGCCGTCACGCCGCTGTTCGCCCTCGGCCTGCGGCTTGGGCTTGAACTTCGAGCGGTCGAAGCGCGGCTTGCCGGCACCGTCGCGTCGACCCTCATGGGTCGGACGTTCTCCGGGAGCAGCCGCGGCCGGTGCGCCGGCGGCATCCGCAGGCGCATCGCTTCGGCCGCGCGCTTGTCCGTTCCGTGGGCGATTATTCCTGCGGTTGTCGTCGCGGTTGCGCGGGCGCTGTTCGAAACGACCCTGACGCCACAACAGGATGGGTTTTGGCGCTTCGGCTTCCGGGGCGGGTTCGCTGCTGGCGGCTGCTTCAGCCGCCGCTGCAGGTTCGTTCGGCGCGGCGTCCGTTGCGGGCGCGGCATCTGGCGTCAGCTCGGCCGGTGCGGCTTCAATCTCGGCAGCTTCAGCCGCTGCCTGCGGTTCAACCGGCGCAGGTTTGGCGGCCTCTGCAACAATCTCGGCGACCGGCGCTTCGTCCTGCGCGGTTTCGACCGGAGTGTCCGCCTGTTCTGCCACACCGGGCACAGCAGGTTCTGCCGCGGCGTCCGCGATGATTTCGGCAGGACTTTCGGTTGGCGTTTCCGAAACGGCCACTGCGTCCGATGCCGGCTCCGAACCTTCGACCGCTGCCTCCGCGGCCGCGTCGGTTGCCGCGGCTTCCGCCGCCTTGGCCTGTTCGGCACGTGCCGCCTCTTCCGCCGCCAGCTTGGCAGCGGCAGCTTCGCGCGCGGCATTGTCCTGTGCTTCGAGCCGCGCCTTCACTTCAGCCGGCGGCTTCGGCTCGGCGCGGTAGCCCAAGCCTTTCAGGATTTCTTCCATGTCGTCCGCGGTGGCGCCGAGGATCGACATCATCGGCGGCGTCACCATGAAGGACTGGCCGTCATAGGCGCCGTCAGGGCGCTGGCCGAGGCCGGGCTTCCAGTTGGTCGCCGGGCGGATCAGGTCGGCCAGCCGTTCCAGAATGTCGATGCGCACGGCGCGGCGGCCGAGATTGCGGTAGCCGGCGAGCTTGTAGAAGGTCTTGTCGAAAGTCGGATCGATGACCACCGAGGTGCGGCCGGAAGCGAGCGCGTGAACCACGTCGCCAAAGCCGGGCTTGTCCTTGCCGTCGTTCTTCAGCGCCCACAGAAGCGTTACCAGCCCGGCAGGCGCCGGCTTGATCAGCGCCGGCACGAAGACATGGTAGGCGCCGAAGCGCACGCCAAGCCGGCGAAGGGCGGCGCGGCCTTCCTGGTCGAGCGACTTCATCTCCTCGGCGATGTCGCGGCGGTTGATGAGACCGAAATTCTCGACCAGCTGGAAGGCGATGCCACGGCCGATGCCGGAAATCTGGTCGGCGTTCTTCAGGTCGACCAGCGGCTTCAGCAGCGATTCGATCTGGAAATTGACGAAACGCTCGGCCCGCGCGGCGACCTTGTCGCGTGCCGGGCCAGTCAGCTGTTCGTCGGCCAGCAACACCAGGCGCGGCTTCAGCGCGTCTTCGCCGGAAACCAGCGTGCCGATCGGCGCGCCGATCCAGCGCAGCGTGCCGTCCGAGCCAAGCGCGATGTCGCCATTGGCTGAAGCGCCGAAGCGTTCAGCGCGCGCCTCGAACTCGGCGGCCAGCGCCTTCTGGGCGGCCGTGCGCACGGCCTTGGCGTCTTCACCGCCGACCGTCTGGTCGGCTGTGAAACGGAACCCTTGCAACTCGCCGACATGATGGCCTTCGACAAGGACGGTTCCGGTTGGGCTTATTTCGGCTTCAGGCATGGTATTTTCTCTAAGGCGCCGCATGAGGACGGAAGTCCTGCGGTCTACGAAGCGTTTCGTCAACCGCTCATGCAGCGCATCCGACAATCTGTCTTCGATTTCGCGCGTCTTTTCCTGCCAGTGTGCCTGATCGGCCAGCCAACCGGGCCGGTTCGACACGAATGTCCAGGTGCGGATCTGGGCAATGCGATGCGACAACGTGTCGATGTCGCCCTCGGTGGTGTCGGCGCGACGCACCTGCTCGGCCATGTAATTCTCGTCGACATGGCCATGCCGTGCAAGGTCCGTGTAGATCGAAGCAACGAGGTCTGCATGCTGGGCCGGCGCGATCCTGCGGTAATCGGGCAGCGCGCAGGCCTCCCACAGCAGCGCGACGCGTTTGGCATTGCTGGCAAGAGCGCGGATGTCTTCATCGCGCGACAGATATTCAAGCGCCTGCGCGTCGACCGCAGGCAGCGCACGCGTCAGCCCTTCGACCGGGGCATTGGTTTCGATCGAGCGCTTCAGCGCATCAAGGCTGGCGAAGTCGAAACGCGCGGTTCGCCATTGCAGTACCTTCACGGGATCGAAATCATGGCCTTCGATCTTCTTGACCAGTTCCTCGTCCAACGGGTCGACCTGGCCGGTGACGCCAAAGGTGCCGTCGCGCAGATGCCGGCCGGCGCGGCCGGCGATCTGGCCAAGCTCTGCCGCCGTCAGGTTGCGATACTGATAACCATCGAATTTGCGGTTCTGGGCGAAGGCGACATGGTCGAGGTCGAGGTTGAGGCCCATGCCGATGGCGTCGGTGGCAATGAGATAGTCGACATCGCCCGACTGGAACAGCGCCACCTGGGCGTTGCGGGTGCGCGGTGAGAGTGCGCCGAGCACGACGGCGGCGCCGCCTTGCTGGCGGCGGATCAGTTCGGCGATGGCGTAGACTTCGTCGGCGGAGAAGGCGACGATCGCCGTGCGCCGCGGCAGGCGGGTCAGCTTCTTGGAGCCGGCATAGGCAAGATGCGACAGCCTGGGCCGCGTCACCACCGAGACGCCTCTCAGCAAGCGCTGGAGGATGCCGTGCATGGTGGCGGCACCGAGCAGCAGCGTTTCCTGGCGGCCGCGCAGATGCAGGATGCGGTCGGTGAAGATGTGACCGCGCTCGAGGTCGCCGGCAAGCTGCACCTCGTCGATGGCGACGAAGGCGGCGTCGGTCTCGCGCGGCATGGCCTCGACCGTGCAGACCGAATATTTCGCGCCCGCCGGCTGGATCTTTTCCTCGCCGGTGATCAGCGCCACCTTGTGGGCGCCAACCTTTTCGCAGACGCGGGTGTAGACCTCGCGCGCCAGCAGCCTGAGCGGCAAGCCGATGATGCCACTCTCGTGCGCCACCATTCGCTCGATGGCGAGATGGGTCTTGCCCGTATTGGTCGGCCCAAGCACGGCGGTCACGTCGCGGCCCGACAGGATCAGCGGCTCAGTGTGTTTCGGCTGGATGTTCATTGACCTAGAATAAGGCTTCTGGGACCTGGAAATAAGGCTTTCTGGCCTCTGGCTGTCGGGAGCGTGCCTCAAGTGGCGCGTATGACAGGTGACACATAGGGATTTCGGGCGCGAAGCGAAAGCGGAATGTTCCGCTGGGGGCTCGAAGTCGTTCTTGTCAAGCTCCGGATTGGGTGCGGATTAACCGATAGAACGAGTCTGGAACGAATCGGCGACGAATCAGTGACTCCTGCAGATTCAGCTTTTGTTCACGGCTACATGTGGATTTTGCGACCGCTGAACGCACCACATGCTGAATCGCCGAACTGGCCCGTTTCATGCTTGGAGAGTGCAAGGCGGGCATCGCCATTAACCTTTGCTGATGAACGATCCCAATGGCTCTGTGTGCCTTGCCCAACATTATGAAATTGTTGATCTTTCCTAATTTGCGTTAAGAATTCGGCGAGCGATTCAGGCCGCCGTCGTTAACGTTTCGGTCAAAGCCGGAACGAATCGGCGACGAATCAGCAATGTCAGAATATTCCTGGTTTGTTCACCCCAACATCTTGTGTTGTGAACAGCTTATCCACCGAGAATCCACAGGCTTGGGAACAGGTTTCGCACAGGGCAGCCAGCCGCTGTTAACTTCTGCGTGCCGGATTGGGTCAGCACCCGACGAGGGCGTGTCGAAAGGACCAGGCCGGCAGCGAAAAACGGACCGGTGTGCCGGCCCGTCGATCTATCGCCTACATCGCCGCGTCGTCAGGCGAAATACTGGCCGCCATTGGCTGTGATGGTCGATCCCGTGATGAAGCCGGCATCTTCGGATGCGAGGAAAACGACGCAGCGCGCGATTTCTTCGGGCTCGCCGAGACGGCCGACGGGGATCTGCGGAATGATGCGATCGTTGAGCACCCTCTCGTCGATCGCCTTGACCATTTCGGTGGCAATGTAGCCGGGGCAGATGACGTTGACGGTGATGCCCGCGCGTGCGCCTTCCTGCGCAAGTGCCTTGGAAAAACCGATGTCGCCGGCCTTGGCGGCGGAATAGTTGACCTGACCGGCCTGGCCCTTCTGGCCGTTGATCGAGGAGATGGTGATGACGCGGCCGAACTTGCGGTCGCGCATGCCGCTCCATAGCGGATGCGTCATGTTGAAGACGCCGGACAAATTTGTGTCGATGACCTCTTTCCACTGTTCGCGCGTGATCTTGTGGAACATGGCGTCACGAGTGATGCCGGCATTGTTGACCAGCACCGAGACCGGGCCGAGATCGGCCTCGACTTGGCTGATGCCGGCGACGCAGGCATCATAGTCGGCGACCGACCATTTATAGACCGGAATGCCGGTCTCGGCTTTGAATTTCGCCGCCGCGTCGTCATTGCCGGCATAGTTCGCGGCAACCGAATAGCCGACGGTCTTCAATGCGATCGAGATCGCCGCGCCGATACCGCGCGATCCGCCTGTGACGATTGCTACCTTGGTCATGTGTTCCTCCTCCCTAGAGTTTTTTGTGAATGGTCAATAGTGAATGGTGAATGGTCGAAGACGGACGGCTACCCGCCATTCACCATTTGCCATTCACCATTCACTCTTTTTCTCAGATTGCCTCCACGCACATGGCGACGCCCATGCCGCCGCCGATGCAGAGCGTGGCGAGGCCCTTCTTGGCGCCGCGCCGGCGCATCTCGAAGACCAGCGTGTTGAAGACGCGGGCACCCGAAGCGCCGATCGGATGGCCGATGGCGATAGCGCCGCCGTTGACGTTGACGATCGAGGGATCCCAGCCCATGTCCTTGTTGACGGCGCAGGCCTGCGCTGCGAAGGCTTCGTTGGCCTCGATCAGGTCGAGATCGCCGACCGACCAGCCGGCCTTTTCCAATGCCTTGCGCGAAGCAGGGATCGGGCCGGTGCCCATGATCTGCGGATCGACGCCGGCGGTTGCCCACGACACGATGCGCGCCAGCGGGGTAATGCCGCGCCTCACCGCTTCGGCTTCGCTCATAAGCACAGCACCCGCGGCGCCGTCATTGATGCCGGAGGCGTTGGCGGCGGTCACCGTGCCGTCCTTGTCGAAAGCCGGCTTCAGCTTGGTCATGGCGTCGATCGTGGCGCCGTGGCGGATGTACTCGTCCTGGTCGACGATGGTGTCGCCCTTTTTGCCCTTGATGGTGACGGCGACGATCTCGTCCTTGAACTTGCCGGCCTTCTGCGCGGCCTCGGCCTTGTTCTGCGAGGCGAGCGCGAACTGGTCCTGGTCGTCGCGGGTGATCTGGAACTGACGCGCGACGTTTTCGGCGGTGTTGCCCATGTGATAGCCGTTGAAGGCATCCCACAGTCCGTCCTTGATCATGGTGTCGATCAGCTTGAAGTCGCCCATCTTGACGCCGGCGCGCAGGTGCTGGGCATGCGTCGAAAGCGACATCGATTCCTGGCCGCCGGCGATGATCACCTTGGCATCGCCGGTGGCGATCTGCTGCATGCCGAGCGCAATGGCGCGCAGGCCTGAGCCGCAAACCTGATTGAGGCCCCAGGCGGTAGTTTCCTTGGGCAGGCCGGCGTTGATCGATGCCTGGCGGGCCGGGTTCTGACCCTGCGCGGCGGTCAGCACCTGGCCGAGGATGACCTCATCGACCTCGCCTGGTTCGACACCGGCGCGCGACAGCAATTCCCTGATGACGACGGCACCGAGCTCATGCGCCGGGGTGGCGGCGAAGGCGCCGTTGAAGGAGCCGACCGGCGTGCGCGCCGCACTGGCAATGACGATGGAAGCGGACATTTTCTTCTCCAGACTTCAAGGGTGTTGTTCTGTCGTTGAGGACTTTTCTTGCCCTTTCCCAACCCCAAGTCAAACCGGAAATGGGCATGGCGCCCATGCGGGGCAAGCAGGTCGCGCCTTGCCATGGCGGCCGTTTGTCCATTGCTGCGCAGCATATTTTGCCTGCTATGCAGCATTTAGTGATCCCGCACTGCACAAACTGCTTGGAATTGTGCGGCTTTTGCGCATATCCTCGAAAAAGGCACAATCGTTATCGGCGGCTTACTCAGAGGCGCGCCGGTGTCCCCGGGAGGATGTAGATGGCCGCTAAAGACGATCCGATCATCATCAAGAAATACGCCAATCGCCGCCTCTACAACACCGGCACCAGCACCTATGTGACGCTCGAGGACCTCGCCGAGATGGTCAAGAAGGGCGAGGAGTTCACCGTCCAGGACGCCAAGACCGGTGACGACATCACGCATCCGGTGCTGACCCAGATCATCTTCGAGCTGGAGAACAAGGACGGGCAGAACATGCTGCCGATCCCGTTCCTGCGCCAGCTGATCGCCTATTACGGCGACCAGATGCAGATGATCGTGCCGAGTTTCCTCGAACAATCCATGCTCGCCTTCTCCAAGGAGCAGGAACGCTTTCGCGAGCAGATGAAGGGGGCGCTCGGCAAGTCGCCGCTGGACATGATGAAAATCACCACGCCGATCAAGGCGCTGGAGGAACAGACGCGCCGCAACATGGAAATGTTCCAGAATGCGATGCGGCTGTTCACGCCATTCCCACCGGCGGGCTCCGCGCCAGCCGCTGCGCCGACTCCCGAGCCGGCGGCCAAGAAGGAAACGCCTGACAAGCCCGACGACCTTCAGGAGCTGAAGGACCAGATCGCGGCCATGCAGCGCAAGCTCGACACGATGTCTTGAGACGTTCGATCGCTGCTCGTCCATCTTTTCCGAAGACGGGTACCTTTCGGGGTCATGCCCTACGGCAGCACTCCCACATAGCGGCCGCGCGGCCTGATGATGCTTCCGCTTGTTATCTGTTCGACCGTGTGCGCGGCCCAGCCGACGCTGCGTGCGAGCGCGAACAGGCGGAACGGTGCATCGCGCGGCAAGCCAAGGCTGCGCGTCAGCGCGGCCAGGCCAAGGTCAATGTTGGGAAGCGCGCCGGTCGCTCCACGGGCCGCATCGCACAGCGACGATAATGTGCCGTCAACCTCGATCACCGACAGCAGCGCCTCCGCCCGCGGATCGCCGTCGGGATAGAGCGGATGACCGAACCCCGGCAGCGGCCGGTCGTGGCTGAGCCAGCGCCGGAGCGCCGCATCGGCGCCATGCCCTGCCGCATCCTCGGCCAGTTGCATCACCGCTTCGCCGGCGCCGCCATGGCGAGGGCCTGACAGCGTCGCCAGCCCCGCCAGCAGGCAAGCGGCCAGCGGCGCGCCGGTCGAGGCAGCGACACGGGCGGCGAACGTCGATGCGTTCAGTTCATGGTCCGCGAGCAGGACAAGAGCGCGGCGGATCGCGTCCGCCCCCGTTGCGTCCACCGACCAGTCCCGCGCCAACCGTTGATGGACCGGATCCGACCCCGCCGATGCGCCCAAGGCACCGGCCAGAACGCCGACCGCGTGCGCGGCATCGGCATGCAGCGAGGCGGCGCTGCGCCCGAGTGAAGGCCGCCCCTGGCCGGCAAGCACTGCAAGCTGCGCGAAGGCCGAGGCTCGGCCGGCTTGATGGGGCGCATCCGGCGATGGTGCTCGGAAAGCCACTGGTTGAGGCCGAGCCCAGAGCACGGCGGCTGTTTCTTCCAGTGTGGCACTCGCCGAAAGCGCGACGGCGTCCTGGCCACGATAGACAAGGCGACCGTGCAAGACGGTCGAGATCAAGGTGACGATCGACGGTTCGCCCCAGGCAATGGCGCTTTCGGCGATGGCCGACGGGCTCCGTCCGCGCGCCCGACGAATGGCCAATGCGGCAATATCGTCGGCGCGATACTGGCTGCGGCGCGGATCGGTCCGGTCGGGCCGCATGCCGATGCGCCCACGGCTGACATAGGCGTACAGCGTCTGCGCCCGCACCTTGAGGCGTTCAAGTGCTTCTTCCCGGGACAACCACTCGGTCATATCGAACTCTGATATTGATTCTATTGATCAAGATTGATGGACATGTTGCCCAGCCTTATCTCCAATCCGCAAACGCTTCAAGGAGACAGGCTATGGCGAATGGGCTCGATGACGTGGTGGCGGCGGAAACTGTGCTCTCCGACGTGGATGGCTTGGGCGGCCGTCTGACGATCCGGGGTCATTCGCTGCCGGAACTGGCCGGCCGCTGGAGCTATGCCCAGGTGGTTCGGCTGCTGCTCGGTGGCTTTTTCGATGACCTTCCCGATGATGCGGAACTGACGCGGGCTCTCGGCCAGGCGCGTGCTAACGTGTTCGAGCGGCTTTCGCCCTCGCTGCCCTTGCTGGCATCGCTCCATGTCTACAGCGCCATGCGCGCCGGCATGGCGCTGCTGCCGGACGACGACACGCTGACGGGCGCCTTGCTGTTGATTTCGGCGCCAGCGGTGCTGACGCCGGCCCTGCTTCGCCTGCAGCGCGGCGAGGAGCCGATCGCGCCGGACAGCCGGGCCGATCATGCCGCCGATATGTTGCGGATGCTAAGCGGCGCAACTGCGTCACCGGCGCTGGCAAAAGCGCTCGACACCTATCTGGTGACGGTCTGCGATCACGGTCTCAATGCATCGACCTTTGCGACACGCGTGGTCGCGTCGACGCAGGCCGGCCTGACATCGTCCGTGTTGGCCGGGCTCGGCGCGCTCAAGGGGCCGCTGCACGGCGGCGCCCCCGGCCCTGTCATCGAGATGCTGGATGCAATCCAAGCGCATGGCGATGCGGCCGACTGGCTGCGCGACGAGGTCGCGCACGGCGAGCGCATCATGGGCTTTGGGCATCGCATCTACCGCGTGCGCGATCCGCGCGCCGATGTGCTGAAAGCGGTGGTGCGGCAACTCGGCGGCGAGGGCGAAACCGGCCGCCGGCTGGCTTTCGCGGAGACAGTGGAACAAGCGGCGCTCGAGGTACTGCGGGTCGCCAAGCCGTCGCGCTCGCTGCAGACCAATGTCGAGTTCTATACCGCGCTGCTGTTGGAAGCGGCGGGCTTTTCCAGCCAGGCGTTCAGCAATGTCTTTGCCGCCGGGCGTGTCGCCGGCTGGATCGCGCATGCGCGCGAGCAGCAGACGACCGGTCGGATGATCCGGCCGCAGTCGCGCTATGTCGGGCCGGTGCCGGACCTGGTTGCCTGAAGCTCTCTTTGCTTTGCGGGGAAGGACGGGGCGATCCAGCCTACGCCCTTCCTGGGAGCGGCTGCGGCCGCTCATGACGAAAATTTCATCTCACCGCACAAGTCCGGCCGCTGTTATTGCGTCGCATTGAGCATATATGCTGCACTGCAACATAGACTGCTTTTGCCGCAACCAGAGGATTCCGCCCTTGGCCACCAGAAAAACCGCTGTCATCACCGGCTCCACATCGGGCATTGGCCTGGCTATCGCCCAGGCGCTGGCGGCCGAAGGTCACAACGTCGTCGTCAACTCCTTCTCCGACACGGAAGCCGACCACGCCATCGCCGGTGCGATCGCCAAACAGCACGGCGTAAAGACGGCCTACATCAAGGCCGACATGTCGAAACCGGCTGAATGCCGGGCGCTGGTCTCTAAGGCGGCAGAAACGTTCGGGTCGGTCTATATTCTGATCAACAATGCCGGCATCCAGCATGTCGCGCCGGTGGAAGACTTCCCGATCGAAAAATGGGATGCCATTATCGCGATCAACCTGTCTTCGGCGTTCCACACCATCGCAGCCGCCATTCCGCTGATGAAAAAGGCCGGCGGCGGCCGGATCGTCAACATCGCCTCGGCGCATGGCCTGGTCGCGTCGCCGTTCAAGTCGGCCTATGTCGCGGCCAAGCACGGCATCATGGGGCTGACCAAGACCGTCGCGCTCGAACTGGCGCGTGACAAGATCACCTGCAACGCCATCTGCCCGGGCTATGTGCTGACGCCGCTGGTCGAGGCGCAGATTCCCGACCAGATGAACGCCCACGAGATGGACCGCGAGACCGTCATCCGCGAGGTCATGCTGGACAAGCAGCCGACCAAGGAATTCGTCACGGTCGAGCAGATCGCGGCAGCAGCGGTGTTCCTGTGTTCGGACGCGGCGGCGCAGGTCAACGGCACGCATCTCTCGGTCGACGGCGGCTGGACCGCCGCGTGAGGTCCAAAATTTTCTCATCTACCAAACGGGACAGATCAAGGACGACGCCATGACCAAAAACGGCAAGGCGGAGGAGACGAAGAAGATCAACATCGCACTTCAGGGCGGCGGCTCGCACGGCGCCTTTTCCTGGGGTGTGCTCGACCGGCTGCTGGAGGACGGCAGGCTGGAGATATCGGCAGTGTCCGGCACCAGCGCCGGTGCCATGAACGCGGTGGCGCTGGCCGACGGTTTTGTCCGCGGCGGGGTTGAGGGTGCAAGACAAAAACTCGACGATTTCTGGCGCGCGGTGGCGGCTAAGGGCCGGTTCAGCCCGGTGCAGCGCATGCCGTGGGATGTCGCCTGGGGCAACTGGTCGATCGAGAACACGCCCGGCTATGTCTTCTTCGACACCATGTCACGGGTATTTTCGCCCTATGTCGCCAACCCGCTCGGCCTCAACCCGCTGCGCGACGTGGTCGAGCAGGAGATCGATTTCGCCAATGTCCGTGCCTGCAAGTCGATGGAGCTGTTCATCTCGGGGACCAATGTCGAAACCGGACAGTTGCGCGTCTTTTCCGACGGCGAGATCGACCTCGACACGGTGATGGCGTCGGCCTGCCTGCCGCAACTGTTCCGCGCCGTCGAGATCAAGGGCGTGCCCTATTGGGACGGCGGCTATGGCGGCAATCCGGCGCTTTATCCGTTCTTCAAGACGGCGGCGACCGAGGACGTGCTTCTGGTGCAGATCAATCCGGTGGTGCGTGAGGGAACGCCGAGGAGCGCCAACGAGATCCAGAACCGCATCGACGAGATCACCTTCAATGCCGGGCTGCTGCGCGAATTCCGTTCGATCGCCTTCGTCAAGGAACTGATCGCCGCCGGCCGTCTGCCGCATGGCGAATACCGCGATATCCGCATGCACCGCATCGATGCCGACGAGGCGTTCAAGGACCTGTCGGCATCATCGAAAGTGAATGCCGAATGGGCGTTTCTGACCTATTTGCGCGATCTTGGCCGCACCGCCGCGACCGACTGGCTAGAAGAGAATTACGACGCTGTCGGCAAGCACCCGACGCTCGATCTGTCCGGCGAACTCGATGACGGTTTCAAACCGGTGCGCGGCCCCGCACCTGGCCGGCGGGTCAAGGAATTCCTCGCTGTGCGCAAGAATCCCGAGGTGGTTCGCCGTCGCGCTTAAACGGCCAATCGATGTTCATCGATTGGCCCGCGATCATGCTTTCAGGGTGAGGTCGATCACCCTAATCAGGGCGGCGGCTGCCTGTCGCTGCCCCTGGGGATCGCTGATCCGCGCCTTCATGCCTTCCAGCCCGTCGAGCAGCATGTCGGCAAGCAGTTGCGTCGACAGGCCCCTGGCCGCCAGATCGACGCCGTTCCTGGCTGCCTCGCCCTCGATCGCGGCGGCAATATGTTTGCCAAGCCCGCCGCGCCAGCAGCCGACCAGATCGGCAAGGCTCGATTTCATGTCCAGCAGTTCGGCGCCGTGCGGCGAGGCAATGACCGCGCTCATCATCGAGATGAAGGCCTCGTCGATGGCTCGCATCATGCGCTCGGTGAAAGTGCCGTCGCCGGCCAGAGCCACCTTTGCCGCTTCGACCGAGCGCGACAGGATCATCATGGCGATGGCGCGGAAAATGTCGGTCTTGTTCTTGAACAGGAGATAGAGCGCCGGGCGCGACATGTCGGCGGCGCGGGCGATGTCGTCCATGGTGGTGCGGGAGAAACCGTAGGCCAAAAACACCTTCATCGCCCCATCCAGGATACGGACGCGTTTGGGGTCGGCTGCGGCGATGTCTTCGATCTGATTCATGGAGCAATTCTACCCTGCAAAATCCTTATTGACAAAATGACGTAATTTGTCAATCTGTATCGGGACGAAGCGACCCAAGAGGGTGCTTTGCCTTCGGGCAATGGACGACAACAAAGGGTATCCCCATGCGCCTCACCGTCGACGGACAGTCATTCGATATCGACGCCGATCCGGACATGCCGATGCTGTGGGCGCTACGCGATCTCATTGGCAAGACCGGACCGAAGTTCGGCTGCGGCATTGCCGCCTGCGGCGCCTGCACGGTTCATGTCGACGGTCAGCCGGTGCGTTCCTGCTCGCTTCCGGTCGGCCAGGTCAGCGGCGCCGTCACCACCATCGAAGGCATCGGCACGGCGGGCAGACTGCATCCGGTGCAGCAGGCATGGCTGGAGGAACAGGTCGCGCAATGCGGCTACTGCCAGGCCGGCCAGATCATGAGCGCGGTGGCGCTGCTCGACGAGGTCGCTGACCCGAGCGACGCCGACATCGACAACGCCATGGGCGGCAATCTCTGCCGCTGCGGCACCTATCCCAGGATTCGCTCGGCCATCAAGAAGGCCGCGGCGCTCAAGACGGCGGGGCTCTGACCATGGCCAGTGTCGGAAAGATCGCCCGCCGCACGTTCCTGATTGGCGCTGCCGCTGTCGCGGGCGGCGTTGCCGTCGGCTACTACTATTATCGCAAGCCCTTTCCGAACCCGCTCGAGGCCGATCTCGGGAAGGGCGAGGCGACCTTCAACCTCTATGTGAAGATCGGTGCCGACAACACCATCACCATCGTCGCGCCGCGCGCCGAGATGGGACAAGGCATTTCGACCACGCTTGCCGCCATGGTCGCCGAAGAACTCGATGTCGGCCTCGATCGGATCAAGGTCGAGCACGGCCCCGCCTCCTACGCCTATTACAACGCAGCGATCTTGGAAGAGGGCGGTCCGTTCGCCTTCTTCGACGAGAGCATGACCGCGCAGGCGGTGCGCTCAGGTCTCGGCGTGGTCGGCAAATTCCTTGCCCTGCAGGGCACGGGTGGTTCGGCTTCGACACGCGACGGTTTTGACAAGATGCGGCAAGCGGGCGCGGCCGCCCGGCAGATGCTGATCGCGGCTGCGGCGCAAAAACTGGGTGTCGCCGCCGCCGATCTGGAAACGGCCGACGGTTCGATCCTGCACAAGGCGTCTGGCAAATCGCTGACCTATGGGGCGGTCGCCGCGGCCGCTGCCGCGATGGTGCCGCCGGCCGAAGTCAGGCTCAAGGATCGAGCCGACTGGAAACTGCTGGGAAAGCCGCAGAAGCGCATCGACATGCTGGCCAAGGTCACCGGTGCGCCGATCTTCGGCATCGATGTCCGGCTGCCGGATATGCTCTACGGCACGGTCAAGATGAGCCCACGCTTCTGGTCGAGGCCGGTCAAGGCGGACCTATCGAGGGCCGAGAAAATGCCCGGCGTGATCAAGATCGTGCCGCTCGAGACGAATTACGGCCATGGCTTCGGGATCATCGCCGAAAACACATGGGCGGCGTTCAAGGCCGCCGAGGTGATCGACGCCCAGTGGTCCGATCCCGAATATCCGCTCAGCAGCGCCGCCATATCCGATGTGCTGAAGCAGGCGCTTGGCACCAAGGGTTCGGTGATGCGCGACAATGGCGATGTCGACAGCGCCTTTGCCGATGCGCCGCGCGAAAGGATCGTCGAAGCAGATTATGCGGTGCCCTATCTGGCGCACGCGACGATGGAGCCGATGAACGCGACGGCGCAGCTTAGGGATGGCGCGCTCGACATCTGGTGCGGCAACCAGGCGCCGACCCTGGTGCGGCAGCTGTGTGCCAACGCGGTCGGTGTCGAGCAGGACAGGATTACCGTGCACACCACCTTCATGGGTGGCGGTTTCGGCCGGCGCGTCGAGGTGGATTACGCGCTATGCGCCGCGCTGATGTCGAAGGAGACGGGCGGGCGTCCGATCAAGGTGACCTGGACGCGCGAAGAAGACATGCGTCACGACGCCTACCGGCCGGCCGCTATCGGCAAGTTCCAGGCGCGGCTCGGCGACGATGGTATGCCGGTCGCCGTCGACATGAAGATGGCCTCGCCATCGGTGATTGCCGGCACGCTGCGCCGGCTGTTTCCCTCGATATCGCCGCTCGGTCCCGACAAGACCATTGTCGATGGCGCCTATGACCAGCCCTACACCATCCCGAATTACCGGGTCAGCGGTGTCGCGGCGGCGGTCTCCATCCCTGTCGGTTCCTGGCGCTCGGTCGGCAGTTCGGTCAACGGCTTCTTCCATGAGGGGTTCATGGACGAGATCGCAGTCGCCGGGAAAGTCGACCCGGTCGAGATGCGCAAGACGCTGATGGCCGCCTATCCCTCGGCGGTGAAGGTGGTGGAGAAAGTCGCCGCGATGGCGAAATGGGGTGAGGCGCTGCCCGCCGGCAAGGCCAAGGGCATGGCGTTCACGCTGTCCTTCGGCAGTTGGGTCGGCGAGATCGTCCAGGTGGCGGATACGCCGGCCGGCATCCGTATCGAGAAGGTGTGGATCGCCGCCGATGTCGGCACCGCGCTCGATCCCGGCATCATCGAGGCGCAGCTGATCTCCGCCGCCATCTATGGACTGGCGGCAGCGATGGGCCAGGAGATCACCTTCGCCGACGGCATGGTCGAACAGTCGAACTTTCACGATTTCGATGCCATGCGGATCTTCCAGTGCCCGGTCTTCGAAGTCGCCATCCTGGAAAACTTCCACAAGATGGGCGGCGTCGGCGAGGTCGGCACACCGCCGGCAGCATCAGCCTTGGCCAACGCCATCTTCGCGTTGACCGGCAAGCGCATCCGGACGCTGCCTTTGTCCAAGGAGGTGGCCTTCGCATGAAAAGGTTCCTCATCATGCTGACGCCTGCTGCCATGCTCGTCCTCGCGATGCCGTTTGCAATCGCGCAAGAGAGCCAGACGCCGGCGCCAGCGACGGTCGACGCAGCAAAAGGCCTGTCCGAATGGGACAAGGTCTATGCGGTGTTCTCGCATCCACGCTGCGCCGACTGTCATGTCGCGGACGACCGGCCGCGCTGGTCCGGCGCGCATCATGGCGGCACTCGCGTTCACGCCTTCAATGTCCAGCGCGGTGCTGATGGATCGGGCTTCGGCAATCCGGGCCTGCGCTGCACGACTTGCCATTTCTCCAGCAATTCCAATGCATTGCATGGGCCACCCGGAGCCGAGAACTGGCATCTGGCGCCGGCCGAGATGGCCTGGTTCGGCAAATCCTCGGCCGAAATCTGCGCCCAGATCAAGGATCCCCTGCGCAATGGCAACCGCAGCTTGAAGGATATAGCGCTGCATGTTCGCGACGACAGGTTGGTCGCCTGGGGCTGGGCGCCGGGGTCGGATCGTGAACCGGCTCCGGGCTCTGCCGAAGCAACATATCAAGCTATCGAAACCTGGGCGGCGGCGGGCGCATCTTGTCCGGTGGCGCAATGATCTTGCAACTTTCGGACTATATTGCGGTGCAACTTTGATGTAGAAGCGCGCTTCGCCGATCACGGCAAATTGAACACGGCTTGGCGCGCACCCATATCGGCGACGCGCCCGCGTTATGAGGACGCTGGCCGAACCCGCAGTGGAAAAAACGACGATGCCGAGAATCAGGTTTCACAAGCTTGCAGCCATTGTTGTGCTCATTGGTTTCGCGGCCTGGATGGCGACAGGCGAGTTTTCGTCGGTCGGCAGCGTAGCCGCCGAAAAAGCCAAGGCAGCCGAAGTCGAGCAGGCCAAGGCGCCGGACGCCAACAAGCCCAAGACGGCGGAAGCCGAGCCGAAGGCACCACTGCGCGCCGTCGCGGTGGTGACGCCGCCGCGCAAGACATATGCACGCGCCATCCGCATTTCCGGGCTGACCGAAGCCGACAAGCGGGCGGTGCTGGCGACTCGCGTCGCCGGTGTCATCGACAAGCTGCCGGTCAAGCAAGGCCAACACGTCAAGAGCGGCGATCTGGTGATGATGCTTGCGGCGGAAGAAAAGATCTCGATGGTCGACAACGCCAGGCAATTGGTTGTGCAGCGTCAGGCCGAGTTGGAAGCATCGCTGCGGCTGATGAAGTCAGGCAATTTGCCGAAGCTGCAGCTCGACACCGCGCGCTCCAATCTGACCCTGGCGCAATCGCAGCTGGATACCGCGCAGGCCGAGCTTGACCGCAACGAAGTCAAGGCGCCGTTTGACGGCGTTATCGACAGGGTGCCGGTGGAACTTGGCAGTTCCATAATGCAGGGCGGCGAGGTGGCAACCATCCTCAAGCTTGACCCGGTGATTGCCCGCGGCGAAGTCAGCGAGCGCGACCTGGGCTATCTCAAGCTCGGCGACAAGGCCAATATACGACTGGTCAGCGGGCAGACCGTCGAAGGCACCGTGCGTTATATCAGCCGCGACGCATCATCGGCGACCCGCACCTTCCGCGTCGAGGTGGCGATCCCCAATGGCGACGGCTCCGTGCCGGCCGGTATGACGGCGGAAATCGCGCTCAACGCGCAACCGACCGACGCGGTTCTGCTGCCGCGCTCGGTGGTGACACTCGGCGACAAGGGCGACCTCGGCATCCGTGCCGTCGGCAAGGACAACAAGGTGGCGTTCTTCCCGATCGACCTCGTCGACGACACGCCGACCGGCCTCGTGCTCGGCGGCATCCCGGCCGACGCGCGTATCATCGTCGCCGGCCAGGAGCTGGTGAAGGAAGGCGACCTGGTCAATCCGGTCGATGCCGACCAGGCGACCATCAAGAAGCTGCTCGGCGAAGCGACTGCAGGCACGCAGTAGCACAGATCCTACGGATCAGCCCTGGGCTGGGACAATCGGCTGCGACGCAGCTCCTGCAATTCAACGACAGGCGTTAGCCATGGATATCGTCAGACTCGCAATCAACAATGCCCGCCTGACCATCTCGGTCCTGGTCTTCCTTCTGCTGGCGGGCTGGGTCGCCTATCAGGCGACGCCGAAGGAAGCGGAACCCGACGTTCCGATTCCGATGATGTATGTCAGCCTGATATACCAAGGCATTTCGCCCGAGGATTCCGAGCGGCTTCTGCTACGGCCGATGGAAAGCAAGCTGAAGAGCCTGAAGGGCCTCAAGGAAATGCGCTCGGCCGCCTTCCAGGGTGGCGGCTATGTAATGGTCGAATTCCAGCCGCAGACCAATCTGGCGACGGCGTTGCAGGACACGCGCAGCAAGGTGCAGGACGGCAAGGCCGATCTGCCGCAGGCGGCCGAAGAGCCAGTCGTTACCGAAATCAACATCTCGGAATTCCCGGTGATGGTCGTCACGTTGTCGGGCGAATTGCCCGAACGTGTGCTGACCGCCGCCGCGCGCGAACTGCGCGACCGCATCGAAGAGGTGCCCGGCGTTCTCGAAGGCTCGCTGCAGGGCTCACGCGACGATCTCGTCGAAGTCGTCATCGACCCCATGAAGCTGTCGTCCTATGGGTTGCAGCTTGATCAGCTGATCGGCGCGGTTGGCAGCTCCAACAGTCTGGTTGCCGCCGGCAACATCGAGGGCGCGGAGGGCAAATACGCCGTCAAGGTGCCGTCGCTGATCGAGACGCCCGAGGATGTGGCTGCGCTGCCGGTCGTCGCCGGCGCCAACGCCGTCGTGCAAGCCAAGGACATCGCGACGATCCGTTCGACCTTCGCCGACGCCACGACTATCACGCGCCTCAACGGCAAGCCGGCAATCGCCATCGAAATCAAGAAGCGCATCGGCGCCAATCTGATCGACACGCTCACCAAGGTGAAGGAAGTCTCCGACACCTTCGTCAAAGCGATGCCCGAGGGCATGCACGTCACCTACACGCAAGACAAGTCCGTCTTTGTCAACCAGCTGCTCGGCGACCTGCAGAACCACGTGATGATCGCCGTCATCCTGGTGTTCATCGTCATCCTTTACGCGCTGTCCGGCCGAGCCTCGCTGCTGATCGGTCTCGCCATTCCGTCGTCCTTCCTGATCGGCATCCTGCTACTGGCGATGATGGGCTACACGATCAACATGATCGTGCTGTTCAGCCTCATCCTGGCCGTCGGCATGCTGGTCGACGACGCCATCATCGTCACCGAGTTCGCCGAGCGACGGATGAGCGAAGGCATGCCCAAGGAGGAAGCCTTCGCGCTGGCCGCCAAGCGCATGGCCGGCCCGGTCATCGCCGCGACGATGACGCGCATCGCCGCTTTCTCGCCGCTGCTGTTCTGGCCGGGCATCATCGGCGACTTCATGAAATACATGCCGATCACGCTGATTGTCACGCTGTCGGCCTCGATGCTCTACGCGCTGGTGTTCGCGCCGACGCTCGGAGCGATCTTCGCCAAGGCGCCGCAGCATCACGAGGATGACCACCGCGACGGCTGGTACATGGCCGTGGTCAAGCAGGCAGTGCGATTCCCAATCACCGTGCTGGTCCTTACTGTCGTCTTGTTGAGCGGTGTGTTCGTTGGCTATGTGAAGTATGGCGCGGGTGTGGAATTCTTTCCCAGCGTCGAGCCTGATTACGGCCTGCTCTACGTTCATGCCCGCGGCAACCTTTCGCTGGCCGAAATGGACACCGCGACGAAGATTGCGGAAAACAGGATGCTCGGCTGGCCCGGCATCAAATCGGTCTATACCCGCGTGGGCAGGACGCAGGGCGGCGGCCAGGACGTTCCGGAAGATGTGGTCGGCGTTATCAACTATGAGTTCATCGACTGGCGCGAGCGCAAATCCGCGAACGATATCCTGAACGATCTGCGTGGCGTCATGGCCGGCATTCCAGGCGTCGATGTCGAGGTGCGTGTGCCGGAGGCCGGACCACCGACCGGCAAGCCGATCCAGATCAGGCTTTCGGCGATCGATCCGAAAGGGCTCGACGATAAGGCGCGCGCCGTCGCGGAGCGCATCGCCAAGGTGCCCGGCGTCATCGATATTTCCGATGGTCTGCCGCCGCCCGGCGTCGACTGGGCGATCGAGGTCGACCGCGCAAAAGCTGCGCAATACGGCATCAGCCCGACGGCAGTCGGAACCGTGGTGCAGCTGGTGACCAACGGGTTGAAGCTCTCGGAATACCGTCCGGCCGGCGCAGACGATGCCGTCGACATAAGGCTGCGCCTGCCCGAAGACCGGCGCACGTTGTCGACGCTCGACGAGTTGCGGGTGCAGACCGCGCAAGGCTCTGTGCCGATCTCGAATTTCGTCGTGCGCAAACCCGAGCCGACGGTTGGTATCCTCAACCGCATCGACGGTGCTCGAACAGTGGTCGTGCAGGCCAACGTCGCCGCTGACGCCCAGGTCGCGACCGTGCAGGAGCAGGTCACCAAGGCCGTCTCCGATATGGATCTGGGCAGCGGCATCCGCTGGAAGCTGGCTGGCTCGAACGAGGACAGCGCCGAAGCCAGCGCCTTCCTCAGCAAGGCCTTCGGAGCGGCGATCTTCCTGATCTTCCTGGTGCTTCTGGCGCAGTTCAACAAGTTCACCAGCGTCTGGCTGGTGCTGTCCTGCGTGGTCATGGCGACGATCGGCGTGTTCCTCGGCCTGCTGATAACAGGCGAGACGTTCGGCATCGTCATGTCGGGCATCGGCGTCATCGCGCTGGCCGGCGTGGTGGTGAACAACAACATCGTGCTGATCGATACCTATGACCGGCTGCGCGAAGAGGGCTGGGACAAGGTCGAGGCGGTGCTGCAGACTTGCCGCGAACGCGCCCGCCCCGTGGTGCTGACGGCGGTGTCGGCCATTCTCGGCGTGCTGCCAATCGCCTTCGGCCTTGGCCTCGAAATCTTCCATCACGAGACGACGATCAACGCGCCGTCGACGCAATGGTGGATTTCGCTGTCGTCGGCGATCGTCTTCGGCTTGTCCTTCGCCACGGTGCTGACGCTGGTGGTGACGCCGTCGATGCTGATGGTGTTCACCCGCGCCAAGGTCAGGCCGGGCGCGCGGCGTGGCTGGTTCAGCCGGCTGTTCCGGCGCGGCAAGGGCGAGATCTCGTCGACCGATGCGTCGGGACAGGACGATGCCGGAGCAGAGCCGGAGATCGCCTTTCCAAAAGCCGCCGAATAGACCACCTGTCTGCGTTTCTCTGACGCAAAGGCCGCCTGGAACAACCGGGCGGCCTTTGCATTGTTCTCCCAAGAGCAATGCGAAGCGTTGTCACCGGAGCAATGTTGTGCAGGGAGTTTCCCATGCCGATCACCACCATTATCATCATCGTCCTGGTTCTCGTGCTCATTGGCGCCGTGCCGGCCTGGCCGCATTCGCGTTCTTGGGGTTATGGACCGTCCGGCATTCTTGGCGTGGTGCTGGTGGTGCTCCTGGTGCTGGTGTTGATGGGGCGGGTCTGACGAGTTTTCAGTGTGTTGAGAGACTTCTCGGTGCAAGAGATTGGATGGGCAGGCTGTGACCCGCCGGGCCTGTCAGGCGGCTTTCGCGGTGCCATTCACGGTGGCGATGCCGATATCCTCGAGAGCCTCGGTGACCGCCTGGTCGAGCGGTGTATGGGGAATCGCACCGATGATGCCTTCCAGCCTTGCCGAAGCCAGTTGGTGCGGCTCGAAGCGCAGATAGGACATCGAAACGATCTCGCGCCACATTGCCACGAACGGGCTGCCGGCACGCAGCACCCACCAGGCCATCGAGGTCATCTTGAGCGGGCGGCCAACGGCCCTCTCGGCGGCGGCCTTGATCTCCAGATCGGTGACTGCATGGCCGGGAAAGTTCAGTGCTTCATAGTAGCCGAGCTTGTCGAGATTGCGAGCCAACGCAACGAAGCCTACGGCAAAGTCCGGCAGATAGGCCCACTCATGCACCAGATCGGCAGGGCCGGGCGCGGTATAGATGCCCTTGCTTATCTTGGCGGCGACGACCAGATCGAACCAGGAGCCGCTACCGCTGCCGCCGAAAAAATCGCCGGCGCGCAGAATGATGGTGCGGACGCGGCCCGCTTCGGCTTCACGGCGGAACAAATCCTCCATGGCGCAGCGGATGCGGCCCTTCTCTGTCGTCGGGTGGAACGGCGTGTCTTCCGTGATCACCGCCGGCATCGGCGAGCCGTAATTGTAGACGGTGCCGGGGAAGAGGTGCAGCGTGTCATTTGCATGGCAAGCGGCCATGACGTTCTCGGCCATCGGCAGGCACTTGCCCCAGTCGGTGTAAATCGGGTTGAGGCCGTTGAAGACGATATCGACACCTGCCGTAGCGCGGACCAGCGATTGACGGTCCAGCGCATCGCCGGCAACCGCCGTAGCGCCCTTGAGTTCGGCCGGCACCTTGCCGGTACGGGTGACGGTGCGGACGTCGAAGCCGGCGTCGATGAAAGCTTTGGCGACGACGCGGCCGAGCCGGCCATTGGCACCGAGAATTGCGATCTTGGTCATTTCTGGTCTCCGTGTTTGTGTTTGCAGCCTGAACATGATCGCTTCGCAAGTGAATTGAAATTGACAATGATTGGCGCTCTGATATTCATAAATGAATGGCTGAAATCGACTGGAACCTGATCAAGAGCTTCGTCACGGTGGCGGAAACCGGCAGCCTGTCGGCTGCCGCGCGAAAGCTCTCGGCCAGCCAGCCGACACTCGGCCGTCACATCGGCGAACTCGAACAGGCGCTTGATATCACGCTGTTCCGGCGTGGGCGGCGCGGCTATGAACTGACCGAAGCCGGCAGCACGCTGTTCGAACGCGGCAAGGCGGTCAGCGAGCAGGCAAGCGCCTTTTCACTGCTGGCGCTGGGATCGGTCGAGGCAATCGAAGGCACGGTGCGCATAGCAGCCAGCGAAGTTGTCGCCGCCTATGTGCTGCCGGAGATGACGGCGCGGCTAGGGATCGAGGAGCCGGGTATCGAGGTTGAGGTCGTCGCCTCCAATCAGGTCGAGAACCTGCTGCGTCGGGATGCCGACATCGCCATCCGCATGGTCAAGCCGGCGCAGAATGAACTGGTGGCACGCAAGGTCTGCGATATTCCGCTTTGCGCCTGCGCGGCCAAATCCTATCTCGACCGGCGCGGCCGTCCTCTGGAGCCATCCGGCCTTGTCGACCACGATCTGGTCGGCTTCGACCGCAGCGACGAGATCATCAGGGGCTTCACCCAGTATGGCATCCCTGTTACGCGGAGCAGTTTCCGCTTCAGGGCCGACAATCAGATCGTCTTTTGGGAGGCGGTGCGAGCGGGAAACGGCATCGGTCTCGGCCAGCAGCCGCTGGTCGACCGTGATCCATCGGTGGAGAAATTACTGCCTGGGCTGCCATTGCCTATCCTGCCGGTATGGCTGGCCATGCATCGCGACGTGCGCACCAGTGTACGCATCCGCCGCGTGGCAGATTTCCTCTACGAAGAGCTGAAACTTTATTCGGCCGGCGCGGCAGCGAATTCGGCGCGGTGAGCAAGCCCGGCCATCGACAGCACGACGATCAGCAGCCCCGACATGGCCACGAAGATTGGGCCGAAGCTCGAATGCTCGGCAACGAAGCCGATCGCAGACGGTGCCACCAAGATGCCGGAATAGCCCATTGTGGTGACGACGCTCATGCCGGTGCCCGACGACATGCCTTCCTGGTTGCCGCCGGCCGAGAAGATGATCGGCACCATGTTGGCGATGCCGAAGCCGCACAAGGCAAAGGCGGCGATTGCAAGCCAGGGCGAGGGCGACAGTCCGGCGATCAGCATGCCAGCTGCCGCGACAACCGCCGAGCCGCGTAGCGTTGCCACCGCGCCGAAGCGGTTGCGTACGCCGTCGCCGAAGAACCGCATGATCGCCATGACACCGGAAAAGGCGGCGTAGGCGAGACCGGCGATGGCAAGGTCTGCGCCGAGTTCCTGCCTGAGATACAGCGCCGCCCAGTCAAGCACCGCACCTTCGGAAACCATCGTCAGCAGCGCCATCAGGCCGACGAGGTAGACCAGCGGGTTGGCCGGCAGCGTGAATTTGTGATGCGTGGCCGCCTGCGGCCTGTTCTCGCCGATCAGATAGCCAACCGCCACCGCGATCACCGCGAAGGCGAGCACAGTCACCACCGCCGCGTGGGCGAGATGGCCGTAGGTCTGGATGGCGAAGCCGCCTAGACCGCCGCCGGCGAAACCGCCGAGGCTCCAGAAGCCATGCGACGACGACATGATGGCGCGGGAGAGCCGCCGTTCGACCACCACGGCATTGGCGTTCATGGCGACGTCCATGCCGCCGATCGAGCCGCCGAAGATGAACATGGCGATGGCTGCCAGCGGCACATTGGGCGCCAGCGCCACGACCAGCAGGCCGAGGCTGCCGCAAAGGCCGAACCAGCGCAGCACGGTGCGCGAACCATGTCTGGAGATCAAATGACCGCACCAGGTCATGGCGGCGACGGCGCCGGCGCCGAACAGCAGGATCAATAGCCCGAGCGTGAATTTCGAGATGTCGAGCCGGGTCAGGAACACCGGAATCTGAGGCGCCCAGCTACCGGTCAGGAAGCCGTTGGCAAGGAAAATGGCCGCGACGGCCCATCGTCCGCGAATGGCAGTCTGCATGGCTGTTGACGCGTTCATAAGGCGAATCCGGTCAGAAAATGGCTTCGCGCCGCAAATTAGATCGATTCAATTTCTAGTCAAGCGCTGTATGTGGGGAAATGCTTGGACCAAAGGGCGAGATAGGATCGCATCGTTCGTGGCGGACAACCTACGTTGGAGATTAGCGGAAACGCTTCTCTCTTCGTCATCCACGGGCGGAGCAAGGAGCGCAGCGACGCGGCGCAGACCCGAGGATCCATGCCGCGACTCCTGAGCGATGCTATGGTGCGGAACTAGCTCTAGCTGGAGCGCCACGACCATTATTCTGAACCGCTATGCTTGTGCCAACCCTCGCGGCATGGATCCTAGGGTTTGCGCCGCGTCGCTTCGCTCCTTGCTTCGCCCTAGGATTGTGAAGTTGAGTGGGCCTAGCCATACGAGACGCCGGAAGAAGGTGGACGGGGACCGATCGCCCCACAAGGTTTGTCTAGTGGTCCTTGGGACGCCTTGCCTCGAATTCGGCTTTCTTGGCGTCAGAGGCCTCGATTTGGTTGAGTGCCTGCCATTGCTCGTAAGGCATGCCGTAGACGATCTCGCGCGACTGGTCCTTGCTGAGGTCGATGCCCTCGGCATTGGCCGCCTCGCGGTACCAGTTCGACAGGCAGTTGCGGCAGAAGCCGGCAAGGTTCATCAGGTCGATGTTCTGCACGTCGCTGCGTTCGCGCAGATGTTCGACCAGGCGGCGAAAGGCGGCGGCCTCAAAATCGCGTTGCTGCTCGTCGCTGAGTTCGGTCATGGTCACAGCCTCCGTCATTGCGGCCCGGTGCGGGAGCCGAATTGCTTGACCACATGTATATCGGGACGGAGGTCGATCGCGTCAACGATCGGCGCCAGCCGTTCGGCCCATGCCAGAGCGCCCTTCTGGTCTGCTATCAGATCCTGGCGGATCTCGATCAATGCATGAGCAAAACCGTTGACGATGGCGTGCTTGTACATGGTGTCGCCTCGCAGTGCGCCGTCATAGGGCTCGTTATCGCCGACGACGAGGTCTTTGTCCTCGGCCAGCATGTCTATCAGCGGCCGCGCCACCCGGTCGTCGAGGTCCCACAGGATACCGACATGCCAGGGACGCAGTATCCCTTGCATGGCAGGCGTGAAGGAATGCACCGAGAAGATGAAGGGCGCCTGTGCAGAGGCCCGCGCGACCGAGGCAATCATGGCGCCGACGGCATCGTGATAGGGCCGGTAGAAGCCATCGAGCCGCCTTTCGCGCTCCTCGGGAGCGATGGGGTAATTACCGGGCACGACAGTGCCGTCATAGAGCTGGCGAATGAGTGTCGGATCGTCTTCGCCGCGATTGGGATCGATCAGCAGCCGCGAAAAATTGGCAAGCACCGCCGGTACGCCAAGCAGAGCGGCCAGTTCGCGCGTCACCGTTTCGACGCCGATGTCATAGGCGATGTGGCGGTCGAACTCCGCCGCAGGCAGGCCGAGGCTGCCATAGTCGTCGGGCAGGTCGCGGCGGGCATGGTCACACAGGAGCACGATGCCTCGCTTGCGGTCACCTTCGACAATGTCGAAAGGCGCGAAAACTGTGGATCGGGTCATTGATGGGAAATGGTCTGTTCGCTGGCTTCCGGGGAGGATGCTATCGTCATTCCACGAAGACGACGCTTGCGCAATGCCGTTGTTTGGCCAAGGTTTCCCGAGAAATCTGGCAGAGGTCGGCGAATTGTGCGCCGGAGCCTTTCTAAATCGATTGGAATTGAACAAAACGGTGCGTTGACATGCGCCCGGACTTTTCCGAAAAGGGGCGCAGAGAGATGCTGATGTGGTTCTTGAGGGGTTTTCGGATGGGTTCCGCCGGCAGGCAGCGCACGCGCTCTGCCTTTGCCATGCCGCTCCTGATCCTTGTCGTCGGCCTGTCGGCTATGGTCATGGCCTCGCCGGCGCGTGCCGATTTCCGTGTCTGCAACGCCACGCAGAACCTGGTCGGCGTCGGTATCGGCTATCGCGCCAAGGCCGGCTGGATCACCGAGGGCTGGTGGCACATCGAGGGATCGAGCTGCAAGACGCTGATCGAAGGGCCGCTGTCATCAAGGTTTTACTATCTTTATGCAGAAGACGCCGAGCGCGGTGGACGCTGGGACGGCCCGATCAACATGTGCGTGGCTGAAAAAGAGTTCAAGATCGCCGGCGTAACCGATTGCGTCGCCCGGGGCTTTCAGCGCGCCGGATTCCAGGAATATGACACGGGCGAACAGGCAAGCTGGATGGTCCAGCTGACCGATGAGTCCACAACGGGAGGCGCTCCAGCCGCCCCGGGAACAAACAGTCAATGAGACGTAGCCGCAAGGTCAAGATCCTAGCCACCATCGGTCCGGCCTCCTCGTCGGAGGAGATGCTGAAGAAGCTGTTCGAAGCTGGTGCCGACGTGTTCCGCATCAATATGAGCCATACCGATCACGAACTGATGCGCACGCTGGTCGGACGCATCCGCGCTGTCGAGGAAGCGGTTGGCCGGCCGATCGGCATCATGGCCGACTTGCAAGGGCCCAAGCTGCGCGTCGGCAAGTTCGCCAATGGCAAGGAAGTGCTGACCGTCGGCCAGACTTTTACACTCGACGACAATCCCGAGCCCGGCACCTCGACCAGGGTCTATCTGCCGCATCCGGAAATCCTGACCTCGGTCGAAGCCGGTCATCGCCTGCTGATCGATGATGGCAAGCTCGAGCTGAAGGCGGTGAAGAGCAACGGCAAGTCGATCGTCTGCACGGTCGTCGCCGGCACCACGATCTCCGACAAGAAGGGCGTCAGTCTGCCCGACACCGACCTGCCGGTTGGTGCGCTGACCGAGAAGGACCGCAAGGATCTCGATGCCGTGCTGGCCACAGGCGTAGACTGGGTTGCGTTGTCCTTCGTGCAGCGGCCGGAGGATCTTGCCGAGGCGCGCAAGATCGCGCGCGGCCGGGCGCTGATCATGGCCAAGATCGAAAAGCCGCAGGCTGTCGCCCGGCTGGCCGAGATCATCGAACTGTCCGACGCGCTGATGGTCGCCCGCGGCGATCTCGGCGTCGAGATGCCGCTCGAGGCGGTGCCTGGCATCCAGAAGCAGATCACGCGCGCGGCGCGCCGCGCCGGCAAGCCGGTGGTGGTTGCGACACAGATGCTGGAATCGATGATCACAGCACCCGTGCCGACCCGCGCCGAGGTGTCGGATGTTTCGACCGCAGTCTTCGAAGGCGCCGATGCCATCATGCTGTCGGCGGAATCGGCGGCGGGCGCCTATCCCGTCGAAGCCGTGGCGATGATGAACCGTATCGCCACCAAGGTCGAAACCGATCCGACCTATGCCGGCATCATCAACGCCCAGCGTTCCGAGCCGGAAGCGACCGGTGCCGACGCCATTTCGCTGGCTGCGCGTGAGATCGCCGAAACGCTGAAGCTGTCGGCGATCATCACCTATACGGCATCCGGCACCACGGGCCTGCGCGCCGCCCGCGAGCGTCCGCAAGTGCCGATCATCGCGCTGTCGCCGATCGTCAACACGGCGCGGCGGCTGTCGCTGCTATGGGGCACGCATTGCGTCGTCTCACCCGACGCAATCGATCTTGACGACATGGTCGACCGCGCCTGCCGCATCGCCTTCGAGGAAGGCTTCGGCAAGCCCGGCGACCGCGTCATCATCACAGCCGGTGTGCCGCTGAGGACGCCAGGCTCGACCAATATGCTGCGCATCGCCTATGTCGGATCGGACGTGCAGACTAGCCGTTAGATCGACCGTCCGAACCGGCAGGCGTGATCAGGTCGGCGCGAGTTCGGCCTGCGGCACCTTGATATCAGCGCATCTGCCGGCGCCATAAGCATCGCCGGCAATGCGCGCTTCCACTGTCTTGGCCATTGCCTGCAGGTCGATCTTCTTGCCAGCGACCTTCTCGATGGCGCCGACGGCCAGGTCGGGCGCAATCCAGTCCGGCTTGTGGCCGAGATTGTGCACCCAGATGAGTTGGGCGCCCGGTATGTCGCGCTGGAGGCCGATCGAGTGAATCTGCGCATAGACGACCTTGTCGCGATCACCCGAAATGACCACGGTTGGGGCCTTGATCTGATTGTAGTGCGGTGCGGCGCCAAGGGCGTAGCGATAGAGCCCGGCGACATCGGTGGCGTTGGCGCGAAAGGCCGATGGCCGCAGCACTAGCGGGATCGAAGCCACGGCAACATAGTTGTCCGGCACCTTGTTGGGCGAGAAGACGCAGGTCGTGGCGTCTTCCATCCGCAGCGTTCCCGTCGGATAGGTCAGCGTCTCGGAAAACAGCCAGCCAATCACCGGAATGGTCGTCAGATCATAGTACCAGGAGGTTGCGCCGCCCGGCCATGGATGGGTTGCCGGTGCCAGAAAGACCAGGCCGAGCGTCCTGTCGGGATGCTCGCGGCCGAACGCCGATGTCACCACACCACCGAAGGAATGGCCGACGACAACAGCCTTCCTGATGCCGAGACGGTCCATCAGCGCGGCGATGGTGTTGGCCTGCGCCGACGGGTCCTCGTTGTTGCCGGGACCACGACCCGACCAGCCGTGGCCTGGCCGGTCGAAGAACAGCATTTCGGCGCGGCCTTCGAGCAATGGCCGCAGCGGCAGCATCTGATCCCTGAGATTGGCACTGGCGCCGTGGACGAAGACGATCGGCGGCAATTCGGCGTTAGCGGGCCCCGGAATATGGACATAGTGGATGCGGGCGCCATCGATGTCGGCAAACTCGCCAATCGACGGATTGCGACGTTCGATCAGCCATGAGCCGGCGCGGGTGACGCCGACAAAGCCGAAGACAAGCGCCATCAGAAAGGCAAGGGCAGCGTAGATCAGGTTCATGGGGAGAGATACGGGGGTGGAGGGGGATAAGTTGTGCAGTAGCGAATAGGCAGTAGGCAGTAGGAATGTGCGTAACGCGATCTGCGCCTACTGCCTAATCCCTACTGCCTATTCCCTTAAATGCCTTCTCCAGCAAGCTCTTCCGAAAGCGTGCCGACCTGGTCCTGGGCGCTGCGCATCATTGGATAGATCGCCAGAACCTTCTGCCAGGCCTCGAGTGCCGATTGCTTGTGGCCGGTCAGCGCCATGATCTGCGCCAGGCCGGAGAGCGCGCCGAAATGGCGCGGCTCGAGTTGCAGCGTATGATCGATGTCGGACATCGACTTGCCGTAGTTTTTCATCATGAAATGCACGGTGGCGCGCCGATTCCAGCCTTCGGCGTAGGTCGGCTGCAAGGTCACGACCTGGTCGAGGAAATCGAGCGCAACGTCGAATTTCTGGCCTTCGACTGCCTTCTGCGACCATTGCATCATCAGGTCGATCGAGGCGCTGCCGGACTGGGACCACTCATTCCAGATGTTGCCGGCAATGCGCTCGGCTGCCTTTTCGTTGCGCTCACGCTTCAGGTCACCGAACAGCTGGTCGAGACGGGCCTGTTTCGTCATTGCCACCGGTGGCGCGTTCTGGGTGGCCGGCGGAGCGACAGCATCATCCGCCCGCGCCGGGCCATAAACGGCACCGGAAACAAGCAGAGATGTCAAAAATGCAAAAAGAATCCGCATCGCCGGACTCTAATCCCGGGCGGCGGAACGTCAAACTGAATTTGGCGTGAAGGGGCCGGCAGGCGGGCAACAAGCATCAACAGGCGGAGGCAACAGCCTCCAGCCCTAAACTCAGCCCTGGCGTGCCTTGTAGCGCGGGGCGGTCTTGTTGATGATGTAGATGCGGCCCTTGCGGCGAACCAGCTGGTTGTCGCGGTGACGCGCCTTCAGCGCCTTGAGCGAATTCTTGATCTTCATGGTCTTGCCTGTCGGTGTGGACCCTGTCCGGGTCGAAATTTTAAGGCGCGCCAGAAGACGCGCCTTTGAACTGTGGGTGGCTCATAAACGAGGAGCCTTGTCCGTGTCAACCGCAAGCGTCAATAGCGGATGTGATTCATCCCTATCATCAAATATCCGCCATCTCCACCTGGCGGCATTGCGCGGCCCCGGACCGGCTGGGATGATGCTGCCGCCATGAAGTGATTTGGGGATGACTATGCGCCGATTTTTCCTGTCCGCCTGCCTTGTCCTACTGGCGGGGGCCTCGGCTGCCCGCGCGCAGGAGTGCGACCGCAGCGACGACGGCCAGCAGATGATGAACATCTGTGCCGGCGAGGATTACCAAGCGGCCGACGCCAGGCTCAACACGGCCTACCAGGACCTCATCAGCGCGGATGACGCCAACAGCAAGAGATTGCTGCAGGTGGCGCAACGCGCCTGGATCGCTTTTCGCGACGCCGAGTGCGCCCATTCCACCGCCGCCAGTGAGGGCGGCTCGATCCATCCGATGGAGGTTTCGCAATGCCTGACCAGATTGACGAATGATCGCGTCAAGCAGCTTGCCGCGTTGGCCAATTGCGAGGAAGGCGATGTGAGTTGCGCCAGTCCCGACGAGGACGAGAGCGACGAGGTGCAATAGACGGCGTTATCAGGCGCGACGGCCGATCCGGGTGAAATGGCCCATCTTGCGGCCGGGCCGCGCCTCGGCCTTGCCGTAGAGATGCAGCATCAGATCCGGTTCGGCAAGCAGGGCCGGAACACGCAGCACATCGTCGCCGATCAGGTTCTCCATCACGCAGTCGGAATGGCGGTCCGGGCTTCCCAGCGGCAGGCCGGCAACCGCGCGGATATGCTGCTCGAACTGCGAAACGATGCAGGCTGCCTCCGTCCAATGACCGGAATTGTGCACGCGCGGCGCGATCTCGTTGGCCAGCAGCGAGCCGTCGGCGAGCACGAAAAACTCGACGCCGATGACGCCGACATAGTTCAGCGCCGACAGGATCTTCGATGCCGCTGCTCGCGCCGCTTCCGCCGTTTCGGGCATGATGGCGGCCGGCAAGGTCGATGTGTGGAGAATGCCGTTGCGATGGACATTCTCGGCCGGATCGTAGGCGGCGACCGCGCCGTCCAGCCCACGCGCCGCGATCACCGAGATCTCGCGCTCGAACGGCACGAAGGACTCCAGGATCAGCGGCACATTGCCCATCGCCTCGCAGGTGCCGGCGAAACCGCCCGTTTCCATGTTGCGGAAGATGCGCTGGCCCTTGCCGTCATAGCCCATGCGGCGCGTCTTCAGGATGCCGCTGCCGTCGAATGCTTTCAGTGCTGCCGTCAGTTCGTCATCATTGTCGACGGCGTGGAAATCCGCGGTGGCAATGCCGATGGCATTGAGGAATGTCTTCTCGCTCATCCGATCCTGCGCCACATCAAGCGCTCGCGCCGGCGGATAAACCTGAACCTGGATGGCAAGCGCGCTGGCGGCCGCAACCGGCACGTTCTCGAACTCGTAGGTAACGACGGAACTCGACGCTGCCAGTTCGGCAAGGGCTGCTGGGTCGTCATAGGCAGCCGTTATCTGCCGATTGGCGACCTGCGCCGCCGGGCAATCCGCCTGCGGCTCCAGCACCACCGTGCGGTAGCCGAGGCGGGCGGCGGCAATAGCCAGCATGCGGCCGAGCTGGCCGCCGCCAATGATGCCGATGGTCGATCCAGCGGGCAGGCTCACGGCGTGTCCGTCGGTTCGGTCGCGACCCTGGCGGTCTGCGCGGCGCGCCAGGCATCCAGACGGACGGCGAGCTTGTCATCGTTCAGCGCCAGCACGGCGGCGGCCAGAAGGGCTGCGTTGGTGGCACCGGCCTTGCCGATGGCCAGCGTCCCCACGGGAATGCCGGCGGGCATCTGGACGATGGACAGCAGCGAATCCTGGCCGGAGAGCGCCTTCGATTCCACCGGCACGCCGAACACCGGCAGCGGCGTCATCGCCGCTGTCATGCCGGGCAGGTGCGCGGCACCGCCGGCGCCGGCGATGATCACCTTGTAACCGGCCGCCTTGGCGCCTTTGGCAAAATCATAGAGCCGGTCCGGCGTTCGATGAGCGGAGATGATCAGCCGCTTGTGCGGGATGCCGAGTGCTTCCAGCGTTTCGGCCGCATGGCGCATCGTCGCCCAGTCGGACTGACTGCCCATGATGATGGCGACATCGGCGCGTTGATCGTCCAAGTCTGTGTTCCCCGGCGACAAAGGCGCGCCTTAGCGGAATTCGCGCCAAGCCGCAAGGATAGGCGGCGGCCGCAGTGGTTTGGTGAGGCGGAAACCAGTCTGTCAGATGCCGTCGCGCTCGGCCTCGGGTGTCGAGACCAGCAAGGCCGAAGCTGCATTGGCGGCGGTGACGGCCGCTTGCATGGTCTCCCCACGGGCAAGCCCCGCGGCCAGCGCACCGACGAATTCATCGCCGGCGCCATGCGTGCTGACGACCTTGACCGGGATGGCCGGCAGCGCGAAGGCCTCGCCGGTCCGCTCGCAACAGGCGACGCCTTCGCCGCCCGCCGTGACAATCGCGACAGGCCAAAGATCGGCCAGCAGCCGCGCGGTTTGCGCGGCGCCGTCCAGCGTCTCGACCACCGCCATGCCGGCCAGGAACTCCGCCTCGATGGCGTTGACCACCAATATGTCGACCAGCGCGGTCAACTCGCCGGAGAGTTTGCGCGCCGGGGCCGCGTTGAGCACGATGCGGCCGCCCTGCGCCTTGACCGCGCGTGCGGCGGCAATGTTGGCGGCTTCCGGCACTTCGTTCTGCAATAGGAGCACCGCCGTTTGGGACAGCATTTCGGAAGCGGCGGCAATATCGGCATCGCCCAGCGTGAGATTGCTGCCCGAGACGATCACCGCGCCATAGTCGCCGCCTTGGTCGAAGATCGCCACGCTCATTCCGGAGCCGGCGCCAGCGGCCACCCGTACGAAGCGGCGGTCGAGCCTGGCGCGATCGAGATTGGCCAGCAACGCCCGCCCGAAATCATCGTCGCCAACCGCTCCGATCATCGCCGCCCGCACCCCGGCCCTTGCCGCCGACGCGGCCTGGTTGCCGCCCTTGCCGCCACATTTCGGGTGCCAGGCATGGCCGGCCACCGTCTCGCCCTTGCGCGGGCGGTCGGGGGCGTCGACCATGATGTCGTAGTGCAGGCTGCCGAACACGGTGACCAGCGGCGGTGTCCTCATGAGCCCCGGTCTTTTCGTTTCGATGCCACCGCCGACATGGTGCGGCCGAGGTTGCGCTCCGCCGCCTGGTAGTCGCGCTGCGCCACGGCGACGAACAGCGCGTCGAGGATATTGAGCTGGGCGATCCGCGCCGCCGCGTTCTCGCCCATCAGCGGCGAGCCCTGCGCGGTCGAGCACAGCACGATGTCGGCGACTGAGGCCAGCGGCGAGTTGTCGTAATTGGTGATGGCCAGCGTGCGGGCACCGTTCTTGCGGGCCAGTTGGATGGCGTCGATGACGGCAGAGGTGTTGCCCGAATGCGAGAAGCCGACGGCGATGTCGTCGCCGCCGAGCAACGAGGCCGACATCAGCATCATGTGCGAATCGTCGTAGACGGATGCGCGGATGCCGATGCGCAGAAATTTGTGCGAGACGTCGCGCGCGATCTGCGCCGAGCCGCCGACACCGTAGAAATCCCGGTTCTTCGCACGATAGAGAAGATCGGCGGCGCGGTCGAAATCCTCAATGTCGAGGATCGCCAGCGTCTCCTCCAGTGCCTGGATGGAGGTGCGAAACACCTTCTGCACAATCTCGGCCGAACTGTCGTCCGACGACAGTTCCTGATGCATCTCGGCGGTCGGCAGGCGGCTGTATTCATAGACGGCGGTGCGGAAGTCGCGATAGCCGGAAAAGCCGAGCTTCTTGGCGATCTTGACCACCATTGCTTCCGACACGCCGGCCTCCTCGGCGATCTGCTTCAGCGGGATGCTCTCGTCAAAGCCGCGACGGCCGAAGACGGTTTCCACCACCTTCGCCTCCAGCGGGGTGAGATGCGGCATCATCATGCGGATGCGCGGTCCTACCGCTTTCAGGTCCAGCCCGCTCAAGGTCATCCACGCCCCCTCGTCACGCGATCGATAAGCATCGCGGCGAGGATTATAAGACCAGTTGCCAGAAGCTGATAGAAGGACTGCACGTTCATCAGCGTCAAACCGTTGCGCATGGCGCCGAGGATGACGGCGCCCAGGATGGTGCCGACGATACTGCCCTTGCCGCCCATCAGCGAGGCGCCGCCGATGGCGGCAGCGGCGATGGCGTCGAGTTCCCAGAGGTTGCCGAGGATGGGCTCGGCGGCACCGAGCCGGCCGATCAGGATTTGCGCGGCAAGGGCTGCCAGCAGGCCGGAGATCATGTAGGCGGCGATCTTGGTGCGGGCGATCGGCACGCCGGCGATGTAAGCAGCCTCCTCATTGCCGCCGACGGCGAGCAGATATTCGCCGAAGGGAGTCTTCTTCAAAACGACCCAGGCGACGATCGCCACGAAGGCGACGATGATAACCGCCAGCGGCAGCCCGAACAGCGAGCCGTTGAAGACGGCGCGAAAGCCTGCCGGCAGGCCGAGCACCGGATTGCCGCCGGTATAGATCAGCGCCAGTGCCCGGTATGTGCTGAGTGTACCCAATGTGACGATGAAAGGCTGCAGCCCGACATAGGCGACGAGCACGCCGTTGATGAGGCCGCACGCAAGACCAATGGCGAAGCCGGTGGCGATGGCGAGCGGAAACGGCACGCCGGCGACCATCATCGAGGCCGAGATGACGGCCGAGAGCGCTGCCGTCGGCCCGACCGACAGGTCGATGCCGCCGGAGATGATGACCAGCGTCATGCCCAGCGCCAGACAGGCATTGATGCTCGACTGCTGCAGGATGTTGATCAGGTTGCGCTCGGCAAAGAAGCCCGGCACCAGCGCTCCGAAGACGGCGAGGATCACGACAAGGCCGATCAGCGTGCCGGCATCGCGCATGGAAATCCCGCGCAGGAATTCGGCCCGTGGCTGCACCAGAGTGGTATCCGACATATCCTTCACCTACTGCCTTGCCGGCTGTGCGGCCGGCGTCTGTGTCTGCGGGATGGCGTGTGCCGCGATTGCCTGTTCGCTGATATCGTCGCTGTGGAGTTCGGCGGCGATCGTGCCGTCGCGCATGACCAGCACGCGGTCGGCGAGCCGGATCACCTCGGGAAGCTCGGAGGAGACGACGATCACCGCATGGCCTTCGGCGGCGAGTTCCTCGATCAGGTGATAGATCTCCGCCTTGGCGCCGACATCGATGCCGCGCGTCGGTTCGTCGAACAAGAGGATGCGTGTTCCGGCCGCCAGCCAGCGGCCGATGATCGCCTTTTGCTGGTTGCCACCGCTGAACAGGCGGATCGGCCGGTCGAGCAGGAATGGGCGCAGATTGACGCGGCCCATCTTGTCGACTGCCACCTGTTTCAACCTGGTGTGATCGATGAGGCCGCGCGACGCGAACACACCCATGGAAGCCAGCGCCATGTTGCTGGTGATCGAGCGCAGCGGCACGATGCCTTCGCGCTTGCGCTCCTCCGGAACCAGGCCGATGCCGGCGGCAATCGCGTCGCGCGGGCTGGCGAAGCGCGTCGCTTTGCCGTCGATGGCGATCGTCCCGGCCGTGGCGCGATCCGCGCCCGCCAGCAGCCGCAAAAGTTCAGTGCGGCCGGATCCGACCAGCCCGGCAATGCCCAGCACCTCGCCGCGATGCAGATCGAACGACACGTTGCGCACCTTCGTCGCCGAGGAGAGGCCGCGTGCGCTCAGCATCACCTCGTCCGAGGCATGGGAGCTATGGTGTTCCTGCGCCAGTTCGCGGCCGACCATCATCGCCACGACCGCTTTCTCCGACAGCTCTTTCAGATCGACGGAATCGACCACGCCGCCGTCGCGCATGATGGTGGCGCGCCGGCAGATGCCGAACACCTCATCCAGCTTGTGCGAGACATAGACGACGGCGACGCCGTCGCGAGCGAGGCCGGTGATGACATGCGCCAGCCGTTCGAATTCGCTCGGCGTCAGGCTCGATGTCGGCTCGTCCATGGCGACGATGCGGGCGCGGTCGAGCAGCGCGCGGGCGATCTCGACGATCTGCCGCTGCGCCACCTTCAGCGTGCCGAGTGGAGCGGCTGGGTCGATGGAGGGGTCTATTGCCGCCAGAGCCTCGGCCGCGCGACGCTCCTGCTCGCGCCGGGCGACAAAGATACCGCGCGTCAGCGGATGGCCAAGGAACATGTTCTGGGCAACGCTGAGGCGCGGCACCTGCTGCAGTTCCTGATGGATCATGGCGACGCCCGCCGCGCGCGCCGCGACCGGATTGGCGAGCGTAACCGGCTTGCCGTCGATAAGGACGCTTCCGGCCGTCGGCCTGTAGACGCCCGACAGGATGCGCAGCAGCGTCGACTTGCCGGCGCCGTTCTCGCCGAGCAGACCGTGGATTTCACCGGCACTGACCGAGAACGACACGTCGTTGAGCGCCCGGACGGCCGGAAACAGCTTGGAAATGCCCTGGAATTGCAGCCGGGGTGACATTGGGTTCTATCTCCGGGCAACGGTGCCGGCCGGGAGCGAATTGCTCTGGCCGGCACCCCGTCGATTGGCTCTACTGGCCCGCAGCGGCATCCTCGAGCAGTGCCTTGCGCGCGCCGGTGCCGGAATAGCGGTCGGCATTGTCCTTGGTGATCAGTGCCTGCGGCGTGGCAACGACGCGCGGCAGCTTTTGTCCGGCCACTAGCCGCAGCGCCGTTTCCAGTGCCACTTCGCCGGTCAGCACCGGAAAGCTGTCGACCGTGCCGGTCAGTTCGCCGGCACGGATCGAGGCATAGGCGTCGGAAATGCCGTCGGTGCCGAACACGGCAACCTTGTCCTGCAGGCCGGCAGCCTTGACCGCCTCGACAATGCCCAGCGCCATGCCGTCATTGTTGGCATAGAAGCCGATCAGGTCGGGGTGCTGCTGCAGGATGTTGGTGGCCGCATCATAGGAGGTCTGGCGGTCCCAATTGCCGGGAACGCTGGCGACGACCTCGAACTTGCCCCCTTCGGTGATGGTGGACTTGAAGCCATCGGTGCGCTGCACGGCTGCATAGACGCCGGCCTGGCCTTCGACGATGGCGACCTTGCCGCCATCCGGACGATTCTTGATGAACCATTTGGCGACGCGCACGCCATTGTCGCGCTGGACATTGCCCACATAGTGCTCGGCCTGCGGGATGACCGCGTCATTGACGTTGACCACCGGCACATTGGCGGCCTTGGCCTGCTCCATGATCGGCTGCAGATTGGCATCGGTCTGCGGCGAGACCAGCAGAACGTTGTAGCCCTGCGTCACCAGGCCTTCCGCGATAGTGAGCTGGCCGAGCTGGTCGCCTTCGCTCTGCGCCGCCTGGTAGACGACAGGCACGCCGACCTTCTCGCCGAACGCTTTGTAGCCCTCGCCCAGCGAGCGCCAGTATTCATTGGTCAGCGTCTTGGAAACCGCGCCCGCCTTTGTTCCTTCGGGCAGTTTGGGGAACGTGCCGAACTTGGCCTCGACCTGCGACCAGTCGATGCGGTCCTTTTCCGTATCGGAATTGAGCGGCGCGGGATCAGCGGAAAAGGCCGAGCCGATGGATAATGCCATCAGTGCGGCGGTAGCGGTGGCAAGCAGAAGTTTCATTGTATTCCTCCCTTGTTGAAAACGGCGATGGCTCGGATGCCTCAGCTGTCCGGCCCGAGCATGATTTCCTGGATGATGGCTTGCGACGTCACCGCGTCCTGACCGTCGATGGCGGCGGACAGGCGATTGTCCTGCTCCAGCCGGTCGACGACGCGCAGCATGCGCTTGACGGTGGCGATGTTGACTTCGCATTCGCGCACCGGGTCGAGCCCGGTCATGTCGGGGAATGTGTCGAAATAGATGGCGCCGGCATAGCCGTCCCTGCGGATCTGCCTGAGCAGCTCGATGGTCTGCAGCGTGTGCACCGCGCCGACCATCAGGCCGTCGTCGCGCTTGGCGTAACCGTCGTTGAGGTGCACGCCGAGCAGCTTGCTGTGACGCGCCACCAGGGCTGCGGCAAAGGCCGGCTGCTCGTCGGCATAGAGCACATGGGCGAAATCGAGCGTGACGCCGAGATTGGGCAGGCCGACGTCACGGATCGCCAGCAAGGTCGTCGCTGCGTCCGGCATCAGGCTATAGGATCGCGGCTCATTGGGCTTGTACTCAAGGCTGATCTGGCAGTCGGGGTCATGCGCGGCCACTTCACGAATGCCATCGATTTCGTGTTGCCAGAGCGAGGCATAGTCAGCCTGGAAGGCGTAATCGAAGCCGTCCTGGCCGAGCCACAGCGTCATCAGTTTGGCGCCCGCCTCGCGCACGGCGTCGATTCCCGCTTTGGTCAGGTCGATGGCCTCGCGGCGTACCGCCGGGTCCGGATTGGTGAAAGCGCCGAGCTTGAAGGCCGGGTTGGAGTAGTAGCGCATGGCGAAGCCATTGATGGAAAGGCCGAGGTCGCCGAGTTTGCGGGCGATTTCAGCAGGCTTTTCGCTGACATGGTCGGGGTAGTTCAGATCGAGGTCGGTCAGTCCGGCAACCTTGGCGGCGCGCGCCGCCATCTGCAGCAGCGACGGCTTGCCGGAGAGGTCGCGCCATTCGGCCTGTGGTCGCGAGGCAAAGGAATTCAGACGCGTGGCGAAGCGATTGGCTGTCATGATCGACCCTTCAATAGTCATAACTTCACACATACTAAAATATTTGTAAAGTTATTCTTTTGAAGGTCGGCGACTGTCTGGCCTCGTCGGCGGCCGGGCTGAGCCGCGCAAAGGCGGAGCCGGCAGTCTCCTGGCCGACGTCCTGGCCATAGAACCCGTCAGGGGAGCGGTCGCGTGATGGCGCGCGCCGATCGCGGCCGGCGCATTTTCAGGTGATGGTCTACCTGGCGTTTCAATCCGGCCAGCGCAGGACGCCGGATGAATCCTTGCGGGCAGGTCTCATGGCATTGGCGGGCCGCTCGGCCGCGGTCAGCATGGCGCGCAGACGTTCGGCGACGATCTCGGCCTCGCCGGGATGAAGGTTGCAGGGGTCGAGGAAGAAATGGCCGCGCTCCACTTCATGGTTGCGCACGATGATCGGCGGCGAGCCCGTCGCCAATGCCGAGGTGAGACCGGCCGCCGAGAACCGGCTTTCGGGCAATACAAAAATCTGCAGCCGGTCCAGAGGGTTGGCGGTCGGGTCGGGGATGATCTGCGCGACGATGCCCGGCAACCCCTGCAACGCGTCTTTCCACAGGTTCAGCGCCGCCTCTTCGCGCCGGCGGATGCCGGCGTGGTCGCGCTTTTCCCAGGCTTCCAGTGCGGCCATGGTGCCGGCGATGCTTTCCTTGCCGACCTTCATGGCGCGCGCGACGCCGCGGTTCTGCAGATAGGCGGCTCGAACCAGATCCTTGCGCCCGGTGACGATGCCACTGGTCGGTCCGCTCAGGAATTTGTGCCCGCTGTAGATGACAATGTCGGCGCCGCGCGCAAGGAAGCCGCGCAGATCATATTCGGAAGCCGCGTCGACGATGACCGGGACACCCCTGGCGTGGCAGATCTCGCAGAATTCCTCCAGCGACAGCATGCCGTACTGCACGGTGTGATGGGCGACGACATAGAGACCCGCCGCCGTGCGCTCGTTGATCGCCTGGCGCACGTGGTAGTCCTGCGTGACGCTGACGGTGCCGGCCGGCACGACCTTTGCGCCGGCCACGCGGACCGACTGGTCGATCGGCGCGCCGTAGTTGACGATGTGGCCGAGCTGGACGATGACCTCCGATTTCAGCCCTCCGGTGTCGTCCGGCAGGCGTTCGATGGCGAGCAAATTGGTTCCCGTCATCGCACCGGCGATCGCCATGGTGATGCCGCTGGCGCAGCAAGCGGTGATGAAACCGGCCTCGCCGCCGGTGAGACGCGCGACGATCGTGCTTGCGGCACGCTGCAGATCGTCCATCTCGACCCATTGCGAGGCTATTTCGGACATGGCGCTGATCGCTTCCGGGACGATGATCGACGCGCCGAGCGCCGTCATCGTGCCGGAGACGTTGATGATCGGGCGAAGGCCGAGCCGTTCGCGGATCGTGGTGTTGGAGCCGTCGGTGGACGTGGTTTTCATCTCTCGGATTCCATTTCTAGCGGGTCAGGCGGCGATCTCGACGACCGCCTCGATTTCGACGGTGATGTTTCCGGGCAAGGAACCGACGCCGATCGCCGAGCGGGCATGGCCGCCGATGGTGTCGAATACATCGGCGAACAGGTCTGAACAGCCATTGACCACTTTCGGGTGGTCGCTGAAGGTCGGTATCGCGTTGACGAAGCCGAGCAGTTTGACGATGCGCACGATACGGCCAAGGTCGCCGGTGGCTGCATGCATGACGGCGAGCAGATTGAGGCCGGTGAGGCGGGCATGGCCATAGGCCTCCTCGACGGTGACATCATCTCCCACCTTGCCGGTGAACAACGTGCCGTCGGTCCGCAGCGGCCCCTGACCGGACAGGAAGATCAGCCGGCCGCTTTCGGCATGGGTGACGAAATTGGCGATCGGGGTCGGCGGCTCGGGCAGCGTCAGGCCCAACGCGGCGAGCCGGATATAAGGCGTCATGAAAGAAGGCTCCTTGCGACAGCGCTCGCTGTCCCGTTCTAGAAATGCGAGGCGCGGAAACGTGCCAGGAAGGTGCGCAGGCGCTCGTTGTCGGTATCCGCCGCCAGGATTTCGGCGGGCGGGCCCGCCGCGCTGACGCCGCCATCGGCCATGAAGACGATGCGGCTCGAGGCATCGCGGGCAAAGGCCATTTCGTGCGTGACCATCACCATCGTCATGCCGTCCTCGGCCAGGCTGCGCACGACCTCGAGCACTTCGCCGACCAGCTCCGGGTCGAGCGCGGAGGTTATCTCGTCGAGAAGCAGGATCTTCGGCCCCATGGCCACGGCGCGGGCAATGCCGACACGCTGCTGCTGGCCGCCGGACAGTTCCGCGGGCAGACTGTCGGCCTTGTGAGCGAGGCCGACCCGGCCGAGCCAGTGTTCGGCGATGGTGCGGGCCTCCGCTCTGCTCTTGCCGCGCACCTTGGTTAGACCAAGCATGATGTTGCCGGCGGCAGTCAGGTGCGGAAAGAGGTTGAAGCTCTGGAACACCATGCCGGTTTCGGCGCGCATCGCGGCCAGATCGCGTTCGCTGCGGCGCTGGCGGGCTCCGGTTTCGCGAAAGCCGACCTCCTTGCCGTCGATGCGGATCGAGCCGCTGTCGTAGCTTTCGAGGAAGTTGACGCAACGCAGCAGCGTGGTCTTGCCGCTGCCGGAGGGGCCGATGACGGTCACCACCTCGCCGCGCGCCACCCGCAGGCTGACCGAACGCAGGACCTGGACGGTTCCAAAGGCTTTGGAGACGTCGCGGATGTCGAGAAGCGCCGGGGTGTCGTTCGAACCTGTGGACATTGCTAATCCCGAATGAAGGAGAAACGCCGCTCGAGCCGCCGGCTGGCGAACGAGAGGGCATAATTGACCGCGAAATAGATGAGCGCGCCGAGGAGGTAGAGCGGCATCGCCTCATACGTGCGGCCGATGACCTGATTGATGGCCTGCATCAGATCGGTGATGCCGAGCAGCGACACCAGGGCGCTGCCCTTGACCGCGTCGGTGACGCCATTGATCCAGGGCGGCAGGAAGCGCCTGAACGCCTGCGGGAAGATGACGTAGGCCAGACGCTGGCGAAAGGTCAGTCCGATCGCCATTGCCGCCTCGGACTGACCCTTCGAAATGGAGCCGACCGCACCCCTGAGATATTCGACGACCTGCGCCGTCTTGAACAGGGTCAGCGCCAGCACGGCAGCCCAGAAGGATGGGAGATGAAGCCCGACGGCCGGCAGGCCGTAATAGACAAAGAAGATGAGCACCAGGATCGGTATCCCGCGGATGGTATCGCTGAAGATGCGCACTGCCCATTGCAACGGCACGGGGCCATAAACGAGACCGACGCCCATGATCACGCCGGCGATCAGAGAAAACACCACGACCAGCAGGGATACCCACAGTGTCAGGGCAAAGCCCTGGGCGAGGAAAGGCAAGGCATAGGCGATCTGGGTCAGCATGTCAGCGCGCCGCCCTGAACCGGCGCTCGACAAGCCGAAGCGCAAAAAGCAGTGCGTAGCCGGTCACCAGATACATCGCCGTCACCACGAGATAGACCTCGACGATGCGGAAGGTGTTGAAGTTGATCCACTGGGCGCCGTAGGTCAGTTCCGGCACCGAGATGACCGACGCGACGGACGTATCCTTGAACAGCGATATGAAGGTGTTGGACAACGCCGGCAGCGTGATGCGCAGCATCGTCGGCAGGCGCACGTTGAGCAGCCTTTGCCAGGGCGTCAGGCCGATCGCCTTGCCGGCGTCCAGCTGTCCGCGCGGAACGGCCTCGAGCCCGGAGCGGAACACCTCGACCAGATACGCGCCGCTGTAGAGCGAGAGCGTGACGACAAACGAGGTCGGCGCGCTGTAGGCGATATCGACCACTGTCGGCAAGCCGTAGAAGACGAGATAGACGAGCAGGATCAACGGCACGTTGCGGATAAATTCGACATAGGCGGCGATGATGGTGCGCACCACGCGCCCGGCCGAAACATACCAGACCGCCAGTACCAGCCCGATGACGATGCCGATGGCGATCGAGATGACGGCGAGTTCGAGACTGAGCAGCAGGCCGCCCCACAGCTTGTCGAAATGCCGCCAGATCAGGTTGAAGTTGAGGGCATAGCCCATGCGTTCGCCTCGGTGCCGCAGGCCTTCGGGAGACGGACGGGCGCTGGATGCGCCCGTCCGTCCGTTGCAGGTCAGATGACCGGGAAGCCAGGATGGCGCGCTGGCGGCTCCTGCCCGAAATAGTCCTTGAAGGCGGCGTCATAGAGCGCCGTTTCGTGACCGAACATGGCGATGGTGAAGGTCTGGTTGACGAAGGTCAGCCAGTCGAGATCGCCTTGCCGGAGCGCCGCGCCGTAAAGCATCGAGAACCAGCTCTTGCCGGCATCGAAGTATTTGTCCGGATTGCGCGAGGCGAGCCAGCGCACGGTCGAAAGATCGACCGCGGCAGCGTCGACACGCTTCGATTCCAGCGCCTGCAGCACGTTGGCCTGGGTGTCGATCTGCATCACCTGCGATTGCGGCAGAGCGATGTGCACGGAGGCTTCCGCATCGACGTTCTGCAGGATGGAAACACGCGTTGCCGAGCCTGCGGCAAGCAGCTTGTCGAAAGTCTTGTTCTCGGCGGTCGGAAGCGTCAGCAAGGCAACGCCTTCGACGTAGTATGGTCGGGAGAAGTTGATCAGCTGCGAGCGCTGCGCGCTCATGGTCATGAACTGGATGGTGATGTCGACCTTGTTGGTGGTCACGTTGGGGATGCGCTGTGCCGGATCCTGCATGACGAACTCGACCTTGGTCGGATCGTCGAAAAGGCCCTTGGCGAGAATGCGCCCCATGGTAATGTCCATGCCGACCAGTTCGCCGGCATCGTTCTCGAAGTGCCACGGTGCGTTGGTGCTGCCGGTGCCGACGATCAGCTTGCCGCGATCGAGCACGGTGCGCAGCAGGCTGTCGGATGCTGCCTGGGCCGCGGCCTTCCGGGCATCGACGGTTGCCAGCACGCCGGCCGTGGCCAGCCCTGCCATTCCCATTTTCAGAAAATCACGTCTTCCGGATGTGTCGTTCACGGCGACCTCCTTTCATGTTGTGTTCCCCTTGTACACAGGCAAGACACGCGTCGGTGATTTTGTCTCTTACAAGAGACGAGTGTATCCTGTACAAGACAGATATTAACACCGGGAATCGACAATGCAAGATGGCAATGCCTCCGTGATTTCAGCCGACGAGAAAATCTCGGGCTCCCGTGAAAAGGGGCTTAACCGGGTGCTCGAGATTCTGGAGTTTCTTCACACGACCCAGCGGGCGATCGGCATTGGCGACCTTGCCAAAGGGGTGAATGCACCCCGCTCGACGACCTACACGTTGGTGCGGTCGCTGGTCGATGCGGGCCTGCTGGAGATGGCAGGCGACGGCAATCGCGTCTATTTCGGCAAGAAGCTCTATCTCTATGGAATGGACTATGTGCGCGGCAACGACCTTCTGAGGCGAGGGCGCCAGGAGGTCGACAACCTGTCGCGCGAGACCGGCGAGACTTCAGAACTGTGCATGCTGCAAAGCGGTCGCTACACGATCGTCCACGCGAGCCCTGGCACCAGGCCTTTCCGGATCAGCTCCGCCACGGGCTTGCAGATACCGCTGCCCTGGACCGCTTCGGGGCGGCTGCTTCTGGCGGGACTGGAGAGGGCTGAGATCGAAGGCATGGTGTCCGACGACGATCTCGTGCTGCCCGACGGGCGCAAACTGCGGCTCGACGATTTTGTCAACGACATCGCAAAGGCACAAGTCGCAGGCTATTGCATCACCTCGGGCCTTGTCGATGCTTATACGAAGTGCCTTGCCGCGCCGGTCTTTTCAGCGCCCGGCAAGGTCGAGGCGACGATGTGCCTGGTGGTCCCCATCGATACGTCCGAGGAGCGGACCGGTGAGCTCATCGGCCTGCTGCGCAACCGCGCCGCGAAGCTTTCGATCGCCGGATAGCGCTCGAAAGCGTACGCGCCCTTCAGGCAATGATGTCGGGAATGATCTTGTCTTCCAGCGCCATCAGCCGGTCCTTGAGGAACAGCTTTTTCTTCTTCATGCGCTGAATCTGCAGTGGATCGCAGGCCATGGCGATCATGGCGTTGATGGCCGCATCGAAATCGGCGTGCTCCTGCTTCAGCCGGGAATATTCGAGCCGGATATCAGCCTGTTCCTGATCGGACATTATCTACCGTCTGCACGTCTGCGGCGCCCAAAAATGGGCCTGATTGGGCGGGGCCGGTGGGATTTTACAACCGGCGCGCAGCCCATATCACATTTCACATTGTCGTGGAATGCTACCACGGATCATTCGACATCGCTGCCGGAAGGTGACACACTGTCATCATGCCGTCACAGAAGCGAACCTGCGGTGGACGCGCCATGACGGCTGCAATCGAGGAAACCATGAAAGGGAGAACCAATCATGTCTCTTGCATCCCATCTTGATGAGTTGCAGCGGAAACACGGCGACATCGAACGTGAAATCGATGACGCGATGAACCATCCATCGGTCGATGACCTCGAAATCGTGAATCTCAAGCGACGCAAGTTGGCACTCAAGGACGAGATTGAAAAACTGAGAGGGAAACCGACCACGCATTGATGTCCTCCTGACATAGTCGCTTACCATCCGCGGCCTCTTTTTCCCGGCGGCACCTGCCGCCGGCGTGATGGGTTTTGATTTCCAGCACTGGCCATCAGCCTGAGCCGGACTTCCACCCGCTTTAATTTCCGCTCGGCTGTCACCAGATTTCGCCAGATCATCGATTGTTTCTGGTCCCTGGCGGCGGGCCGATTCCGGCCAGTGGCGACCTGTCGCCATTGACAAGCCATCTTTGCTCCTCCACCTCATGCCCGGACTTTAGCGCATCGGCCCGGAGCGCACTTTGTGCGTTCAAGTGGACGCATGGCGCTCCAAAGACAAAAGGCTGCCGGCATGACCGGATATTTTTCCTCTCCTTTCCCCCGCCGCACCTCGGTCGGCGTCGATGTCGGCGGCGTGGTCGTCGGCGGCGGCGCGCCCGTTGTCGTGCAGTCGATGACCAACACCGACACGGCCGATATCGACCAGACTGTTGCGCAAGTTGCAGCACTCCACCGTGCCGGCTCCGAGATCGTGCGCATCACCGTCGATCGCGACGAGAGTGCGGCCGCCGTGCCGCGCATTCATGAGCGGCTTCAGCGTCTCGGCATCAACGTGCCGCTGGTCGGCGATTTCCACTATATCGGCCACAAGCTTTTGGCGGACCATCCGGCCTGCGCCGAGGCGCTGGCCAAATATCGGATTAACCCCGGCAATGTCGGCTTCAAGGACAAGAAGGACCGGCAGTTCGCTGATATCGTCGAGATGGCGATCAGGTATGACAAGCCGGTGCGCATCGGTGTCAATTGGGGCTCGCTCGACCAGGAGCTTTTGACCCGGCTGATGGACGACAACCAGGACAAGGGTTTTCCGCTGACGGCGCAAGAGGTGATGCGCGAGGCGATCGTACAGTCGGCGATCCTGTCGGCCGAGATGGCGGAAGAGATCGGCCTTGGCCGCGAGAAAATCATCCTGTCGGCCAAGGTCAGCGGCGTGCAGGACCTGATCGCCGTCTATACCGAACTCGCCACCCGCTCCGACCATGCGCTGCATCTCGGCCTCACCGAAGCCGGCATGGGCTCGAAAGGCATCGTGGCTTCGTCGGCCGCGATGGGCATCCTGCTCCAGCAAGGCATTGGCGACACTATTCGCATTTCGCTGACGCCGGAGCCGAATGGCGACCGCACACGGGAGGTGCAGGTGTCGCAGGAATTGCTGCAGACCATGGGGTTCAGGCAGTTCGTGCCGATCGTTGCGGCTTGCCCCGGCTGTGGTCGCACGACCTCCACCGTGTTCCAGGAACTCGCCCAGAACATCCAGGCGGATCTGCGCAAGAACATGCCGGTGTGGCGCGAAAAATATCCCGGCGTCGAGAACCTCAAGGTCGCGGTGATGGGCTGCATCGTCAACGGTCCGGGCGAGTCCAAGCATGCCGACATCGGCATTTCGCTGCCCGGCACCGGCGAGACGCCGACGGCGCCTGTCTTCGTCGACGGCAAGAAGGCGGCGACGCTGCGCGGGCCGTCGATCGCGGCGGATTTCGAGAAAATGGTCGCCGACTATATCGAGCAACGGTTTGGTCGCGGCAAAGCCGCGGCCGAGTAGATCAGATGCAGCGTTTCCTCTGGGCGACGCTGATCCTGTTGTGCGGGCTGGGCTGGTCGACGCTGGTTCAGGCAGATCCGCCGCAATCCGCCAAGCAAAGGCTGATCGACAAGGTCTGCAACCTGATCCAGGCACATGCCGATCAGAATGGTCTGCCCAGGGATTTCTTCGCCCGGCTGATCTGGAAGGAAAGCCGGTTCGATCCCAACGCCGTCAGCCCGGTCGGCGCCGAAGGCATCGCCCAGTTCATGCCGGGCACCGCCAAGATGCGCGGGCTGGCCAATTCCTTCGACATCAACCAGGCGATCCCGGCGTCGGCTAGATATCTCGCCGAAATGAAAACCGGCTACGGCAATCTCGGGCTGGCGGCGGCCGCCTACAATGCCGGCGAAAGCCGGGTGTCGCGCTGGCTCAGTTCCGGCGGCTTCCTGCCGATGGAGACCGAGAGCTATGTCTTCGATATCATGGGCGAGCCGGCCGACAAGTTCACCGACCGGGCCTATGCCGGACAGATTGAGCCGCTCGACACAAAGTCGGATTTTGCCGTCGCCTGCCGCAGGCTGCCGGTGATCATGTCGCGGACCGTGGCGATGGCCTCGATCAACATAAAACCGTGGGGCATCCAGGTGGCCGGCAACTTCCGCCGCAGTGCCGCGATCAACCAGTGGCTCAGGGTAAGAAGCCGGTTCCCGGCCCTGCTCAGCGGACATGATCCGGTGGTCAGCCGGGTGCGCACGCCAATCGGCCGGCGCGGCATCTACGCAGTCCGGATCGGGGTCGACGACCGCGCCGATGCCAACGTCATCTGCCAGAAATTGCAAAGCATCGGCGGGGCGTGCGTGGTGGTGCGCAACCGGTAATTTGGTCCGCTGCCGACAGGGTGTTTGTCCGAGAGACATTTGAAGGCGACCGCCAGCCCGTCGCATCCAGCAAAGATTTCAGCTATAGCGGCGGCCATCATTTAGCCGCGGGCCCCGCCTCCGGCGAGCGGCACGGGCGTTATATGTTTGACGGCTACATTCTCTGCGGCACGCCGAGGACCGGCAGCACTTTGCTGTGCAAGCTCCTGGCGTCCACGAAGACGGCCGGCGATCCTCACTCGTTCTATCGGCGGCAGGACGTGCCGGAGTGGGCCGAAGAGTGGAAGCTGCCTGACCGCGACACGATGAGCGAGCTCGACTTCAATGTCGCCTATCTCGATGCGGCGATCGATGCCGGCAAGGGTGGCACAAGCATTTTCGGCCTTCGTCTGATGCGCGAAAATCTGGACGAGCTTTCGGCAATCCTCGACCGGATTTTCCCAAAGCTGCCATCTGACAGAGCGCGGTTCGAAAGAGCATTCGGCCAAATTCTCTACATACACCTCTCGCGAGAGGACAAGCTTGCGCAGGCTGTCTCCCTGATCAAGGCAGAGCAGACCGGTCTTTGGCATATCGCTCCCGACGGCACCGAGATCGAAAGAGTCGCACCACCGAAAGAGCCCCAATATGATTTCGAGCGTATCAAACGAGAGGTCACGGAACTCGAGACCCATGACGCAGCCTGGAACATTTGGTTCGAAGAGCAAGGCATAGTCCCGCTGCGGGTCAGCTATGAGCGCCTCGCCGCGAATCCGGCTGCGACCTTGCTGATCATCTGCGAAGCCCTGGGGGTCCGAGCACCCGACGCCGAGGATGTAAGCCCTGGCGTTGCAAAGCTCTCCGACGACACTAGCCTCGATTGGATGCGCCGCTATCAACTGGACGCGGCCGTCTGAGGCATTTGCGGATGCAGGCTACGCCGTCTTCGCCACCACCGTTTCGCTGAGCCAGGTGCCGATCTTGGTGCCGAGGCGGTCGGGCGAAACCGGCTTCGGCAGATAGTCGTCCATACCGGCTTCGATGCACTTGTCGCGATCGCCCTTCAGCGCATGCGCGGTGACGCCGATGATCGGTATGTGGGTGCCCGTCGAGACCTCCATGGCTCGGATGGCGCGGGCTGCTTCGTAGCCGTTCATCTCCGGCATCGAGACATCCATCAGGATCAGCTTGGGGCGCAGCGCCCGGTACATCTCGACCGCCGTGCGGCCGTTGCCGGCGATGCGGTAGCTGAGGCCCAACCCGTTGAGGATTTGGCCGAACACCAGCTGGTTGACGTCATTGTCCTCGGCAATGAGGATGTCGATCGGTCCGTTCGGCGTGGCCGTCGATTCCGGCACCAACGCGACCGGCATCGCCGGACCGCGAATGACGGTGAAGGCAGGCGGCGCTGTCGGCGGAGCCTGCACGATCGGTTCGCGGACGAACTGCGCCTTGCCGACCTGCGAGCGGGCCTTCTGGACGACCGAGATGACGGTGCCGAGCAGGACCGCGGAGCGCGCCGGCTTGGTCAGGTGCGCGGCAATGCCGAAGTCGATGATCATCTTGCCGAAATCGACCTGGTCGACCGAGGTCAGCAATACCACCGGGATGGAAGACAGCCGGCTGTCGGAAGCAATGGCTCTGGCGACATCGGCGCCGTTCATGCCCGGCATCTGGTAGTCGAGGATGATGCAGTCGACGGCGGCTCCCAGTTGGCAGGCGCGATCGAGGAAGGCCAGGCCCACGGCGCCGCTTTCGGCGGCGGCGCAATCGAAGCTCCAGCTTCTGAGCTGCTCGAGCAGGATTTCTCGGTTGACCGGATTGTCGTCGATGACCAGCACGCGCGCGCCGGTGACGTCGACCGGCACGATCTCGTCGCGAGCCGCGGCCTGATGCGCCGGCAACGGCACCGCGAACCAGAAAACCGAGCCGCGGCCGATCTCGCTCTCGACGCCAATCTTGCCTGCCATCAAGTCGACGAGGCGGGCGGCGATGGCGAGGCCAAGGCCAGTGCCCTCGTGGCGGCGGGTCGACGAACCGTCGACCTGGGCGAATTTCTCGAACACGTTCTGCAGCTTTTCGGCCGGGATGCCGATGCCGGTGTCTTCGACGCGAACCTTGAGCTGGACCACGTCATTGACGATCTCGCCGCCGACATCGATCAGCACATGACCTTTTTCGGTGAACTTCACCGCGTTGCCGAGCAGGTTGGTGATGATCTGCCGGAACCGGCCGGCGTCGCCGACGACATGGGCCGGCAGGCGCGGGTCGACACGCACGATCAGTTCGAGGTTCTTTTCGGCGACGCGTGCCGAGACCAGCGTCGCCACATCCTCGACCGCCTCGGAGAGACGGAAGGGAGCAGGATCGAGGGTGAGTTGCCCGGCATTGATCTTCGAAAAATCGAGAATGTCGTTGATGATGGTGAGCAGCGCGTTACCGGATTTGACGATGACGTCGGTGAAGGTCTTCTGACGCGCCGTCAAATCGGTCTTGGCCAGCAGTTCAGCCATACCGAGCACACCATTCATCGGCGTACGGATTTCATGGCTCATATTGGCCAGGAATTCCGACTTGGCGCGGTCGGCTGCCTCGGCCTTGAACAGGGATTCGGCGGATTCGGCAAAGGCGCGGCGGATCGCCACTTCCATCGGCCGGAAGATCCAGAAGGCGACGATGGCAAGGGCTGCGAACAGGATGCCGCTCGCCCACAGCAGCAGCCTGTCGCTGGAGGCATCGGCCAGATGGCGCTCATCGTCCATGGCGGTGCGGACGCGGACCAGCATGGGCTGGGCGAACAGGTCGTTCTGGTTGCGGATTTCGCGATAGCTCCATTCATCGACCTTCTGCGCCACCGACATCAGGTTGAAGTTGCGCACCATGTCGCGCGGCGACCAGAACAGGTCGCCGTTGACGGAAGCGGATTGGAGTTCGTTGACGGTCTTGGTCGACAGGCGCGGCCGGACCGCTGCAAACTGCGCGGTCAGTATCTCGATCTCACCGGTCAGGCGTTCTGAATGGCCGCGCGCCGATGTGGTCAGCGCATCGCGTGTCTCCGCCCGCCAGGCGGTGCCGGTCGTCTCGGCGAAGCTGGTCGCGTTGCGCAGGTCGCGGGTGAAGACGACGAGGTTGCTGCTCAGCGCATCGATGTCCCGGCGAAAGGAATTGACACGATCGAGCGCAAGCACGATGGCGGTCGAGGCCAGGGCGAAGATCAGCAATCCTGAAATATAGCGAATCCGGACCGACCGGATGAAGGACGAATATTCAGGCATGCGCAACCCCAACACATACGCACCATTTTAATGGTCGGGATTACGCTTCATTTACATTAAAATTTCGTGTGGATAGGGGAACCATGCGGACCACCGGATAGATGACAGCTTTTTGACCGTCCTTTCGTCGCCAAAGCGTGTGGCGTCTGAACGGAATTCAGGCGATCCGCTTCAGATGTTTGTTTTTATGCATGTCTTCCAAACCGAGCAGACTTTTGAGCGACATGCATCAGGCTGCCGTCACGACGAGGGCGCGGATGCGGCCTCTCACCGGACCTTCCCCGAACCGTTTCCCCATGGCATTTGCAACGTGTCGCGTTACCTCCTCCAGCGAGCCGCCGCGGGCCTCGATCTCGGCCCGCAGGGGCGTGCCCTGGCAATAAGCCACGGCCGCCTCATACGGCGACGGAGCGGCGCTCACGGCGCCCAGAGGCTCGATGGTGACGTCGCGAAATCCGGCGGCATGCAGGTCGGCGCGGATGACGTCCGCATTGTGATAGCCGTGCGGGGTCCTCGCCATGAAGCGAGGTGGATCGGCGGGGAAGAAATCGCCGAGCGCCCGCGTTGCTTCTTCGGCGAACTCGTTCTCTTCGATGGCACTCCAGACGTTGAACAGGAAATGCCCGCCCGGTCGCATCACCCGCCGAACTTGGCCATAGGCGGCCACCCGATCGGGGAAGAACATCGCGCCAAATTGGCAGACCACGGCGTCGAACCGGGCATCCTCGAAGGGCAGCGCCTGGGCGTCGGCCTGCTGCCAGATGATACGAGGATCGTCCGTCATCCGCGTGCGCGCGTGGTCGAGCATGGGCTGGTTAAGGTCGGTGGCCACGATGCGTGTTTGCGCCGGCAATCTTGCTGCCAGCGCACGCGTCACCACACCGGTGCCCGCCGCCACTTCGAGCACCGATTGCGGCCCGAGCTTCGACACTCTCTCCGCCAGATCCTGCGCATAAGGCTCGAAGATCAGCGGCACCATCGCCCGGTCGTAGATCTCGGGAATGGAACCGGTGAACAGCTTGTCGGTGGTCGACATGGCATCCCTCCAACTGTGTCCGCACCGCGTGGTTGCCGTGTGGATGGCAAAGCCATATCGATCCTCTGCTTCGGCAGGCTTCCACTCAAGTTCTATTTCTGAACCGGCCGGCGGAGGACGAGCATGCTTCGGTCAGTCCGATGTCCTGGTTGGGTCCAACCTCAGCTGTTACGCGCCGCCACGAACGTCGCCGCTTCCTTTAGAAGCTGGGCACCGTCGCCATAGGGCTCAAGCAGTGCATGCGCCTGTTCGACGAGGCCGTGAAGCTGGCTGCGCGCCCAATTCGCGCCATGCAGCGCGACCAGCGTCGCCTTGCCGGCGGCAGCGTCCTTGCCGGTCGCCTTGCCCATCTGGCTGGCATCGGCGGTCAGGTCGAGCAGGTCGTCGGCAAGCTGGAAGGCAAGGCCGATCGCGGAACCGAATTCGGCCAGCCGCTCGCGATCCTCGGCGGAGGCGCCGGCAATGAGTGCGCCTGCCTCGCAAGCGAAGCGGATCAGCGCGCCGGTCTTCATCGCCTGCAGCCGGATGATGCCGGTCTCGTCCGGCGGCGCCTGTTCGGCTTCGAGGTCGAGCTTCTGGCCGCCGACCATGCCACCGGCTCCGGCCGCACGAGCAAGCGCCAGCACCAGGGCTACCCGCCGTTCCGCCGGCAGAGCGGTCGCCTCGCCGGCGATGATGTCGAATGCCAGCGTCAGCAAGGCGTCGCCGGCCAGGATGGCGGTCGCCTCGTCGAAGGCCTTGTGCACCGTCGGCTGGCCGCGGCGCAAATCATCGTCGTCCATGGCGGGCAGGTCGTCGTGGATCAGCGAATAGCAATGCACGCATTCAAGTGCTGCCGCGACGCGCAGTGCCGCCTCGCCGTCAGCGGAAAAAAGGGCCGCACTTTCCATGACCAGGAAGGGGCGCAGGCGCTTGCCGCCGTTCAGCACGCCGTGGCGCATCGCAGCCATCAGCCGGTCAGGCCGGGCGATCTCGCCCGAAAGCGAACGATCGTCGAGCAACCGCCGCAGCAGCACCTCGACGGCGGCTGCCCGTCTGATAAGCGCCATTTCGAACGCCATTTCGTCGTCATTCGTCATGGTCGGGACCGGTAGCCGACACTCAGACATTGCGCAAGAAGCCAAGCGCCATTATGCCGGGGCAGGGAGAGCACGGGTTGGGCGGCTTGGCGGAACCGATCGTCGATCATGAAACCGAAAAGCTGGACATGGCGACGAGATCGCGAGGCGTGAACCGCCGCAGTCTCAAACGCTGGGTCCGGCGCGGTATCACCGTGGCCGCGGTGCTGGCGTTTATACCGACGGTGCTGACGCTCCTGTACCTGCCATTCTTCGTGCATCCGGTCTCGACGCTGATGCTGAAGGACCTGGCGACATTCTCCGGCTATGAGCGCCGCTGGGTATCGATCGATGACGTGTCGCCGGTGCTGGCCAATTCCGTCATCATGTCGGAGGACGGGCAGTTCTGCTTCCATCGTGGCGTCGATCTCGGCGAATTGCGGGGCGTCGTCGACGACGCGCTGGCCGGTGAAGCAACGCGCGGCGCCTCCACCATCACCATGCAGACGGTGAAGAACCTCTTTCTCTGGTCGCGGCCGCTGGGTTCGGTGCGCAAAGTGGTCGAACTGCCGCTGGCCGTCTACTTCGACGCGGTGATGTCTAAACGGCGCATCATGGAAATCTATCTCAACATCGCCGAATGGGGGCCGGGCATCTACGGTATCGAGGCTGCGGCACAGCATCATTTCGGCGTTTCGGCAAAACAGCTGTCACGACGGCAGGCCGCCCTGCTTGCCGTCTCCTTGCCCAATCCGATCGCCCGAAATCCGGCCAAACCCGGACCGGGCCTGAGACGGCTGGCCAATCTGATCGAGCGGCGCGCCGGCCGCTCCGGCGCCTATGTCGGTTGCCTGCGCTAGCCAACTCAAAAAAATTCGCGCCAGTGCTGGCCAAAACGGCACAGGGCGTGTATAGGGCACCCGACTTTCTCAGATTCCGGCCCCGACATGGCCCTTTCACGAGGGCGGGCGGGGCTTTTTGACCATGTAGTGGAGCATATCCATGGCCGTTCCGAAACGAAAAACCTCTCCGTCCAAGCGCGGCATGCGCCGCTCGGCCGACGCACTCAAGGCCCCGACCTATGTCGAGGACAAGAATTCCGGCGAAATGCGCCGTCCGCACCATATCGACCTGAAGACCGGCATGTATCGCGGTCGCCAGGTGTTGACGCCCAAGGAAAGCTGAGACCAGCTTTTCCAAAGGTTTGAATTACAAAATGACCGGCCGGTGGCCGGTCTTTTTGCGTTTGGCGGAGAAATAGCGCGCATTTCGAAGCGTGGGCGGCAATCGTCGCGGTTCTCCAGCCGGTCAACCAACTGACATGGTTGTTGCGTGCGGTCTTCGACCGTGTTCAACGCTGCCACCGAAACATCTTGACGGCGTGCTTGTGGCGCATTCTACAAAGGATTGCCCCCACATGGAGACGCCAGATGTTCGGTGCCATTCCGCTGCTGATCGTGCCTTTCGTGCTCTACAATCTCGGCCTGCTGGGAATATTCGGCAGCGGTGACGATCCGTGGGCGAGCGAGGTCTTCTCGTTCAGCATGATGTCGGGCGGGGTGTTCTCGATGACGCTTGGCGACCTGATGGTGCTGATCGGGCTGATCTTCCTGTTCCTCGAAATGGCGAAGTCGGTGCGCACCACCAATGCCTCGATCATGGACCACCTTCTGTCGACCCTGGTCTTCGTGGCGTTCCTGGTCGAGTTCCTGCTGGTGAAGGGCGCTGCCCATTCCGTCTTCTTCACGCTGATGGTCATCGCGCTGTTCGATGTGCTGGCCGGATTCGCGGTGTCGATGCGGTCGGCCAGCCGGGACATCAATCTGAATTAGAGCCGGACCGGCGCCGATGCTCAGCCCGGATCGGCGGTGAAACCGGCTGCCTCGATGCCGGCGATGGCCGCGGCCTCGTCATTGTCCGACGTATCGCCGGAAATGCCGACGGCACCGATGATGGCACCGGCCTTGTCGCGGATCAGCACGCCGCCGACGACCGGCAGCACGCGCCCGCCCGAGACGTCCGAGATGCCGGCGACGAGATGCGGGCGTTCCTTGGCGAAGGCCTCGACTTTGCGCGAGCCCATGCCGATGGCCAGTGCACCATAGGCCTTGCCGGCCGACATTTGCGGGCGCAGGAACGAGGCGCCGTCCTGGCGCTGGAAGGCGACCAGATGTCCGCCGGCATCCAGCACCGAGACGCCGAGCGGCTTGAGCTTGAGATCGGCGCCCTTGGCAAAGGCGGCATCGATGATTTGCCTGGCTTTTTCGAGCGGCAGTGCGGTCATGGCAGTCTCCTGTTTGAAAACGCGTCGATCATTGACCGTCGACGGGCGAGATAACATCCCCGTTTCGGTTGAAATTGCTTCGCGTGAAGAGGCGGGATGGAAAGCGGCCTTCGCTGACACCATCCGGATACGCGTTGCCGCTTGTGGCGCTCCAGACGTGTCTGGGGGACGGCTATTTTTTCTTGGCGCGGGTCGGCTTCTTGGCGGGTGCCGCCGGCGCATTGGCAAGATCTTCGGCTTCCTTGGCGAGACGCAGCGCCCGCAGCTTGTTGGTCTTGGCCTGGCGGGCGTCGCTCTCGGCGACGTATTCGGCCATTGCCTTCTGACGGACGGTCGCCGCCTCTTCCTGCTTCTTGAAACGCAGGTCGGCGCGCGCGCGGGCAGCATCCCGAGAGTTTTCAACCAAGACCTTATCCAATCCCGTAAATTGTGATTTTCCGTCTCTTCTAGCAGAGCGGGGCTCCAAACGGGAAAATAAAGTTGGCTACGCGGCCGTGCTGGCGGCGAGCGCCTTGCTGGCAACCACCTCCTCATAGGCGGCCTGCAAGGTCGCGCGGACGGAAGGACCCGAAGCTGTGTTGAGCGGCATGCCGAGGTGTTCGTGGCGCAACTCGTCCATGAACTTGTCCCACATCGGCTGTCCGCCCTTTTCCAAGAGTTCGGCGCGGATCGATAATTCGTCGCTGACCGGCAACCAGACGCGGCCCCAGGCGCCGAGATGGGCCAGGATCGGCACCAGCGTGATCGCCATCTCGGTCAGGCTGTAGATCGCCTTCTGCTTGTGCGACGGATCGTCGGCCTTGGTCAGCATGCCCAATTCCATCAGCCGCTTCAGCCGGTCAGCGAGGATGTTGGAGGCGATGCCTTCGATCGATCCGTTGAGCAGTTCGCGAAAGTGGCGTCTGCCGCCGAAGATCATGTCGCGAAGGATGATCAAGCTCCAGCGGTCGCCGAACACTTCCAGCGACAGGTTGATCGGGCATCCGGACCGGCGATCCATGCTCATGAGATTTCTTCTCCAAAACCGGTTGCATTATCGTATCAGTTTTATTATCGTGCAACTGATTGCAAAATGCAATCAGTATTGCGAAGAGGGAGACTACGCCATGACGACGATCGAACGTCCCATAATCATGTCCGAGTCCTTTGGCGATCCGGCAAACCCACCGCTGTTGCTGATCATGGGAGCGATGGCCTCCATGCTCTGGTGGCCGGAAGCATTGTGCCGGAAACTGACCGATGCCGGCCTGTTCGTGATCCGCTATGACAATCGCGATACCGGCCGTTCGACCAAATACAGACCGGGCGAGCCGCCCTACACATTCGACGACATGGCGGACGATGCGATGCATGTCCTCGACGAGCACGGCATCGGCAAGGCGCATGTCGTCGGCATGTCGATGGGCGGCATGATCGCACAGCTTGTGGCGCTCAAGCACCCATCCCGCGTCGCGTCGCTGACCGTGATCAGCAGTTCGCCGGTGGGGACAGACACTTCGCATCTGCCGCAGACGGGCGATGCCTATGCCGAGCATTCAGCCGAGGGCGCTCAGGTCGATTGGTCGGATCGTGGCCAGGTCATCGATTTCATCGTCAGGGATGCGCGGGCGATCGCCAGCACCGCGCACCCATTCGACGAGGCCCGGATGCGTGCCTTCGTTGAGCGGGACTACGATCGTTCCGGCGGTTTCCTGAGCGCGACCAACCATTTCATGCTTCGGGGCGGTGACGCATGGAAGGGCCGGCTGCACGAGATGACGGCGCCGTTGCTGGTCATCCATGGCACGGCGGATCCGATCTTCCCGGTCGAGCATGGCGAGGCGCTGGCCGAGGCGGTCTCCGGCGCGAAAATCATTCGCATCGAAGGCGGCGGCCATGAGCTGCATCCGGACGACTGGACGAAGATATCCGCCGCTATCGTCGCCCATACCCAAGCCGCTTACGGCGACAAAAGCAGGCCTTGACGGACAGCGCCTGTCGCAAAGTTAATGCTTCAGTATTTGCCTCCGGTTGGCAGCGCAGTGCCGGCCATCGACGAACCACGAGACCGACGAGCAAGACATGTCCCTGACACTCCATTTCCATCCACTGGCCTCCTTCTGCTGGAAGCCGCTGATCGCGCTGTACGAGAACGGCACGCCGTTCTCGCCGGTCATTGTTGATCTCGGCGATGCCGAGTCGCGCGCGGCCTTCCTGAAGATTTCGCCGACAGGCAAGATGCCGGCGCTGCGCGACGATGCGCGCGACCGCACAGTGTTGGAATCGACCATCGTCGTCGAATATCTGGCCGCGCACTATCCGGGGCCGGTCGACCTCGTTCCCGCCGACATAGACCTGGCGCTGGCGATCCGCCAAGCCGATCGCTTCTATGATTTTTATGTGCAGGAGCCGATGCAGAAGATCGTCGGTGATAGGCTACGGCCGCAGGACAAGACCGATCCGTTCGGCGTCGAGCAGGCTCGTGCCCAGCTGCGCATTTCCTACGCCATCATCGAGCAGGAGATGCTCTCCAGGACCTGGGCGATGGGCGACGCCTTCACCATGGCCGATTGCGCTGCATCCCCCGCGCTGTTCTATGCCAACAAGGTCGAGCCGTTCGGCGACAACTACCCGGCCGTGAAGCGCTATCACGACCGGCTGCTGCAGCGGCTTTCCTTCGCCCGGGTGATCGAGGAGGCGCAGCCTTACTTCAAGTTCTTTCCTTACAACAACGGCTGATCGCGATGCTGCTTCGGTCAGCCAGCTGGGCGAGGGTGCTGACCGAGCGGGGCGCCTTCTTGCGCAGCGAAGCTTGATCTTCGCGGCGCGTGTTGCGAACGGGGTCAGGCTTCCCAGAACTGATCGAGCCAGATGTTGAGTTTGAGGAAGCCGTTGTTGCTCACCGCATAGACGCGCCTCGTCCCTTCCGGCTTGGCGTTGACCAGGCCGGCATCGAGCAGCACTTTCAGATGTTGCGAGACGGCCGGGCGTGAAACCGGCAAGCCGGCGGCCAGTTCGGTGACGGTTTTCGGGCCGCGGCGAAGTTCTTCCAGAAGATGGCGCCGATTGGGATCGGCAATCGCCATGAAGGCGTCGGAAAACATCATGCCTGTATTAGTGAGGCAAAGCCTTTCGAATCTCAACCGTCTGCTTCTGCTTTTCTTCTGGGATCAAGCCGCAATGCTTCCGGCGTCACCGAACGGTCGGCCGGCTGCGTCTTGAAGGCGTCACGATCGCCGATCGGCACCGGAGCGCGGCGGCTGATGCGCAGCAGCGTATAGCCCGCCAGGCAAAGATGCGCGAAGGCGGTCGCCAGGAACAGGCCTTCCGGGCGCATCCAGCCCATCAGGGCGGCGGCCAGCAAGGGTCCGATCATCGTGCCAAAGCCGTAGAGCAGCAGCAGGCCGCCCGACACCTTGACGAAATCCTCCGAGCGCGCGTGGTCGTTGGCATGCGCCACGGCGATCGAATAGAGCGTGTAGGCGAAGGCGCCATAGGCTGCAGTGAAGACGATGACGAAAACGCCGGAGCGTGGCTCGAACAGGAAGATCATGAGCGCGAACAAGGCCGCACCGAAAGCCGCCCCCGCCAGCACGAAACGCCGGTCGGTCTTGTCGGACATGCGCCCTGCCGGAAGCTGCATGGCGGCACCGGCAACGACCACAAGGCTCATCATCAGGGCGATCTCGGCCGTGGAGATGCCGATGCGGGCGCCGTAGACCGCGCCAAGCGTGCCCCAGGCCCCGTTGGCAATGCCGATCAACACGCAGGCGACCGCCGAAACCGGCGAATTGGCATAAAGGCCTTTGACGTCGAGCGAGACATCCTGCAGCGGCTTGGGGTGGGAGGCGGTCGAGACCGCGGTCGGAATGAGCGACAGGCAAAACAGGATGCCGGTGATCATGAACAGCGACGCCGATTTCACGTCGCCGCCGGCGACGATCATCTGCCCGCCCATGATCGAGGCATAGGTGACCATCATGTAGAGGCCGAAGACGGTGCCGCGATTCTCGTTGGTGGCCTTCTCGTTCAGCCAGCTTTCGATGACCATGAAGGCGCCGGCCATGGTGAAGCCGGTGAAGGCGCGCAGCAGGATCCAGACATATTCGTCGATGATCAGGCCGGTGAGCAGCGCCACGATGGCGCCCGACGCGGCAAAGGCGCCGAAGGCGCGCACGTGGCCCGCGCGGCGTACGATGCGCGGCGCGAAGAAGCAGCCGGTGACGAAGCCGCCGGCCCAGGCCGTGCCCATCAGGCCGAGCGATGCGGTCGAGAAGCCTTCCAACTGACCGCGTAGGGGCAGCAGCAGCCCGTGCAATCCAGACGCTGCCAGCAGGAAGGCGGTGCCGCGAAGCAGCGAGAGGATCGGACGGTAGGTTGCGAACATTGTTTGATCCGGCTCATGTTTGACAGGGGCGCTGGGTCTGAGGACAGTCGCATTCGGGTTTTTCGGCGGCGGGCTTTGCGCCCGCGCTTCTATCCGCGGCGGAACAGCGCCTCGGCAGCCGATTTGGTGGTGTCCTTGGCCTTGAGCTCGGCCTCCAGCCTGGCGATCTCCTCGCGCAAGATGCCGATGCGTTCCGACAGCTCGCCAACGGAAAGCAGCGAGAGGTCCTGCCCGATCTCGTGCGGGCGCGCCTTCTTGGGTTCGTCGTCGAAGATCGCCATCGTCGCTCCTCCCTGATTTGGCCATTTGCCTGATTTGGCAATCAGCATACATAGGGCAGGGGCGTCGATGCAAACAGCCGATCGGATAACGGCGAGGAAAGACGGGAAATGTCATGGCGAACGGACAGAAAATTCCGGCAAGAATGACGGCCATAGCGATCTCGGAGCCGGGTGGCCCACGGGTGCTGAAGCCGGAAACGCGCGACGTACCGCAGCCCGGTCCCGGCGAGATCCTGATCAAGGTGCATGCCGCCGGCGTCAACCGGCCGGATATCCAGCAGCGCAAGGGCGCCTATCCGCCGCCGCCCGGCGCGTCGGACCTGCCGGGCCTCGAGGCGTCGGGCGAAGTGGCGGCCGTTGGCGATGACATATCGCGCTGGCGCATCGGCGACCGCGTCTGCGCGCTGACGCCCGGTGGCGGCTATGCCGAGTATGTCAAGGTTCATGCCGGCAGCGTCCTGCCGCTGCCGGCCGGCTTCACCCACACCGAAGCTGCGGCCGCGCCGGAAAACTACTTCACCGTTTGGCACAATGTGTTCGAGCGCGGCGGCCTGAAGCGCGGCGAGACGCTGCTCGTCCATGGCGGCTCTTCCGGCATCGGCACCACCGCAATCCAGCTGGCCTCGGCCTTCGGCGCCTATGTGATCACCACTGCCGGCAGCAAGGAGAAATGCGATGCCTGCCTGAAGCTCGGCGCCGACCGCGCGATCAACTATCGCGAGGATGATTTCGTTGCCGCGGTGAAGGAGGCAACGGGCGGCAAGGGCGCCAATGTTATCCTCGACATGGTCGGCGGCGACTACGTGGCGCGCAACTACGAGGCCGCGGCGGTCGAAGGCCGTATCGTCCAGATCGCCGTGCAGGCCGGTGCTGTCGCAAGCGCGGACTTTTCGAAGATCATGGTCAAGCGGCTCGTCCACACCGGTTCCACGCTGAGGCCGCGCACCGTGGAGTTCAAGGCGGCGATCGCGGCGGCGCTGGAAGCGCAGGTATGGCCGTTGCTCGGTACCCGCAAGGTCGCTCCCGTCATGGACATGATCTTCCCGCTCAGCGAAGCCTGGCGGGCGCATGAGCGCATGGAAGACGGCGAGCATATCGGCAAGATCGTGCTCGACGTCGGCTAGGCCGGCATCGCTTGGATCTCGACACGTCCTGAGCGGCGCCTCACTGCCTACGAGATGAACAGAAGCTTAATGCTGCAATGCAGCATTTGCATCATTGCTATGCAAAATCAGCCATTCAAGTCCTCATCGATGATGACTATTTGAGCATCATCGAAACGAACAATCCTTGGAGGACTACCATGAACCCGATCCGCGCTTTCCGTAACTGGCGCATGTACAACGAGACCGTGCGCGAACTGAACCGCCTCAACGCACGTCAGCTCAGCGATCTCGGCATCAACCGTGGCGATATCGAAAAGATCGCCCGCAGGGCCATCTGATTTGAGCATGGTCCGCTCCAAGGAGCGGACCATGCCGTAGAAGCAAGAGCCGAAGCAGACGGTTTTGCCGTCGCCGGTTCCGAGCCCGCTGGACCCTGTCCGGCGGGTTTTGTCGTTTTGGGCGCAGTTTCGCTCGCGGCAATGGCGCGAGCGCCCTGGCGACAGCCAGTTCGGCGGTGTCAGCAGCTTTTGTGCCGGCAGCTTTTCACGATAGGAATTTTTTCTTGACTCCGTGCCCTCAGCTATGGTACATATTCGTCCATGGTGCTGATTTGCGCCAGTGACCCGCCGCAAGGCGGGTTTTTCGTTTGATGCTCCGTCAGCCAATGCGCAGGCGAAGGCTGCGAAGGAACCCGTTAACCCGAGTTCGTTGCCCTGCCGTTGCTTCCAAAAACATTGCGAAACAACAATGGAACGGTTATACAGGCCGCGAATTTCCCATTTTGGTGGCTCTAAACCACCGCCCGCGCGGGAACGCGGGCGAACGAGAAGGATTTTTTAAATGGCCAATACGCTGCTTATGCCCAAGGCGACCGCCGTCTGGCTGGTCGACAACACCGCGCTTTCCTTCGAGCAGATCGCGCAGTTCTGCGGGCTGCATCCGCTCGAGGTCAAGGCGATCGCCGACGGCGAATCGGCGCAAGGCATCAAGGGCATGGACCCGATCATGACCGGCCAGCTGACCCGCGACGAGATCGCGCGCGCCGAGAAAGACCCGAACCAGCGCCTCAAGCTTTCGGACCCCAAGGTGCGGGTGCCCGAATCCAAGCGCAAGGGTCCGCGCTACACGCCGCTTTCGAAGCGCCAGGACCGGCCGAATGCAATTCTCTGGCTGGTGCGCAACCATCCCGAGCTCAAGGACGCGCAGATCTCGCGCCTCGTCGGCACCACCAAGTCGACGATCGAGCAGATCCGCGAGCGCAAGCACTGGAACTCCGCCAATCTGCAGCCGATGGACCCGGTGACGCTGGGCCTTGCGTCGCAGATCGACCTCGACATGGAAGTCAATCGCGCCTCGCGCGGTCGCGAACAGGCGCAGCCGGTCGGTGACACGCTGTTGCCGGCGGCCTTGACCGAGCGGCTGGTGCCGGCTCCCGAGAAACCGAAGGACGAGGATGCCGAACTCGATGCCAACGCCGTGTTCGCCAAGCTCTCGGCGCTGAAGTCGAAGAACACGGACAATGACGACGACGAGTGAGACGTCGCACGCCCAATGGAAAAAGCCCGCTTCGAGCGGGCTTTTTTGTGCCGTTTTCTCAGGTTCGCGCGGCGCGATCCGGCGCCATGCCGTAATCCTCGCTGCGCTCCACGGCCCGGTAGAAGTCGGCAAGCTGCTTGCCGCGCTCCGGTTTGAAGATGCGGCCGGCGATGACCACCGAGGCGATGCGGTCGATGCGGAAGGCGCGAAAATCGTCGCGCATCTCGCACCAGGCGACCAGCGTCCACACCTTGCCCCAGAACCACAAGCCAAGCGGGCGGATATCGCGGGCGGTGCCGCGGCCGGCCTCGTCCGAGTAGTCGATGGTCAGCACCTGGCGCTTTTCGACCGCGCGCTCGATCAGGTCGATTGCTTCGCGGGCGGCATCGCTGACCACCCACATCGGCGTGTGGATCTCGGTGCGGGCGATGCGGTCCTTTTCGGCTTCGGGCAGTACGGCGCCGATCTTGACCAGCGCCTCGTCGGCGGCGCGCGCCATAGCAGCGCCGCCAAAGGCGCGCACCATGCGGGCGCCGGCAACCAGCGCGACGATCTCGTCACGCGTGAACATCAGCGGCGGAAGGTCGAAACCCTCCCTCATCATGTAGCCAACGCCGGCCTCGCCGTCGATCGGCACACCGGTCGACTGCAGGTCGGCAATGTCGCGGTAGATGGTTCGCTCGGAAACCTCGAGCCACGTGCCGAGCTTCTGAGCGGTGACCAGACGGCCACCACGCAGATGCTGCACGATCTGAAAGAGCCTGTCGGCGCGGCGCATCGTTTGCCTCCCCAGTGTTGGTCCCATGCACGGCGTGGCTCCGGGACCGGATCCACTTCCAGATGACATGCATTACGGCTTCAGCCCTTCGCGCTTGCGCTGCGTGGCGACGAATTTCGCGCCGAAGGACAGTTTACTCGTTTTACTCGTTGTCGACGTCTACGCATCAAGCACGCGCCAGAAAGGGGGCGATGTCGCTCAGCGTCATGCCGCGCTCGAGATCCTCATTGGCGGCCTCGGCAACCGTGCGCAGATGATAGCCTATCGTGACCGGACATGTCACTTCGGCGCCATGCTCGATGGCGAGCGGCGTGCGCAACGCACGCAGCATCGGCTGACCTTCGACGGCGCCGGCCATCGTGCGCGCGCCGTTGATGCCAGGTGTGTTCAATCTGCCGTTCCAACTCTTCATCGATCGTCCTTTCGACCGCCGATGCGCAGTGTCCGAGGCTCGCACCATCGCACGTCCCTCCTGACAGCATACTGTCAGGAGGCTTCAGCATACTCCTTGGCGAACAGCGTTCGCATCTGGGCGAGGTCGCTGCCTCTTTCTGGATAGAGTGCGTTGAGAAAGGCGAGCGCGAAGGTACCTGGCGCCGAACCGGGCGCGGAAACAATTTTGCCGTCAGCCACGGCATACGGCACATCCTGATAATTGCTGTCGCCGGCATAGCCGGCCTCATGACCGTTGATCCAGTCGCGGCCATTGCTGGTGTGCCTGGCTTTCTCGAACAGGCCGGCACGGGCCAGTGCCAGCGTGCCGGCGCAGATACCGCCGACCACGCCGCCGCGCGACGCAATGGCGGTAAGCAGTTCCGCCGCATCCGGGGGCGCCTTGCCGAACCACAGATCGGAGCCGATGACGGCGATGGCATCGAGATCGGTATTCTGATCCGCCTCGGCCGAACGGTCAGGCGTCAGCCCGAAGCCGCTGATGCCGGTCACCGGCTTGCCGTCAGGTGCTAGCGATACGGCGCGGGCGCCGAACCATTCGACCGCCGAAGCCGCCAGCAGCCCGTACTCCCAGTCGGCAAAACCTTCGATGAAAAGAAAGCCGATTGTCTTCTGTTCGGGCATAAGCTCGCTCCATCCCTCGCGCGCCAAACCTGCTATTTGGTTTCTTATCTGGGCGTCTCAGCGCCCACATCCAATCGCAGGGTCGAAAAATTCGTCTCAATTGCCGCGAAAGCCACGGTCGGCATACATGTCCGGCCAGCCGATATCCTTGCGAATGTCCGCTGGCAGCGAGTTCATGAGCCGCCGGGTACGGATCTCGTTGCGCATCGTGCGGATCTTGCCGACATAGTGCTGCATACCGCGCAAAATGGTAAAACCGTTCATGGCTGGTCTCCTCTCTTCTGATGGAGACACTATCGCATACCCCTCCTGACAGCAGTCTGTCAGGAGGATGGCAGGGCATGCGATGATAGTTCGGGCCGCCGCGCTCGCCCGAGGAAAGCATCGCTTTCGCTGCATCGCATTCTGCCCGCGGCAGGGCCACAGCTATCCAATTGTTCACCGAGGCAATTAAATCGAGACGCTATTGTTCATCCTGCGGCGACGGACCGTCCGGATAGGCAGGCCTTCAGCGACGTGGCCGCAGTTCTGATATGAAGCGAGAAAATTCTTCCCCAAAACAGGGAGACGACCATGAGCTTGCAACTGACAGGTATCCACCATCTGACCGCCATCACCGCCAATGCGCCGGGCAATGTTCACTTCTACACGAAGGTGCTGGGTCTGCGGCTGGTCAAGAAGACCGTAAACCAGGACGACACCTCGGCCTACCATCTCTTCTATGCCGATGGCGAAGCCACACCGGGCACCGATCTCACCTTCTTCGACTGGCCGGTCGGACGGGAGCGGCGCGGCACCCACAGCATTGCGCGGACCAGCCTCAGGGTCCGTAGCCATGAGAGCCTTGCCTGGTGGAAGCAGCACTTGGCAGACGAAGGCATCGTAACAGGAGAGATCGCCGACATCGGCGGCTACCCCAGTCTGGATTTCGAGGACCCGGAGGGCCAGCGCCTGCGGCTCATCAGCGACGGCGGCAAGGGCGACAGCCATCCCTGGGCGCAGAGCCCGGTGCCGGCCGAACACCAGATCCGCGGGCTCGGGCCGATCGTCATCAGCGTTCCTGATATCACCAACACCGAGGCGGTGGTGACCAGGGTGATGAACATGCGCAAGGTACGCGAGTATGCGTCGCCGGAGGGCCAGGTTCACGTCTTCGAAATGGGAGAGGGTGGGCCCGCGGCGGAATTGCATGTTCTGGTGCAGCCGGGACTGGCGCCGGCACGGCAAGGCGCGGGTGCGGTTCACCATGTCGCCTTCAGGGCGCCGGACCAGGAGACGCTGCATCAATGGACGGCGCGGCTGGCCGAATTCCGGCTGCCGTCGAGCGGCGAGGTCGAGCGCTATTACTTCCGCTCGCTCTATTTCCGCGAGCCGAACGGCATCCTGTTCGAGATCGCCACCGACGGGCCGGGCTTCACCGCTGACGAGCCGCTGGAAAAGCTGGGTGAAAGCCTCGCCCTGCCGCCGTTCCTCGAACCGAAGCGCGCCTCGATCGAGGCCGGCCTCAAGCCGCTGAAATAGGCCGCTCTCCGGTCAAGGGCGGGCGCCGCGTTCCGGTTCGGGATCGCGACGCCCATTCTTTCTCAGGCAACGAACGAGGTGCTTTGACAGCCGGCCGCGTTGCTGGTCAAAGGCGGCATGTCGAAACTCCTCGCGCTCGTCATTGTTGGCATCATGGTCATTCAGCTGATCAAGCCGCTCGGCTGGCCGGGTCTGAAACGGCGCAGCGACTTCTGGAAGCTGGCGCTGCTGGCGATGGCGGCGATTTCCATAACAGCCGTGCTGGGGCACTGGGCATAGGCCTCGCATCGGGCGAGGCCAGCTACTACCCCTTCAGATGGCCAGCACCGGACCGACGAGATGTTCGGCCCAGGCGCGGTAGCCGGCTTCCGAGGCGTGAAAGCCGTCGGAGGCAAAGCCGGCCTCAGGATTTGTGATTGGCAGGCGCGGCGCCGGCACCGCGCCGCGCTCCAGGCAAAGGCGTTCACCCATCCGGTTCATTTCGCTGGCGCGGATTTCAAGAATTTTTCCGAGTAGCGGCGGCATGGCCGGCGCCCGCGTGAACTCCAGCACCGGCGACCACACCACGCGCGCTTCCGGCCATTTGGCGCGCAGCGCGTAGAGCAGGCCGCCGAACTCCTTCTTGAAGCGCGGCACCGAGTGAAAATTCTTGGTGTCATTGGTGCCGATGGCCAGCACGATATGCGTCCATGCATCGGCCGACAGATTGGGCAGGACATGGTCGCGGATCTGGCCAGACGTCGCCGAATTGAAGCCGGCGGCGCGCCAGCGCACGGCGCGGCCTGTGCTCTGCCAAATCAGCACGGCGAGTTGTGCGGCAAGCCCGTTTTCGGAGTTGCCGATGCCGACCGAAGCGGCCGAGGAATCCCCCAGCACCAGCAGCGAAATTGGCGGTGCCGTGCCGGCGAGATCGTGCATGACCGGCCCCTGAGCCGGCAGCATGCGCGTGGTGCGGCGTCTCACGCCGAGGCCCTGCCAGATATAGACAGGGAAGGCGAGCCAGGTGAGGAGGGCCGGGAGGCGCATGACAATACCGTTAAACGATCAGCGGCAGGCTTAGCGCATGTTTGGGCTGACGTGAACGATCTTCAATCGCAACAACTCGCCTGAGCTGTCTGTCTGTCCTGATATTCGTCGTGCAAGCGCACCCAGTCCATCAGGCCGTGATAGGGGCCGGTTTCGTTGCGGCCCTTCGGCGTCATGTCGAGATAATCATACGTGCCGATTAGCGCCTCGCCGCCGCGGGCGCGCGATAGGAAGGTGAGGAAGGTGTCGCCGTTCTCGTCCCTGTAGAAAACACTGGTGCCGGGAAGCTCCTTCGATGTTCGGGGACGGGTCTCGAAATTGTAGGTGGTGTCGCCGGCGGCGATCTGCCTGTCGGTGAAGGAAACCTGCATGTCGAAGTTGAAATCCGAGGCATAGGATGACACCCAGTCGAATTTCCAGCCCATGCGCTGCTTGTAGGGCAGAAGTTCCGCCAGCGGCGCGCGCGAAACCACGACCAGCGACACGTCGTGATGCCTGAGGTGCTGATTGGCGCCGTCGATATGGTCGGCAAGGAATGAGCAGCCCTGGCAATGATGGCTGCAACCCGGCCCGAACATGAAGTGATAGACGATCAGCTGGCTGTTGTTGGCAAACAGGTCGGCCAGTTTCCTCGGCCCTTGCTCGGTCTCGAAGACATAGTCCTTCCTGATCTTCAGCCAGGGCAGTTCACGCCGCTCAGCCGCGATCCGCTCGCGAAACCGTGTCAGTTCCTTCTCGCGCGCCAGATGCGCCTTGTGCGCCTGGAACCAGTCTTCGCGCGAAACGACCTTGTTGCGATGCATGAAACTCTCCCTGTCTGTCATCCCCAAGGACGTTCGGGGCAGGCGCAAACCGACATCGCCGGCTGTTTGTTTGAGCATGATCTCTGGACAAACGGTTTCCGTTTGTCAGAGAAAACCGGATTCCACTTTTCGGGATCATGCTCCAGCGCCGATTGGCAGATAAGGACGACGAGGCTCCGTCCCAAGCCCGGCCAAGCCGCAAACAAAAAACCCGGGCGCATCGGCCCGGGTTCGAAGGAAGACGGAAGGACTGCAATCAGGCGGCCTGTTCCAGGCTCGCCTTCCATTTTCCAAGCGCCGCCAGGTGGTTCATATGGGCGCGATGGGTGAAGGCGGCTTGGCCGGCGGCGACGTTCGACGCCTTGCCGCTCCAGGCTTTCTGCGGCGCGGCCTGCAGCGCGCGGCCGTAGGAGAAGGTCAGCTTCCACGGATGCGGGCCGATGGCGTTGATGGCGTTGAGGTTGGCGGTCGCTTCCTCGTCCTCCTGGCCGCCGGAGAGGAAGGCGATGCCCGGCACGGCTGCCGGTACGGTCTGGCGAAACAGCTTTATGGTCTTTTCCGCGACTTCTTCCGGGCTGCTCACCTTGCCCGATTTCTTGCCCGCCAGCACCATGTTGGGCTTCAGGATGGTGCCTTCGAGCACGACGCGCGCCGAATGGAGCTCGTCGTAGAGCTTGATCAGCGTGGCCTTCGAGATGTCGTAGCAGGTGTCGATGTCGTGTGCGCCGTCCATCAGCACTTCCGGCTCGACGATCGGCACGATGCCGGCCTCCTGGCAAAGGGCCGCATAGCGGGCGAGTGCATGGGTGTTCGAACCGATCGAATTGGCCGAGGGCACGCCCCTGCCGATGTCGATGTCGATCACCGCGCGCCATTTGGCGAAGCGCGCGCCGAGCTTGTAGTAGTCGGCAAGGCGCTCGCGCAGGCCGTCGAGGCCCTCGGTGATGGTGTCGCCGGGAAAGCCGGCCAGAGGCTTGGCGCCGGCGTCGACCTTGATGCCGGGTATGGCGCCGGCCGCCTTGATGATGTCGACCAGCGGCGTGCCGTCGGCGGCTTTCTGGCGGATCGTCTCGTCGTAGAGGATGACGCCGGAAATGTACCGGGTCATCGCATCCCTGGTGCGGAACATCATCTCGCGGTAGTCGCGGCGGCTGTCGGCGGTCGATTCGACGCCGATGACGTCGAAGCGCTTCTTGATGGTGCCGGAACTTTCGTCGGCGGCCAGCAGGCCCTTGCCATCGGCGACGATCGCGGCGGCAATGTCTTCGAGACGTTCGCTCATTCTGCTTCTCCTGAAACGGTTGTTCCGCGCTTAACGGAAGTCTACCGCCAAAGGAATGGCATCGGAAAGCTCGAATCGATTGAAAGCTTCCGGCGCCCTTGTTCGCTCTCCTAGTGTTGATCGGGTTGTTTGGTTTAGCCGCAATTCCCAAGGGAAAGCGCTATGCGCTTTTCCCGGGAAAACCGTTTCACCCTTTTCCTGAAATTGTTTTAGCGTTTCAGCACATCGACGCCGGGCAGCGGCTTGCCTTCCATCCATTCCAGGAAGGCGCCGCCGGCGGTCGAGACATAGGTGAAGTCGTCGGCGACACCGGCATGGTTGAGGGCCGCCACCGTATCGCCGCCGCCGGCAACGGAGACCAGCTTGCCGGCCCTGGTGCGCTGAGCCGCGTGCTTTGCCGCCGCCACCGTCGCATGGTCGAAGGGTGCGATCTCGAAGGCGCCGAGCGGGCCGTTCCATACCAGTGTCGCGGCGCGGTCGATCCATTCGCCGATGGTCGTCACGGTTTTGGCGCCGACATCGAGGATCATGCCGTCTGCCGGCACATCCGAGATGGCGACGGTCTCGCAGGCAGCGCCCGCCTTGAATTCCTTGGCGACGACGCCGTCGACCGGCAGGATGATGGCGCAGCCGGCCTCGGCGGCCTCGATCATGATCTGCTTGGCGGTCGTGGCGAGATCATGCTCGCACAGCGATTTGCCAACATCGGTGCCGCGCGCTGCAAGGAAGGTGTTGGCCATGCCGCCACCGATGACCAGTGCGTCGACCTTCTTCACCAGGTTCATCAGCAGGTCGATCTTGGTCGAGACCTTGGCGCCGCCGACGATGGCGACAACCGGACGGACAGGATTGCCCAGACCCTTCTCCAGCGCTTCGAGTTCGGCCTGCATGGTGCGGCCGGCAAAGGCCGGCAGCAGATGCGCCAGCCCCTCGGTCGACGAATGGGCGCGGTGCGCGGCGGAAAAGGCGTCGTTGACGAAGATGTCGCCATTGGCGGCAAGCTTTTCGGTGAAGGCCGGATCGTTCTTTTCCTCGGCCTTGTAGAAGCGGGTGTTTTCAAGCAGCAGCACATCGCCCTTGTTCATGGCGGCGACGGCGCTTGCCGCGGTGTCGCCGACGCAGTCACTGGCGAAGCCGACGGGGCGGCCGAGCACGTCAGCCGTTGCCCTGGCTATAGGCTCCAGCGAGAATTCGGGCGAGGGGCCATCCTTGGGCCGGCCGAAATGCGCAAGCAGGATGACCTTGGCGCCCTTGCCGGACAGTTCCGCGATGGTCGGCGCGATGCGTTCGATGCGGGTGGCGTCGGTGACCTTGCCCTCAGTGACGGGCACGTTGAGGTCGACGCGCACCAGCACACGCTTGCCGCTGATGTTGCCGATATCGTCGAGTGTCTTGAAGACGGCCATGCGGGTTCCTTTCCGTGGAAAATCGCCGGGACCATACCTCGCATCGATGATGATGCAAGGCTTGAGCCCGGCTTCGAAACGAATTTTCGAAGCCGGGACGATTTTGTGCCGTGGGCGGATTAAGGGCAGCGCTCACAATCGAAGTTGTCAGTGTTCGGTCGCTGTCTTTTCCGGCGCGGGATCCGGCGTCGGTTTCTCGTCTGCTCGCACCTCGGTCATCTTCGTCTGGGTCGGCTTGCGCCAGTTGCGGATGAAGGTGGAGAGACGGTCGGCGATTTCGCCGGCGCTGAGGAAAACCGGCACCCGGGCCACCGGCGCGGTCGGTTCGAAGGAAAGGCCAAGGCCTGTGATCTTGCCCTTGTCGTCGACGTCGCGAACGATCAGCTCGATCGGCCCGATCAGCACCCGGTCGGCATATTCGGCATGGCCGCCGAGCCGCGCCGTGACCAGCGCGCCGACGGTCATTTGCTGCTCCACGTCGGTGAGCCCGGGCGCATAGGCTATTTCCAGTTCGGCGGCGGAGCGTGCCGGATCGACGGCGAAGGCACCGAAGAAATCGGCGTCCTCGGGATCGACCACGGCGCGGCTGGCGAAGAGCTTGTCGAGCAGGCGCGGATAGCGGTCCGGCACGAAGATGTAGACCTGGTCGCCGGCGGCGAGCCGGCCCATGTCTTGAAAGCGCATCGAGCGGCCGTCACGCAGCACCAGCGAAGGCCGTGCCCAGCGCGGTATGCGCTCGCCGCGCGCCACCGGGCTGCCGGGGGCGACGCGATAGGCAAGAAGCTCGTGGTGGGCTGAGCCCGGCAGTTCCAGCTCGACCTTGTCCAGCGGGCCAAGGCGGGCCGGGACGATCAGACCGAGGCGGCGGGCCAGCGGTCCGACCGTCCAGCCCTGGATGACCAGCGACACCAGCACGATGATGAAGGCGGTGTTGAAGATGACGCGGCCGTTTTCCAGGCCGCCGAGCAGCGGGGTGATGGCGAGCAGGATCGACACCGCACCGCGCAGGCCGACCCAGGAGACGAAGGCGACTTCGGGGCGCGGCAGACGGAACGGGATCAGGCACAGCCAGACCGCAATCGGCCGTGCCACGAACATCAGGAACAGGCCGAGCAGCACCGCCGGCACCATGATCGCCGGAAACTGCGATGGCGTCGCGAACAGGCCGAGGATGAGGAACATGATGATCTGCGCCAGCCACGACATGCCGTCCTGGAAGCGCTTGAGGATGGTGACGGCGCGGATGTCGGAATTGCCGGCGATGAGGCCGGCGATATAGACCGCCAGGAAGCCTGAGCCGCCAATGGCGCCGGCAGCGGCAAACACCATCAGCGACAAGGTCAGCACGAAGATCGGCAGCAGGCCGTGATCGAGGTTGAGCCGGTCGACGAGACGCACGATGGCGAGGCCGCCAAGCACGCCGACGACGGCGCCGAGGCCCATGTTGAGCAGGAAGCCGAGGAACAGGCTGGTGACCAGGACATTGGTCTCGGGGTTGGCGTGGGCGGCGATGATCTCGACCAGGGTGATGGTCAGGAAGATGGCGATCGGGTCGTTGGTTCCGGATTCCACCTCAAGCGTCGAGCGCACGCGTTCGCGCAGATTGATCTCGCCGGCGCGCAACAGGAAGAACACGGCCGCTGCATCGGTGGAGGCGACGGCGGCGCCGAGCAGGAAGGATTCCAGCCAGGTGAGGTCGAGCAGATAGTGGGCGGCGGCGCCGAACAGGCCGGTCGTGACAAGCACGCCGAAGGTCGCCAGCGACAGGGCCGGGCCTGCAGCCTGCCGCAAGGCGTTGAGCGGCGTGCCGAACCCGGAATCGAACAGGATGACGGCGAGCGCCAGTGAGCCGGCAAAATAGGCGATGCGGGCGTTGTCGAACTCGATGCCGAGACCGTCGGTGCCGGTGGCCAGGCCAATGCAAAGAAACAGGAGCAGAAGAGGGGCGCCGAAGCGGAAGGCGATCAGGCTCGAAAAGGCGGCGGCGACGACAAGCGCTGTGCCGACCAGCGTGACGAGATAGATCGCATGCTCCATCCGTGATTTGCCCCTCGAATTCCTCTTTCCCTCGCTTCACGGCAGAGTGGGGCGAAGACATGACCAGTGCAAGGCGGCGGGGTGGTTTTTTGCTCTATGCTGCTGATTTTTGGGCGTTTTGGCACTCAGGACACAGGAAGGCGCAGGCCGCCCTCATGAAAAACGCCCGGACAAAGCCGGGCGCTTCAGGTCTCGAAAAGAGAGCTCTGCGATCAGGCGATGGTCTTGCCGAAAGCGACCGCGGTGTCGCCCATGCGGTTGGAGAACCCCCATTCATTGTCGTACCAGGACAGCACCGAAACGAAGTTGCCGTCCATCACCTTGGTCTGGTCGAGCGCCACGATCGAGGAACGCGGATCATGGTTGAAGTCGATCGACACGTTCGGGTGATGGGTGACGCCGAGAATGCCCTTCAGCTTGCCGTTGGAGGCGGCGATCACCGCGTCGTTGATCTCCTGCACCGTGGTCGAACGCTTCGCGATGAACTTGAAGTCGACGACCGAGACGTTCGGGGTCGGCACGCGGATCGAGATGCCGTCGAGCTTGCCCTTGAGATCGGGGAGCACCAGGCCGATCGCCTTGGCGGCGCCGGTCGAGGTCGGGATCTGCGACAGCGCGGCGGCGCGGCCGCGGTAGAGATCCTTGTGCATGGTGTCCAGCGTCGGCTGGTCGCCGGTGTAGGAATGGATCGTCGTCATCATGCCCTTTTCGATGCCGACCGTCTCGTGCAGCACGGCTGCAAGCGGCGCCAGGCAGTTGGTGGTGCACGAGGCATTCGAGATGACGATGTGGTCCTTGGTCAGCTGATCGTGGTTGATGCCGTAGACGACTGTGAGGTCGGCGCCTTCGGCCGGGGCCGAGACGATGACGCGCTTGGCGCCGGCGGTCAGATGCGCGGCCGCCTTGTCGCGGGCGGTGAAGATGCCGGTGCATTCGAGCGCGATGTCGATGCCGAGTTCCTTCCACGGCAGCTGCGTCGGATCCTTGATGGCGGTGACCTTGAACGTCTCCTTGCCAACGGTGATCTGGTCGCCGGAAACCGAAACTTCGTGCGGGAAGCGGCCATGCACGCTGTCGTAGCGCAACAGGTGCGCATTCGTCTCGACCGGGCCGAGGTCGTTGACGGCGACGACGTCGATGTCCCTGCGGCCGGATTCATGGATGGCGCGCAGGATGTTGCGGCCGATGCGGCCGAATCCGTTGATGGCAACTCTGACGGTCATTATTCTCTCCCTGGGAGCTGAGGGCAGACGATGGGTCCGCAGTTTCATAGCGGCGGAAGCGGAAAGAATCCAGCCGCGGCGACGTGGATTTAAATCGATTAGGTTGGGCCAGCGCGGCGAAATCGCTTTGCGCGGTTTCGCCGGGCCCCTTTTGTTTCGTGCATGCCGTTACCCAAAACCGTGGTACGCTTTTGGGCGACGTGCACAGGCCCTACTTGGTATGCAGGCGGGCTTCCGCTGCCTTGGCAGCGGCTTCGGCGGTGATGCCGAAATGCGGATAGAGCTGCTCGATCGTGCCCGAAGCGCCGAAGCCGGTCATGCCGACGAAGATGCCGTCGGAACCGATGAAATGATCCCAGCCCTGGCGGATGCCGGCTTCGATCGCCATTTTCACCGGCGCGTTGCCGATCGTCTTCTTGCGGTAGTCGTCGCCCTGCTTGTCGAACAGTTCGAAGCAGGGAACCGAGACGACGCGGGTCGGGTGGCCATGCTTTTCCAGCAGGTCGCGGGCGCCGAGCGCGATCTCGACTTCGGAGCCGGTGGCAAAAATAGTCACCGCCGCCTCGCCATTGGCTGCGGCCAGTTCGTAGGCTCCCCGGCCGCTGAGATTATCGGCGACGAATTCGGTGCGGACCGTCGGCAGGTTCTGGCGGGTCAGCGCCAAGGTCGACGGCGTCTTTTCCGACTCGATCGCCAACTGCCAGCATTCGGCGGCCTCGACCGCATCGGCCGGACGGAAGACATTGTGGTTGGGGATAGCGCGCAATGCGGCCAGATGTTCGACCGGCTGGTGGGTCGGACCGTCTTCGCCCAGACCGATTGAATCATGGGTCATGACGAAGATCGAGCGGATGCCCATCAGCGAGGAAAGCCGCATCGACGGACGGGCATAGTCGGAGAAGCACAGGAAGGTGCCGCCATAGGCGATGAGACCGCCATGCAGCGTCAGGCCGTTGATAGCGGCGGCCATGCCGTGCTCACGGATGCCGTAGTGGACATAGCGCTGGCCGTAGTCGTCTGATGTGATGTTCTTGGTCTGGCTGGTCTTGGTGTTGTTGGAGCCGGTCAGGTCGGCCGAACCGCCGATGGTCTCGGGCACGGCGCCGTTGATGACCTCCAGCGCCATCTCGGACGATTTGCGGGTGGCGACCTTCGGCTTGTCGGTAGAGAGCTTCTTCTTGTAGTCGGCAATGACGGCGTCGAAATTAGACGGCAGCTTGCCATCGATGCGGCGCTCGAACTCGGCCTTCAGCTTTGCGTCGGCCTTGGCCAGGCGGCCTTCCCAGTCTGTGCGCGCCTTGACGCCGGCTCTGCCGGCGGAGCGCCAGGCGTCGAGGATGTCAGCCGGAATCTCGAAGGGCGGCGAATCCCAGTTGAAGAACTTCCGTGCGCCGGCGATCTCGTCGGCACCGAGCGGCGAACCGTGCGCCTTGTTGGTGCCGGCCTTGGTCGGCGCGCCGAAGCCAATGGTCGTCTTGCAAGCGATCATCGTCGGCTTGTCGGAATGACGGGCGGCTTCGATGGCATAGGCGATGGCTTCCGGATCGGTGCCGTCAATATGGCTGGCGTTCCAGCCGGAGGCCTGGAAGCGGGCGACCTGATCCGTAGTGTCGGACAGCGACACCGGACCGTCGATTGAGATGTTGTTGTTGTCCCAGAAGACGATCAGCTTGTTGAGCTTGAGGTGGCCGGCAAGCGCGATGGCTTCCTGGGAAACACCTTCCATCAGGCAGCCGTCGCCAGCGAGCACATAGGTGTAGTGATCGACGAGGTCATTGCCGAATGCGGCGTTCATGATGCGTTCGCCGAGCGCGAAGCCGACCGAATTGGCCAGGCCCTGGCCGAGCGGGCCGGTCGTCGTCTCGATGCCGGTGGCATGGCCGTATTCGGGGTGTCCGGCGGTCTTCGAGCCCAACTGGCGGAAGTGCTTGATCTGGTCGATGGTCATGTCTTCGTAGCCGGTCAAATGCAGCAGCGAATAGAGCAGCATCGAGCCATGGCCGGCCGACAGGATGAAACGGTCGCGGTCGGCCCAGTGCGGGGCCTTGGAATCATATTTCAGGAAGCGCGTGAACAGCACCGTGGCGATGTCGGCGCAGCCCATGGGCAGGCCGGGATGGCCGGAATTTGCCTTCTCGACGGCGTCCATGGAGAGAAAGCGGATCGCATTGGCCATCCGGTCATGTTGTTCACGCGACGTCATGGTTCCTCCAGAAGTGGGGGTTTGGGGGCTTGGGAGAGCCCTTGAAAAGGGTGCGCGACACATAGCAGGCGCGCGCTTTTAGTCAACAAATCGGGTGCACATTTGCCGGTCTTGTGATGCCGGCGGCGGGTCTACATTAGCGTTAGCAGGGGACAGTCGCGAGAGCTTTGTTGACGTTGCCTTCACCCGGTGCCTAATGTTTCGGAGATAACGCGTTCTGAACGCGAACGATTCGGTGATGGGCAGGGCACAGGACGAAGGCCATGACCGGGGAAGCCACACTCAAGGAAGTTATAGCCAGGCTGGGCAAGGCCATCGAGGGGCTGGAAAACGCCGTCGCGGCCAAGCTCGAGCATGAACGCGATTACTCGGAAGCCGAGGCCGAAGTGCAGCGGATGAATGCCGATCGCTCCCGGCTGGCGCAGGAACTCGACAATTCCGAAGCACGCGCCGAACGGCTGGAAGACGCCAACAAGGAAGTGTCGCGACGGCTGGTGACCGCCATGGAAACCATCCGCGCTGTGTTGGACAGGTAGGGGGCTGGACAGGTAGGCTCATGGCTCAAGTCACCGTTTCCATCGACGGCAAACAGTATCGGATGGCCTGCGACGAGGGCCAGGAAGAGCATCTGATCGACCTTGCCGAACGTTTCGACCGCTATGTCTCGCATCTGAAGGACTCCTTTGGCGAGATCGGCGACCAGCGGCTGACGGTGATGGCCGGCATCATGGTGATGGACGAGCTTTCGGAGCTGCAGAAACGCGTCAAGGGCATGGAAACCGAAGTGCTGACCTTGCGCAAGACGCGCGACGATGCGCTGACCAAGGCCGACAAGAACGACAGCGTGCTGACCAACGCGCTTGGCGCGCTGGCACAGCGCATGGAAGACCTGACGGCGACCCTGGCGGTCAACAAGACCTGAGGCAGCGCGCACTTCGAGTTCAAACCAAAGCTCTCATCCGCTGGCGGTGCCCCCGGCAGCATGAAAATTCTCGCTCTGCCGCCGACAAGAGTTTGATATTATCTCGCGGCCGCAATTTTTGCGCTAATATGCGGCGATTGCCGGAGCGTGGACATGTGATGGCGGCCATGGTTTGCCGCCTCTTGCTTCTGGCGGAATCTGTTTACAGGGGAGATGTGCCATGAGCCTTCGTATCAACGATATCGCGCCGGATTTCACCGCCGAGACCACGCAAGGGACGATCAACTTCCATGAATGGATCGGCGACGGCTGGGCGATCCTGTTCAGCCACCCGAAGAATTTCACGCCGGTCTGCACGACCGAGCTTGGCACGATGGCTGGGCTGGAGGGTGAGTTCAAGAAGCGCAACGTCAAGATCATCGGCATTTCGGTCGATCCGGTCGCGAGCCATGACAAGTGGCAGGCCGACATCAAGACGGCGACTGGCCAAACGGTGCACTATCCCCTGATCGGCGACAAAGACCTCAAGGTCGCCAAGCTCTATGACATGCTGCCCGCCGGTGCCGGTGAAACGTCGGAAGGCCGCACGCCGGCCGACAACGCCACAGTGCGCTCGGTCTACGTCATCGGGCCGGACAAGAAGATTAAGCTGGTGCTGACTTACCCGATGACCACGGGCCGCAACTTCGACGAGATCCTGCGCGCGGTCGATTCCATGCAGCTGACCGCCAAACACCAGGTGGCGACGCCGGCGAACTGGAAGCAGGGCGAGGACGTCATCATCACCGCCGCCGTTTCCAACGAGGATGCGATCAAGCGTTTCGGCGCTTATGAGACCATCCTGCCCTATCTCAGGAAGACCAAGCAGCCATCCGCCTGATCGCTTCGGAACAGTTTTTGGCTTTCTCGCCGCTGCGAGCGAAATGAACCTTGACTGGACCACCCGAGCGGACAACCATGCTCTTCTCGGGTGCAGCCAGAGAAAATCATTCCTGCGAGCCGAGGGTTGGACCAAGGGTTGGGGAAGCCGAAATTGGACGTAGCTTTGGCCAGGCCACAGGTCAGCGGCTTCTACGACAAGCCGACCGGGGCCATTCAGTATGTCGTCGCCGACCAGGCGACGAAGCGATGCGCCATCATCGATCCGATCCTCGATTTCGACGAGAGATCCGGCGCCACGGCAACAACGAACGCCGATGTCCTGCTCGACTTCGTCGGCGAGCAGGGGCTGAGCGTCGAATGGATTCTCGACACCCATCCGCATGCCGACCATTTCTCGGCGGCGCATTATCTGAGAGAGAAGACCGGCGCACCGACGGCGATCGGCGACAGGGTCGTCGGCGTCCAGAAACTGTGGAAGGCGATCTACAACTGGCCGGATTTTCCCGCCGACGGTTCGCAGTGGGACAGGCTTTTTGCGGAAGGCGAAACCTTCCAGGTCGGCACGCTTCCGGTCAAGGTGCTGTTCTCGCCCGGGCACACGTTGGCCTCGATCACCTATGTGGTCGGCGATGCCGCTTTCGTCCACGATACGCTGTTCATGCCCGACAGCGGCACGGCGAGGACGGATTTTCCCGGCGGTAGTGCCGCGCGGCTCTGGCGCTCGATCCAGGACATCCTGGCACTACCGGACGAGACGCGCGTCTTCGTCGGCCATGATTATCAGGCCGGCGGCCGCGAGCCCTTATGGGAAAGCACGGTCACCACACAGAAGGCGACCAACATCCATCTTGCCGCCGCGCGCAGCGAGGCCGATTTCGTCGCCTTGCGAGAGGCTCGTGACAGGACGTTGCCGATGCCGCGGCTGATCCTGCATGCGCTGCAGGTCAACATGAATGGCGGACGGCTGCCGGAGCCCGAGGCGAATGGCCGGCGGTATTTGAAGTTTCCGCTGGATGGGCTTTGAGGGGTATTTTTTGTGGCGGGCGCGGCCGGTGAAGCGTCCGATCTCCCCACCTGCGGGGGAGATGCCCGGCAGGGCAGAGGGGGGTGCTGCCCCATAGGCGCTAACTTAGGTGTGGACTGGTGGAATCGAGATGTGATTCCTGGGCCAGATGCGAACGAATGATTCGATCGAAACCGACTGGCAGGCTCTGATATCGAGGCTGTCGCAATCGCTTGACCTTGATGCGACGGCGCGGGCGACGGGAGCGCTGGTGCGTCGTCGCAATGTTGCGGACGCAGCGACATTACTGCGCTTGGCGTTGGCCTATGGCCCCGGTGGGATGAGCCTGCGCACGGCTGCCGCCTGGGCCGGGGTGAACGAGATTGCGAGCCTTTCCGACGTTGCTCTTTTGAAGCGCTTGCGCGCCGCCGCCGATTGGCTCGGCGACATTGCGGGCGCCTTGCTCCAAAACGCTTGCGCCAAAAGCGCCGCGCCGACGGGGCGCCGGCTGCGCGTTGTCGATGGCAGTTCGATCTCGCACCCCGGCAGTGCCGGCACGGACTGGCGGCTGCATGCCACCTACGAACCCGCGCTCGCGCGCTTCACGCATCTGGAGATCAGCGACGCGCGCGGTGGTGAAAGCTTCTTGCGTGCTCCGCTGCGCCAAGGCGACA
>NZ_JAMYRC010000025.1:0-97382 GCF_040321205.1 Mesorhizobium sp. M0496 | reverse complement strand
ATTCGGACCCTCCGGTGAGTGCTGCAGCTTGGTAACTCCAGTCTCCTCGGTCCGGTCCGAATGGACAACCCTCTGAAAGCTCACACCTAGGCGGCGCCGCGCCTCTCCGACGGTCTTATCTCATCGAGAAGCGTGCGGATTACGCCGGCCATGTTCCCGTTCATGTCGCTGCGCCACAGCGCGAAGGCGACATTGGCCTCGACAAAGCCTTCCGGCGATCCACAATCGAACGTGCGACCTTGATAGTGATAGCCATAGAAGGCTTGCTGCTTTTCCAGCTTCAGCATCGCGTCGGTGAGCTGGATCTCGTTGCCGGCGCCCTTTTCCTGGCCTTCGAGGATCTTGAAGATCTCGGGCTGCAGGATGTAGCGGCCGTTGATGTAGAGATTGGACGGCGCGGTGCCGGTTTTTGGCTTTTCCACCATCTCGGTGATGCGGAAGCCGTGATGCGTATCCTCACCACGGCCGACGATACCGTATTTGTGGGCTTCGGCGGGATCGCATTCCTGCACGGCGATGATGTTGTTGCCGGTTTCCTCGTAGAGCTCGACCATTGCTTTCATGCAGCTCTTCTCCGACTGCATGATCATGTCGGGCAACAAAAGCGCGAAGGGCTCGTCGCCGACGAGCTCGCGGGCGCACCAGACGGCGTGGCCGAGCCCCATCGGCACCTGCTGGCGTGTGAAGCTGGTCTGCCCCGGCGCCGGCTGCAGCCGTTGCAGGCGGGCGAGCTGATCGTCCTTGCCGCGCTGGGCCAGCGTGTCATAGAGCTCGAACTGGATGTCGAAATGATCCTCGATGACGGCCTTGTTGCGGCCGGTGACGAAGATGAAATGCTCGATGCCGGCCTCGCGCGCTTCATCCACCACATACTGGATGACTGGTCGGTCGACGACGGTCAGCATTTCCTTGGGGACAGCCTTGGTGGCCGGGAGAAACCGTGTGCCGAGACCGGCGACCGGGAACACTGCCTTGCGAACTCTCTTCATGCTGTCAATTATCCGTTTGATGGCCAGCTCCGCAATCCCCGTTTCAAGACATTTTCACGCCGGAATTGAGGATTACTGGGTGATAGGGGGGAACGTTACCAGTAAAGCTTCGAGGCGTCTTTTCCTTCCCGGCGGCACCTATGGTAAACTAATTCCTAACCTGGTTCGGCGATGAATGGTCTTTCCTGAGACAGAGAAGGAGGAAAAGATGTCCGTTCGCAATGCCGCAAAACGTTTTACCAGCGTCATAGCGGCAGCCAGCCTCTCGCTCGCCCTGCTGATGCCCGGCCCCGCTTTCGCCGATGCCGGCTTCCGGCAGTGGGTTGCCGGCTTCCGCGCCACCGCCGTGCAGAGCGGCGTTTCCGGTGCCCTTTACGACCAGGCCTTCAGGGACATCAGGGATATTGACCCGGTGGTGCTGGAAAAGGCGCGCACGCAGCCTGAATTCACGGCCCCTGCCTGGGACTATTTCGACAACCGCGTCCACGACCAATCGGTCTCCGTCGGCCAGCAGATGGCCAGGAAATGGAAGCCGTGGCTGGACAGGATCGAGTCAAGGTTCGGCGTCGACCGCTACATCCTGCTGGCCATCTGGTCGATGGAATCGAACTATGGCGAGATCCTCAAGCGCGACGACATCATGCGCAATGTCGTGCGCTCGCTGGCGACCTTGGCCTATGCCGATCCGAAGCGGGCGAAATTCGCCCGCACCCAGCTGATCGCCGCGCTTAAAATCCTGCAGACCGGCGATATCGACGAAAGCCATCTGAGCGGATCCTGGGCCGGCGCCATGGGCCACACCCAGTTCATCCCGACCAGCTATCTGCACTATGCCGTCGACATGGACGGCAACGGCAAGCGCGACATCTGGAATTCTATCCCCGATGCGCTGGCGACGGCCGCCAACCTGTTGAAGAAGAATGGCTGGCAGGCCGGCAAGACCTGGGGCTACGAGGTTGCCGTGCCTGCCGGCAAACTTCCCGGCGGCTCCAAGACGCTGTCGCAATGGCAGGCTCTCGGCGTGGTCAGGGCCAACGGCAAGCCGTTCAAGAACGGCTCCGACAAGGCGACGCTGAAGGTGCCCGACGGCCGCAGCGGGCCAGCCTTCCTGATGATCAAGAATTTCTCGGTCATCAAAGCCTACAACAATGCCGACAAATATGCGCTTGCCGTCGGTCTTCTTGCCGACGAGATCGCCGGCTCCAGCGGTCTCGTGCAGGACTGGAAGCGGCCTTTCACCAAGCTCACTTTCGAGGAAAGGCAGGAGCTGCAGAAGCGGCTTTCCCAGCATGGCCTTTACGATGGCAAGTTCGACGGCAAGATCGGCGACGGCTCGAAGTCAGCCATCATGGCCTTCCAGGCCAGCGCCGGCCTGGCCCAGGATGGCTATCCGAGCATGGAAGTGCTGAAGTGGCTCCGGCAGAAATAGAGCCGCCTGCGGTGCCGCGCGGCCTTTCGGGCGCGCAAAGGACACTGTAGCAATCTGGTTGGCGCGGCATTTCCCGAAAAATCGATGCGATTTTTCGGCAGGACTGCGCCAAGGGATGGAGGAAACGATTGGCTTCGGCTCCGCGCATCGCAGGACTTGTCCGTCGCATGCCGGTGCTCATTCTGGCCATCGTCGTGCTCGCCGTCGGCGTGGCTGGCGCCTTTCATGCGCCGGCCATGGCGCAGGAGCAGCAAAACCACGGCTGGTCGTTGCGCGACCTCCTGTTTCCGCGCCGCAGCGAGCGGTTCGAGCCGCCGCTGGATATCCAGAGGGCAAGGCCCAGGCCAAAGGCGAAAAAACCCCGGGCGCCGCGCCCGCCCGCGGAACCGGAAACCCCGGTGGTCGAGAAGGCGCCGGACGCCCGAACCGTCCTTGTGGTCGGTGACTTCATGGCGGCGGGCCTCGCCGAAGGCCTCGACACCGCCTTTGCCGGGAATGCGGGCGTCAGGATCGTCGTTCGCAGCAATGGTTCGTCCGGCTTCGTGCGCGACGACTTCTACAACTGGCCCGAACAGATCAAGTCGCTGATCGAGACCGAAAAACCCGCCGCCGTGATCGTCATGCTGGGCTCCAACGACCGCCAACAGATGAAAGTCGGCGACGTGCGCGAACAACCACGTTCCGAGACCTGGACCAAGGAATATGACCGTCGCACCGACGCGTTCGGCAGAGCCATCGCCGCGACCAAGGTGCCTTTCCTGTGGGTCGGCATGCCGGCGTTCCGGGTACCGAAGATGACCTCAGACATGCTTGCCTTCAACGACATCTACCACCAGGCAGCCGATAGCCACGGCGGCGAATTCGTCGATATCTGGGACGGCTTCGTCGACGAGAACGGTGCCTTCGTCACCAGCGGTCCCGACATCAACGGCCAGCCGGTGCGACTGCGCGCCGATGACGGCATCAACGTCTCGAAGGCAGGCAAGCGCAAGCTCGCCTTCTATACCGAAAAACCGTTGTTGAAGATTCTCGGCCTGACCGCGCCGGGAAGCGTGGTCACGGCTTCCGCTCCGGCGGGCGCTCCCGTGGAGGCGCCGGCACCGGCCGCGGCCCCCATCGTCATCGACCGCACCGCGCCGATGCTGCTCAGCGATCCGGCACTCGATGGCGGCTCCGAGCTGCTCGGCGCGGCACCGCCGCCTAAGGCCAACCCTGACCTGCCGGGTGAAAAGCTCGTGGTCGAAGGCAAGGCCCCGGCGGCTTCCCCCGGCCGCGCCGACGATTTCTCCTGGCCGCCGAAGGCTGCAGCCGCGACCGACACCACGACCGCGATCAATCGTTAGTATCGCAGAGCGGCTCTGAGGCCGTTTGGCTCAGCGCGGGAGAACGCTCGATCCCATCAATGCCTCGTCGATCGAGCGTGCCGCCTGGCGGCCTTCACGGATCGCCCAGACGACCAGCGACTGGCCGCGGCGCACGTCGCCGGCCGCATAGAGCCTGTCGACGCTGGTGCGATAGTCACGGTCATTGGCCTCGACATTCCTCGAGCGGCGGTTGTCGGTGACGATCTTCATCTCACCGTCCAGCTCTGTCGCCACACCGGCCTTCGCCGGTCCGGCAAAACCGATGGCAATGAAGGCGAGATCGGCGCGGATGACGAATTCGCTGCCGGCGATCGGCTTGCGCTTGTCGTCGACCTCGCAGCACTTGACGCCGGTCAGCTGGCCTTCCTCGCCGATGAATTCGAGTGTCGCCACCTGGAATTCACGCTCCGCGCCTTCGGCCTGCGAGGACGAAGTGCGCATCTTGGTCGCCCAATAGGGCCAGACCGAAAGCTTGTCTTCCTTCTCAGGCGGTTGCGGACGGATGTCGAGCTGGGTGACGCGCACCGCACCCTGGCGGAAAGCCGTGCCGACGCAGTCGGACGCGGTATCGCCGCCGCCGACGACGACGACATGCTGGCCGCCGGCGATGATCGGGTGCGACGGCCACGCCACCGACTGGATCGGTTCGCCGCCGACCCGCCTGTTCTGCTGCACCAGATACGGCATCGCGTCGTGCACGCCGCCGAGATCGTCGCCGGGAATGCCGGCCGCGCGCGGCGTTTCGGACCCGCCGCAATAGAGCACGGCATCATGTTCGGCGAGCAGCTCCGCAACCGGCTTGTCGACACCGACATTGACGCCGCAATGGAAGGTCACGCCCTCGCCCTGCATCTGCTCGATGCGCCGGTCGATATAGTGCTTCTCGATCTTGAAATCGGGAATGCCGTAGCGCATCAGCCCGCCGGGCCGGCTTTCGCGCTCATAGACATGGACGTCGTGGCCGGCGCGGCCGAGCTGCTGGGCAGCCGCCATGCCGGCTGGGCCGGAGCCGATGACGGCGACACGCTTGCCGGTCTTCTTCTCCGGCGGATAGGGCCTGATGTGGCCGGTTTCATAGGCCTTGTCGGCGATCGCCTGCTCAACCGTCTTGATGGCGACGGGAATGTCCTCGAGGTTCAGCGTGCAGGCTTCCTCGCAGGGCGCCGGGCAGATGCGGCCGGTGAACTCCGGGAAATTGTTGGTCGAATGCAGGTTGCGGATCGCGTTGTCCCAGTCGCCATTGTAGACGAGGTCGTTCCAGTCGGGGATCTGGTTGTGGATCGGGCAGCCCGTCGGTCCGTGGCAGAACGGAATGCCGCAATCCATGCAGCGCGCGGCCTGTTTCTCGACCTCCTTGTCCGACATCGGCAGCGTGAATTCACGGAAATGCCGGATGCGGTCGGAGGCCGGCTGGTACTTGTGCACCTGCCGGTCGATTTCGAGAAAGCCCGTTACCTTGCCCATAGTCCAGTTCCTGCTGTCCAGATGGTGCGGTTTTCGCCGCACCCGTTAACCTCTTGAGGCAGCCATGGCAACCTTTCGCACGAGGTCAAACTATCGATGAAGACGGGCCGGGAAACCTGGGCCTCCCGGCAATTCCAAATCTATTCCGCCGCCACGCCCATGCGCATGCGCTCCATCTCGATCAGCGCGCGGCGGTATTCGACCGGCATGATCTTGCGGAATTTCGGCCGGAATGTCGTCCAGTCGTCGAGGATCTCGCGACCGCGCACCGAACCGGTGTAGTGCACATGGTTCGAGATCAGCTGGTAGAGCCGCTCCTCGTCATGGCTGGTCATGTCGCCGGACACGTCGACGCGACCCTTGTGATCAAGGTCGCCGCCATGGTGCAGCAACCTTTCCATCAGGTCGTCTTCTTCCGGAACCGGCTCCAGCTCGACCATCGCCATGTTGCAACGCTCGGCGAAATCGCCTGCCTCGTCGAGCACATAGGCGACGCCGCCCGACATGCCGGCGGCGAAGTTGCGGCCGGTCTGGCCGATGACGACGACGATGCCGCCGGTCATGTACTCGCAACCATGGTCGCCGACGCCTTCGACGACTGCCGCCACGCCCGAATTGCGCACCGCGAAACGCTCGCCGGCGACACCGGCGAAATAGGCCTCGCCCTCGGTCGCGCCATAGAGCACCGTGTTGCCGACGATGATGGAGTCCGCCGCGACGATCTTGGCCTCTTCCGGCGGCCGGATGACGATGCGCCCGCCCGACAGGCCCTTGCCGACATAGTCGTTGCCGGCGCCGACAAGCTCGAACGAGATGCCGCGCGCCAGGAACGCGCCGAAGGACTGGCCGGCGGTACCGGTGAGCTTCACCGAGATCGTGTCCTCGCGCAGGCCCTTGTGCCTGAAGCGTTTGGCCACTTCGCCCGACAACATGGCACCCGTGGAGCGGTCGACATTGCGGATGTCGACCTCGATCTTGACCGGCTGCTTGCTTTCGAGCGCGGGCTTCGCCAGTTCGATCAGCTTGCGGTCGAGCACGTCGTCGATCGGGTGCTTCTGCCGCTCGGTCCAGTGCGATGCCTCATGCGGGGCATCCGGCTTGAAGAACATCTTCGAGAAATCGAGTCCACGCGCCTTCCAGTGTACGATCAGGTCACGCTTTTCCAGAAGGTCGGTGTCGCCGATGATCTGGTCAATATGGGTGTAGCCCATCTCGGCAAGCAGACCGCGAACCTCTTCCGCCACGTAGAAGAAGAAGTTGATGACATGCTCGGGCGTACCCTTGAAGCGCTTGCGCAGCACCGGATCCTGCGTCGCGACGCCGACCGGACAGGTGTTGAGATGGCACTTGCGCATCATGATGCAGCCGGCCGCGATAAGCGGCGCGGTCGAGAAGCCGAACTCGTCGGCGCCAAGCAGCGCGCCGATGATGACGTCGCGGCCGGTGCGCAGACCGCCATCGACTTGCAGCGCCACACGCGACCGCAAGCCGTTCAGCACCAGCGTCTGATGCGTCTCTGCAAGGCCCATTTCCCACGGACTGCCGGCATGCTTGAGCGAGGTCAGCGGCGAGGCGCCGGTACCGCCATCATAGCCGGAGATGGTGATGTGGTCGGCGCGCGCCTTGGCGACGCCCGCCGCAACCGTGCCGACGCCGACTTCCGAGACCAGCTTGACCGACACGTCGGCCGCCGGATTGACGTTCTTCAGATCGTAGATCAGCTGCGCCAGATCCTCGATCGAATAGATGTCGTGATGCGGCGGCGGCGAGATCAGCCCGACGCCCGGCGTCGAATGCCTGACCTTGGCGATGGTGGCGTCGACCTTGTGGCCGGGCAGCTGGCCGCCCTCGCCGGGCTTGGCACCTTGCGCAACCTTGATCTGCATCATGTCGGAATTGACGAGGTATTCGGCCGTGACGCCGAAACGACCCGAGGCGATCTGCTTGATCGCCGAGCGTTCGGGGTTCTTGCCGCCGCCAGGCAACGGCAGATAGCGGTCGGCCTCTTCGCCGCCCTCGCCGGTGTTCGACTTGCCGCCAATCTGGTTCATGGCGCGCGCCAGCGTGGTGTGCGCCTCGCGCGAGATCGAGCCGAACGACATCGCTCCGGTCGAGAACCGCTTGACGATGTCGGCCGCCGGCATGACATCGTCGAGCGCGACCTTCTTGCGGCCGGTCTCCTGCGCCAGCTTGAGCCTGAACAGGCCCCGAATGGTCTGGGCGCGGGCCGTCTCGCTGTCGATCTGGGCGGAATAGTCCTTGAACGTCTCCCATGATCCCTGGCGAACGGCGTGCTGCAAGGTGGCGACCGCGTCGGGCGACCACATATGCGCCTCGCCGCGCATGCGGAACATGTATTCGCCGCCGACCTCGAGGCTGTTGCGCAGCACCGGGTCGTTGCCGAAACCGTCATTGTGGCGGCTGAGCGTCTCGGTCGCGATCTCGTCCAGCCCAACGCCTTCGATCAGCGTAGCGGTGCCGGTGAAGTATTGCTGCACGAAATCGGTCTTCAGCCCGATCGCGTCGAAAATCTGCGCACCACAGTAGGACTGGTAGGTCGAGATGCCCATCTTGGACATCACCTTGAGGACGCCCTTGCCGATCGACTTGATGTAGCGCGAGACGACTTCGTAGGCGTCCACTTCCTTCGGCAGCTCGCCACGCTTGTGCATGTCGAGCAGCGTATCGAAGGCTAGGTACGGGTTGATCGCCTCGGCGCCATAGCCGGCAAGGCAGCAGAAGTGATGCACCTCGCGTGGCTCGCCGGATTCGACGACGAGGCCGACCGAGGTGCGCAGCCCCTTGCGGATCAGGTGATGATGGACCGCGGCCGTCGCCAGAAGCGCCGGTATGGCGATGCGGTCCGGCCCGACCTGGCGGTCGGACAGGATGATGATGTTGTAGCCGCCGGCGACCGCCGCCTCCGCCCGCTCGCACAATCGGTCGATGGCGCCCTGCATGCCCGCGGCCCCTTCGGCGGAGCCATAGGTGATGTCGATCGTCTTGGTGTCGAAGCGGTCCTCGGTGTGGCCGATGGAGCGGATCTTTTCGAGATCGCCATTGGTCAGGATCGGCTGGCGCACCTCGAGCCGCTTGCGGCGCGAATTGCCGACCAGGTCGAAGATGTTCGGCCGCGGTCCGATGAAGGACACCAGGCTCATCACCAGTTCCTCGCGGATCGGATCGATCGGCGGGTTGGTGACCTGGGCGAAGTTCTGCTTGAAATAGGTGTAGAGCAGCTTCGACTTGTCCGACATCGCCGAGATCGGCGTGTCGGTACCCATCGAGCCCACCGCTTCCTGGCCTGTCGTCGCCATCGGCGACATCAATAGCTTGGTATCTTCCTGGCTGTAGCCGAACGCCTGCTGGCGATCGAGCAGGCTGACGTCCCTGCGCAATTCGCGCGGCTCGACCGGCTTCAGATCTTCCAGGATGAGCTGCGTGTTGGCGAGCCAGGTCTTGTAGGGATGCTTGGCCGCGATCTCCGACTTGAGTTCCTCGTCGGAGACGATGCGCCCCTTCTCCAGGTCGATCAGAAGCATGCGGCCGGGTTGCAGACGCCACTTCTTGACGATCTTCTCCTCCGGCACCGGCAGCACGCCGGCTTCCGAGGCCATGATGACGCGGTCGTCGTCGGTGACGATGTAGCGCGCCGGGCGCAGTCCGTTGCGGTCGAGCGTGGCGCCGATCTGGCGGCCATCGGTGAAAACCACCGCCGCCGGTCCGTCCCACGGCTCCATAAGTGCCGCATGGTATTCGTAGAAGGCCTTGCGATCGGCATCCATCAGCTTGTTGCCGGCCCAGGCTTCCGGGATCAGCATCATCATGGCGTGGCTGAGGCTGTACCCGCCCTGGAACAGGAACTCGAGCGCGTTGTCGAAGCAGGCGGTATCGGATTGGCCATCGTAGGAGATTGGCCAAAGCTTCGAGATGTTGTTGCCGAACAGTTCGGAATCGACCGAAGCCTGCCGCGCCGCCATCCAGTTGTTGTTGCCGCGCACGGTGTTGATCTCGCCATTGTGGGCGACCATGCGATAGGGATGCGCCAGCTTCCACGACGGGAAGGTGTTGGTCGAGAAGCGCTGGTGGACGAGGATCAGCGCGGTTTCGAAGCGCGGATCGACCAAATCCTTGTAATAGGCACCGACCTGATAGGCCAGGAACATGCCCTTGTAGACGACGGTGCGCGCCGACAGCGACACGCAATAGGCGCCGATGTCCTTGTTGTCGTTCTCGGCATACATGCGGCCCGATATGACCTTGCGCAGCAGATAGAGCCTGGCCTCGTACTCCTCGTCGTCGGTAATGTCTGGCGTGCGGCCGATGAAGATCTGCCGATGAAACGGCTCGGACGCCACTATCTCAGGCGCCTTCGACAGCGACGAATTGTCGACGGGCACGTCACGGAAACCGATGAGCGGAAGCCCCTCGGATTGCGCCGATTCGGCAATGATGTCCTCGATATGGGCGCGAAGTGCCGCGTCCTGCGGCATGAACCAGTGTCCGACGCCGTATTGACCCGCCGGCGGCAGGTCGATGCCCTGGGCCGCCATTTCCTCGCGGAAGAAACGGTCTGGAAGCTGCACCAGCACGCCGGCGCCATCGCCGACCAGCGGATCGGCGCCGACGGCGCCGCGATGCGTCAGGTTTTCGAGCACGGCCAGCCCGTCCTTGACGATCTGATGCGACTTCACGCCCTTCATGTTGACGATGAAACCGACGCCGCAGGCGTCATGCTCGTTGCGCGGATCGTAGAGGCCTTGAGCCGAAAAACCGGTGTTGGATCGGAGCATATTTTTGACGGTTGCCGCTTTCGTCTGCGCGGCCTGGCCGTTCGTCGCAGAGTGCGTCATGTCCGTCATCTCCTGTCCTCCATTCCAGCCCTTCGGGCGCTGGTTTGCCTCGGCAAGCGCTTGGCTCACCCTGATCCTTGTGGCACGTCTTGCGAAATCCTTGCCGAACCAAGCGGCTTTCCGCATGGTTCGTATTCGTACAGGCCAGATTGAGGCCGTCCACCTGTCGCTCGCAGCAACAGCCGGAGAGGCCCAAATGATACGCCAATCCAGCTCGTTTTGTGCGACAAAATAAGACAGCACTACTGTCCTAAATTTTTATGACAGAAATCACGGACGCACACAAGACCGATTCACAAAAAACTTGGACCGTTCGCGACAGAAAATTACGTGAAGTTGAGGAAAAACGTAAGGTTCAGTCGCGGGCTGCTGCCTTGCCAGCTGACTGGCTTTACCGATTTTCCGACGTCTGGCCCCTTGCGATCAGCGCGCGAAACCGGTCAACTTCAGGCTGATTTCCCCAAAACCCGATTTCCCCAAAACCCGATTCCCAAGACATAGGCAGATGCATGTTCTTCGCTTCCGACAATTGGGCAGGCGCCCATCCCAATATCGTTGCCGGCCTGTCGGCCGTGGCCGGCGGCTTTTCCACCGCCTATGGCGACGGTGCGCTCGACCAGGTGGTCTATCAGCGCTTCAGCGAGATTTTCGAACGCGAGGTCGCGGTGTTCTTCGTCGCCACCGGCACGGCCGCCAACTCGCTGGCGCTGACCGCTTACAACAAGCCAGGCGGCATTTCCTTCGCCCACCGCGAATCGCATGTCATCGAGGACGAATGCGGCGCGCCGGTATATTTTTCCGGCGGCTCGCGCCTGCATGAGATCGATGGCGCGCTGGGCAAGATCGACCCGCACAATCTGGAAAGGACCATTGGCCGTTTCGCGTCCGAAATCGTCCATTGGGGACGTCCAATGGCTGTTTCGATCACCCAGTCGACCGAGGTCGGCACCATCTACGGGCTGAATGAGATCGAGACGATCTCGGCGATCGCCAAACGACATTCGGTGCCCCTGCACATGGATGGCGCCCGCTTCGCCAACGCGCTGGTCGCGCTCGAGACGACGCCAGCCGAAATGACCTGGAAACGCGGCGTCGACATCCTCTCCTTCGGCGGCACCAAGAATGGCTGCTGGTGCGCCGAGGCGATCGTGCTGTTCGATCTCGACCGCGCCAGGGAACTGGCCTTCCTGCGCAAGCGTGCCGCCCAGCTGTTTTCGAAATCGCGCTTCGTCGCGGCGCAGTTCGAGGCCTATTTCAGGGACGGCTTGTGGCTGGACACCGCCCGCCACGCCAACGCCATGGCCGCGCGCCTTGCCGCGGCGATCGAGGATTCGGCCACGGCCAAGCTGGCATGGCTGCCGCAGGCGAATGAGGTGTTCGCGGTGATGAAGAAGGACGAAGCCGAAAAGCTGCAGGCGGCGGGGGCTGCCTTCTACGACTGGCACAAGCCGTATGGCTTTGACGGCCACATCGGTGAGGACGAGTTGCTCTATCGCTTCGTCACCAGCTTCGCGACGACGGCCGACGAGGTCGATCGGTTCGGCCAGTTGATCGCTTGATGTCCCGGACAACAAAAAAGGCGGCGCCTTTCAGCGCCGCCTTTGCCTTGGGAGGCTATTGGTTTAGTTGGCGGTCTTTGCCTCGATCTGCTTGGCCTTGGCCGAAGACGCCGTAATGGCTATCTTGCGCGGCTTCAGCTCTTCGGGGATGTTTCGCTTGAGGTCGACGAAGAGCAGGCCGTTCTTCAGCGAAGCACCGACGACTTCGACGTGGTCGGCAAGCTGGAAGCGGCGCTCGAAAGCCCTCGAGGCAATGCCACGGTAAAGCAGTTCGGAGCCTTCGCCGGTGCCTTCGTCCTTGCGCTCACCTTTCACGGTCAACACATTGCGATGGGCTTCGATCGAGATTTCCTCGTCCGAGAAGCCGGCAACCGCCATCGAGATGCGATAGGAATCCTCGCCGGTGCGCTCGATGTTGTAGGGCGGATAGGTCTGCGCGCCATCCGGCTGCGCAAGCGAATCGAGCATGGTGAAGAGACGGTCGAAGCCGACGGTCGAACGATAGAGCGGGGAAAAATCAACGTGACGCATGAGGTGTTCTCCTGTTGAGCAACATGGTTTGCGTATGGCCGGCGCGAAACCCTTGAGCGGCGTTTCGGATGGACCAGCGGCCCCGACATTGGCGGCCGCATTAGACATTTGGGGAGCGCTCGAAAGCATTTCAAGATTTCGCCCAGCGGCAAAAGCCGTGCGGCTGGTTCTTGATGAACGGCAGATGAACCGACGCTTCGGCGCGCGTTCAGACAGCCGGCGCTAAAGTGCACTCCAGGATCAAGGACTGGCGGCGCCGATTGTACAATAGGCACCGCAACGAGGCCGACCGGGTGTTAACGTCCCTTCCTCCCGGATCGACAGAGGCCGGAAGCACGCTTTCAAGCGGCTTCCGGCCTTCCCCGTTGCAGCCTCCCGTCACCGGGAATTCCTTGGCTTTTTGCGCTTGGGCGTCTATCACCTTGGCGGAGCCGGCCAGCGCAGGCGGGCATGCGAGACGCCGAGCACGAAGCGCCGAATGACGGATCTTTTCACCGAGAACTCCCTTTTTCACGAAATTGAAGGCAATCCGCGGCCGGAAAACGCCACCGGTGGCTTCTTCACTACGCGTGACCGCAAGAATATCCGCTACGGCCTGTTCGGCGCGGTCGCTCGCCCGATGAGGGGCACCGTGGTCCTCCTCACCGGCCGCAACGAGTGCATCGAGAAATATTTCGAAACCATCCGCAACCTTGCCGATCGCGGCTTTGGCGTTGCTACCCTCGACTGGCGCGGCCAGGGCGATTCCGACCGGCTGATCCGTGATCGCCAGCGCGGCTATGTCCGGAGCTTCCGCGACTATACGGCGGACCTCGAACAGTTCTTCGAGGAGATCGTGCTGCCCGATTGCCGTGGGCCGTACTACATCCTGGCGCATTCGGCGGGCGCATTGATAACCCTCCTTGCCGTACCCTCGATGGTGAACCGTGTGCGGCGCATGGTGCTGATCGCGCCCTTCCTGACGCTGCCCGATCTGCCGGTCTCGATATCGACGGTTCGCCGCGTCTGTTCGCTATTTTGCGCTGTCGGCCTCGGCCGCCTATACGCCGCGTGGGGTCCGCGGCCGAAGGCAACGGCCCCCTTCGAGACCAACAAGCTGACGTCGGACCCGGAGCGCTATCGGCGCAACACACGAATTTACGAAGAGTACCCGCAACTGGCACTTGGCGGCCCCACGATCCGCTGGCTTAAGGCGGCCGCCGAGGCATCCGAAGCCGTCAGTGATCCCGACTTCATGGCTCGGATACAGGTTCCCTTGCTGATAATCGCCGCCGGCGCCGACCAGGTCGTCTCGACCAAGGCCGTGGAGGCCTACGCCAGGCGTCTGCGGCTCGGTTCGCTGCTGATGATCGACGGCTCCCGTCACGAAATCCTGCAGGAAGCCGACATCTACCGCGAGCAATTGCTCGCCGCTTTCGACGCCTTCATCCCAGGCTCTGACGATCCGACGGCCTGACGGACGCCGATTACCGGCTTACGCCCGACGGGCAAACCCCATGATCCAGTTGGTTCCCAAGCGGCGCCGCCATCCGCTGAAAAGGCCTGCTCCCGGCGCACGGACTGCTCTGTGATGCCTGACCACAGGAACCGGATCGGGCGCCCGTCGAAGACATCCTCGCACAGGAACGTGCCGTCGACGAACGCTCCGCGCATCTGGTTCCCCCTCTGCATTGCCCCTTCCATAGACGGCGCCTACTGACACCGCGTTGTCAGTTGCGTGAGCCAGCCAGCGGCCGCGGCACGCAAAGTGCTAAAGATTCTGACAGCCGCGTCGTTCCGGAATGCTCAATCTGCCCGCGTCGAACTGAACGCCATGGAGATGAGATCATGACCGAGAAAACCTGCGCTGCCTGCGATTGCCAGTTGGACGCCAACCCGATCCGCGTCAAGGTCGGCGGCAAGACCGTCGAAGTCTGCTGCGAGGAGTGCGCACTGGCGCTAAACGAAGCCGGCGCCTCCGCGGCCGGCACTAGTGAGGATTGAGCGATGCGTTCGGACCATACAGCAGCAATTCCGGCACGGGCGCCGACGATCCACACCGCAACCATGCGGCATTTCCTGAGTGTACAATTCATTGCGGCGGCCGGCTGGATCAACCGCCAGATGGAGAGACGCCGAAGCCGTCGCGCTTTGCTCGAAATGACCGACGACCAGCTCAAGGACATCGGTCTGTCGCGCGGCGAAGCCTACTCTGATTCTCTGCGCCGGCTGTGGGATTGAGGAGCGGCCTGTCTGGAAGTCTCCTGACAGGAACGGACGGGTCGATTGCGTAGAGTGCCCTCGCAAGGCCGGAACCATGTTTCGGCGCAAGGAAAGAGCTCAACGGCCATGTCACAATTCACCGTGCAAGCGCTTATGGACACCGGCACTGTCAGGGTGCGCGACGTCGTCTGCAGCGGCGAATGCCGGCACAGGGGCGAAGAGGAGTGCACGTCGGCCACGCACCTGGTGTTTCCCTACCGCGGCGTCTTCGTGCGCCATGTCGGCCGCAACGACGCCGTGGCCGAAGCCAATCAACTGCTGTTCTTCAACGAGGCCGAAGCCTATCAAATCAGCCATCCCGTGGAGGGCGGCGATTCCTGCCTCGATCTCGTCATCGAGGAGGCGCAGTTGCTTGAACTGGCGCCGAAGGAACAGTTGCGCATCGGCGGTGCCGCTCCAGCGTTTCGCCGCCAGCGCCGGCGCATCGACCCGCGAGCACAGGCTTTGGTGGCGTTGCTGCGCCACAGCCTGAGCCGCAAAATCGCCGAAACACTCGAGGCCGAAACCCTGGCACTGACGCTGGTTCGGCGCTCTCTTGGCGAGCGCACCTCGCATGTCGCCGGCGCCAGCGCTGGACGGCAGAAGCTGGTCGACCGCGCCAAGCTTGTGCTGTCCTCGGATCTGTCACGACGCTGGACACTGGCGGAAATTGCCGCCGAGGTCGGCGTCTCGCCGGTCTATCTGACGCAGGTCTTCCAGCAGGTCGAGGCCATGCCGCTCTATCGCTATCATCTGCGCCTGCGGCTGGCGAGTGCACTCGACCTGCTTGGCCGCTACGACAATCTCACGACACTGGGTATGGACCTTGGCTTCTCCAGCCACAGCCATTTCAGTTCCGCCTTCAGACAGGTTTACGGGCGCACGCCGGCCGAGTTCCAGCGCTCGATCAGGTCGCGCTGACGCAATTCCGAGAGAAGTGTGAAGCGGTCAGCCGCGTAGCGCTGCCATCGCGGCCGCATGAAGCTCTGGCGTCGCCGCTGCTAGCACATCGCCGCCATTTTCCGCCGGCCCGCCATCGAATGTGGTGACGACGCCACCGGCCTTCTCGATGATCGGGATCAGCGCGACGATGTCGTAGGGCTTCAATCCGGGATCGGCGACAATGTCGACGCTTCCCGAAGCGATCATGGCAAAGGCATAGCAATCGGCGCCGTAGCGGGCGAGCTGGATCTGCTTTTCGAACTGGTCGTAGCGATTGCGCGCCTCGCCCTTGAACAATGCCGGCGTGGTGGTGAACAGCGTCGCCTCGGCGAGTTTCGTCGTCTTGCGGGTTGTCAGTTTTCGCGGCCCACCCGGCCCCTCATAGTGGGAGCCCGAGGCGTTGGCGTAGAAGAGTTCGCCGGTGAAGGGTTGAGACATCATTCCGGCAACGGCGTCGCCGTCGACCGTCAGCCCGACCAGCGTCCCCCACACCGGCAGGCCGGAAATGAAGGCGCGCGTGCCGTCGATCGGGTCGATCACCCAGACATGCCGGCTCGAAATGTTCTCGCTGCCGTGTTCCTCACCCAGAATACCATGGTCGGGATACTGCGCTGAGATCAGCGCGCGGATGGCGCGCTCGGCCTCGTGATCGGCCTCGGTGACCGGGTCGAAACTGCCCTTTTCCTTGTTGGCCACAGCACCCTGGCTGCGAAAGCGCGGCAAGGTCTCCGCCGCCGCCGCCTGCGCGATGCGGCGCATGAAATCGATGCTGATGTCCAACTGATTCTCCCGCATTGCAGCATGCCCGAGCCGTGCTCTGCCGCCGATTTTATGCCAAAACAAGGGTATTCAACGATTTTTCCGTGACGACATCTGTTGCCCAGATGTCACACAAGCGTCGTCGAAACGCAATTTCCACATCAGAGTGAATTAAAAAAGCCTGAAGGTCGCTTGACATTTGTGCAGCGCACAATAACCTTAGCCTCGGACAGGTTCTCCTGTCCATGCCCTCCTTGGGCGTTTCCTCCCTAGACTTCGACCGTATCGTGCAAACGATGCGGTCTTTTTTTACGCCGCGATTTCCAATGCATGTCACCCAAAAGCATGCCTACGGGCCTGCCCCGAGGGTGCGCAGCGGTTTGGTGCAACGACACGCATGAAAACAAGGCGGATTTCACTCCGCGGCCAGTGGCAGGTCGATGAAATGATGGTCGGGCATCGACATCAGGTCGGCTGAAAATCGCGTCAAATCGTCGGCCAGCGCATCGAAGCCGGCTGCCTTCTCGAATGTCCGCTCGTTCATGTAGAGCCCGCGATTGACCTCGATCTGCAGCGCATGCAGATGACGCGCCGGGCGGCCGTAGTGTTCGGTGATGAAGCCGCCGGCGTAGGGTTTGTTGTGGGCGACCGTATAGCCCATGGCGGTGAGCAGGCCGATCGCGGTCTCGGTCAGGGCTGCGGTGGCCGAGATGCCGAAACGATCGCCGATGATGAAGTCGGGCCGCAGGCCGTTGTCGCCGACACGGATGCTCGCCGGCATCGAATGGCAATCGATCAGCACGGCGAAGCCGAAGCGCGCATGGGTTCTGGTCAAAAGCCGCTTCAGCGTCTCATGATAGGGCTTGTAGACGGCTTCGATGCGGGCAACGGCTTCGGCCAGCGGCAAGCGGCCGGGATAGATGTCGAGCCCCTCGCCGACCAGCTTCGGCACCGTGCCAAGTCCGCCGGCAACCCGCGCCGAGCGGATGTTGCAGAAGGACGGCACTGGCTCGGCGAACATGCGCGGATCGAGCTCCCACGGCTCGCGGTTGACGTCGAGATAGGCGCGCGGAAAATTCGCCGCCAGCATCGGTGCGCCGAGTGCGACGGCGCCGCCGAACAGCTCATCGACGTAACAGTCTTCCGACCGACGGATGGCGTTGCGGTCCAGCCTTGCCATGGCAAGGAAGCGTTCGGGATAGTAACGGCCGCTATGCGGTGAGTTGAAGAGGAAGGGAACGCGCTGCTCGGCGCCCGACCGGATTTCGAAGGGTGGAAAGACCGAAAAATCATCGGCTGCCGTCTTCAATTTGAACGAACCCGAAAACACCAGTGCATCATGATGTGAAGGTGCCACCTTGCTGGCCGCGTGTCCAGCATTTCAGCGGCCGCGCGCCGCCGGGCAAATATGGATCATCGCCCACCTCGTTCACTTGATGTTTACCCTCACCTCCTCATATACAGGATGGTTAACGGGCTTGCCCAACGGCAATCTCGAGCGGGTGATTCGGACGGGATATCATGGCACGCATTCTTCTGGCGGAAGACGACGACGATATGCGTCGGTTCCTCGTCAAGGCGCTTGAGCGCGCCGGTTACCAGGTCAGCGATTTCGACAATGGCGCCAGCGCCTATGAGCGGCTGCGCGAGGAGCCGTTCTCGCTGCTATTGACCGACATCGTCATGCCGGAGATGGACGGCATTGAGCTGGCACGCCGCGCCACCGAGATCGATCCTGATTTGAAAGTCATGTTCATCACCGGATTCGCCGCCGTTGCGCTGAACCCGGATTCCAAGGCGCCGAAAGACGCCAAGGTGCTGTCGAAGCCGTTCCATCTGCGCGATCTCGTCAACGAGGTCGAGAAGATGCTTCAGGCAGCCTGAGCCGCTTTCCAAGCGAGGCGCCGCACCTCTTCGCCGCTGCGGCGAGACGACGCCTTCTTTCCTTTTTCCTGCTATTGACGCGCTGGATCAAAAATGGTGTATGCGCGGCTTCGGATGGGCGTGTAGCTCAGCGGGAGAGCACTGCATTGACATTGCAGGGGTCACAGGTTCAATCCCTGTCACGCCCACCATCCAACCCAGACAATCGGACTTAGATCGACGTCCCGGCCGGCTCGCCAGAGTTGGACAATGTCGTTCGCTCCAAGGGAAGCTGGCGGTGAGCTTTTCGAGCGCAACGCGCCCGTCCGGGCGGTGACCGGTACGGGCCACGGTCGATCAGATCATTCGCGCCTCGGGAGAAATTGGGTCAAAAGAAATTGCCTACCCGCAAATTATTCCGTGCTCGCGCGACGACGGAAGGGCTGATGAGACCTCTATGCGCGCAAGCCATCATTTGAGACAGGCTCGGCGTTCGCGTGACAGCAAGTCCCATACGACCGGCTGCTTCGAGGGCCAGCCTCGTCGCGGACCTAGACGCCCGCCACGGCGCAAAGATTCTTCATCCTGGCAACCGCCAGGTCCGGATCGGCCAGCAACCCTGCCTGGTCGGCAAGGCGGAATACATCGGCATAGTGACGGATGCCGCGCGCCGACTGCATGCCTCCGACCATCGCAAAATGATCCTGATGGCCGTTCAGCCAGGCCATGAAGACGATGCCGGCCTTGTAATATTCGGTCGGCGCCTCGAAGATTTTTCGCGATAGCGGCACGGTCGGCGCCATCAAGGCGTCATAGCCGGCGCAGTCCCCATCCGCCAGTTTCGCCAGTGCTGCATTGGCGACCGGTGCGATGGCGTCGAAAATGCCGAGCAGCGCATGCGAATACCTTTGCCCGTCGCCGGCGATCAGTTCGGGGTAGTTGAAGTCGTCACCGGTGAACATGACGACGCCATCCGGCAGGCGATTTCTGAGCGCGACCTCCTTGCCGGCATCGAGCAGCGAGATTTTTATCCCTTCCACCTTGTCGGAGTGGCGTTCGATGATGGCGACGACGGTGTCGAGCGCGGCCTCGAAATCGCTGCTGCCCCAGTAGCCCTCGAGCGCCGGATCGAACATGTCGCCCAGCCAATGCAGGATGACTTTGCCGGAGGCCTGGCCGAGGATGCGGTCGTAAACATGCACATAGTCATCCGGGCCCTTGGCTGTCGCCGCGAGCGCCCGGCTGGCCATCATGATCGCCTTGCCGCCCAGCCCTTCGATGAAAGCGAACTGCTGCTCATAGGCGGTGATCACGTCATCAAGCGTCCTGGCAGCGGCCGGCGCCAGATGGTCGGTGCCAGCGCCCGAGGCTAGGTCGGCGCCATCGACGGTACGCGCCTCGGCGATCGAGCGGCGGATCAATTCCTGCGCATTTGTCCAGTCGAAACCCATGCCACGCTGCGACGTGTCCATCGCCTCGGCGATGCGGAAGCCGAGCCGCCACAGATGGTGCCGGAACGCCATCGTCCTGTCCCAGTCGACCACCGGCCCGGACCACGGATCGGTCATCGCAAGCGGATCGGCAACGACGTGCGCGGCGGCATAGGCAATGCGCGAAAACCGCGCGCCGATCACCGGCTGCACCGGCTGGCCGGCAAGCGTATAGCGGGCGCTGCGGCCATTCTCACCAGGCAAGGAAATGTCCATCGAGCTCTCCCTTTGCCGCGCCTATAAATGGAACGTTCCAATAAATCAAGAACCTTTAAAATTCAGAGTTCATTCACAGGCAAATGCTGCATCGCAGCACGGAAAGCCTTGCAGGCTATGCCATTTGAGTACGCACAATTGATTTTTTCGGCTGAGAAGAAATCTGGATTGACTCGGGATCGAACCGATGATTAGAACGTTCCAATAAAACTTGATCACAAAGTTGGGAGGGTGCATCTCGATGGCCAGCCGGGCCAAGGCGACGATATTCGACATCGCCCGTGAAGCAGGCGTGTCCAAATCGACGGTATCGCTCGTGCTCCAGGGCAGCGGGCTGATCCGGCCTGAGACCGCAAGCAAGGTGCGCAAGGCGATCGAGGATGTCGGTTACGTCTACAACCGCGGCGCCGCCAATCTGCGCAAGGCTCACTCCAACGTCATCGGCATGGTCATCAACGATCTCACCAATCCTTTCTTCGCAGAACTGGCGGTCGGCATGGAGCGCGTCTTCCAGTCGGCCGGCATCGTGCCGTTCATCGCCAACACGGCGGAAAATCCGGTGCGCCAGGAAGAAGTTCTGAAATCGCTGATGGAGCAAGGCGTCGCCGGCCTCATCGTGTCGCCGGCCCGCGGCACGACGCCGGGCGCCTTCCGCAGGATCGAGACGGCGGGCCTGCCGGTGGTCTTCGCCATGCGCCGGCTACCGGAAAGCCGCATTCCCGTGATCGCACCCGACAATCATCGCGGGGCTTATCTCGCCACCGCTCATCTGATCGGCAAGGGACATCGCCGGCTGGTCTTCTTCGGCGGCTCGTCCGATCTGGTGGTCTATCACGAGCGGCTTGGCGGATTTCGCGAAGCCTGTGAGACGCAGGGCATCGCCGCCCGCGACGCACTTGTCGTCGAAGGCGAGACCAGCCGCAGAGGTGGTATCGCGTGCCTGGAGACCGCTCTCGCGATGGCTGAGCCGCCGACCGCGGCACTCTGCTTCAACGACGCCGTCGCCTTTGGCGCCATGCTGGCGCTGCGCAAGCGCGGACTTGAGCCGGGCGCGGATTTCGCCGTCGTCGGCTTCGACGACGTGGCCGAGGCCGAGCACTATATGCCGGCTCTGACCAGCGTCGCGGTGGACTCGGCGGGCCTCGGCGAACGCGCCGCCCATGTCATGCTGAAAATGATCCAGTCGCGCACCACCCGCGCCGAAGACCATATCGGCGCGGTCAATCTCGTGGTCAGGGAAAGCTGCGGCCCGGATCGCCGCGCTCGAAACAGGCCCGCGGGTTCGGGGGACGCGGCATGAGCGTCAAATGGGGCTTGATCGGCGCCAGCACGATCGCCAGACAGTTCATGATCGACGCCATCCGTGCGCAAGGCGATGGTGAGATCGCGGCGGTGATGAGTTCCAGCCCCGAGCGCGCCACCGCCTATGCCGGGGAAAACAACATTCCGCTTGCTGTCTCGACGCTTGATGCCCTACTCGGCGCCGACATCGACGCCGTCTACATCTCGACCACCAACGAATTGCATCTCGAACAGGCGCTCGCCGCCATCAAGGCGGGAAAGCACGTACTGTGCGAAAAGCCGCTGGCGCTAAGCAGCGCCGATGCGCGCACGATGGTCGCTGCCGCCAGGGCTGCCGGCATCGTGCTCGGCACCAACCATCATCTGCGCAATGCCGGCGCGCACCGCACCATGCGCGAGGCGATCGCCGCCGGCCGCATCGGCAAGCCGATCGCCGCGCGCGTCTTCCATGCCGTCTATCTGCCTGAGAATCTGCAGGGCTGGCGCATTGCCAAACCCGAAGCAGGCGGCGGCGTGGTGCTCGATATCACCGTGCATGACGCTGACACGCTGCGTTTCGTGCTCGGCGACGATCCGGTCGAGGTTTCCTGCTTCACGCAGTCGGCCGGCATGGCCGGCAGCGGGCTGGAGGATGGCGCCATGTGCATCTGGCATTTCAAATCGGGTGTCATTGCGCAGTCGCATGAGGGCTTCACCACCAAATTCGCCGGCACCGGCTTCGAGGTGCACGGCTCGGAAGGCTCGCTGATCGCCAGCAATGTGATGACTCAGAAGCCGATCGGCTTGGTGCTGCTGCGCACGGCAGCAGGCGAAGAGGAATTGAGCTTCGACCGCGAGGATCTTTATGCGCGCTCCGTGCGCCAGTTCCATGCTGCGATCCATGGCGAGGGCCAGCCAGCCGCCACCGGCGAGGACGGCATCTGGTCGCTGGCTTCGGCTGAAGCGGCATTGCAATCGGCCAGCTCCGGCAGGGCCGTCAAGATCGACCCGAAACTCGGGAGCATGAATTGAACAAGGTCGTTTCCGCATCTGAAGCCGCAATCCTGATCAAGGACGGCATGGTCGTGTCGGTGTCCTCGTCAAGCGGCCTCGGCTGCCCGGACGCCGTGCTGGCAGCCATCGGCGAGCGCTTCGATAGCGAAGGCCATCCGAAGAACATCACTACGCTGCACCCGATCGCCGCCGGCGACATGTATGGCATCAAGGGCATTGACCATCTGGCCAAGCCCGGCCTGCTGAAGCGCACTTTGTGCGGCTCCTATCCGTCCGGCCCCTCCTCTTCCGAACCGCCGCAGATCTGGAAGATGATCGGCGACAATTCGGTCGCCGCGTACAACGTGCCATCCGGCATCCTGTTCGACATGCACCGCGAGGCAGCCGCCAAGCGGCCGGGCGTGCTGACCAAGGTCGGTCTCGACACCTTCGCCGACCCCCGCCACCAGGGCTGCGCCATGAACGCCGCCGCCAGCGAGCCGATCGTATCGGTGCAGCAGTTCGACGGCGAGGAATGGCTCTATTTCCGCTCGATCGTGCCTGATGTTTCGATCATCCGCGCCACCACGGCGGACGAGCGCGGCAACCTCACATACGAGCATGAGGGCGCCTATCTCGGCGGCCTCGAACAGGCGCTGGCTGCCCGCAACAATGGCGGCGTCGTCATCGCGCAGGTCAAGCGCGTCGTCGAGAACGGCACGCTGAAGCCGCATGACGTACGCGTGCCCGGCGTGCTGGTCGACCATGTCGTCGTTGCGCCCGACCAGTTGCAGACCACGCTGACGCCTTACGATCCGGCAATCTCGGGCGAGATCTTCCGGCCGCTGTCGAGTTTCCGCAATGCCGAGATGAATGTCCAGAAGGTGATCGCGCGCCGCGTCGCCATGGAACTGCGCGACGGCATGGCCGTCAACATCGGCTTCGGCATTTCCGCCAATGTGCCGCGCATCCTGCTCGAGGAAGGCCAGCACGGCAAGGTCACCTGGGTCATCGAACAGGGCGCGGTCGGCGGCGTGCCGCTGCTCGACTTCAAGTTCGGCTGCTCGTCGAATGCCGACGCCTTCATGCCCTCGCCGCACCAGTTCATCTATTTCCAGGCCGGCGGCTTCGATGCGTCACTGCTGTCCTTCCTGCAGATCGACCGCCATGGCTCAGTCAATGTCTCGAAGCTTTCGGCGCGGCCGCATGTGACGGCTGGCGCAGGCGGCTTTGTCGACATCACCGCGCGGGCGAAGAAGATCGTCTTCTCCGGCTTCTTCAACGCCGGCGCCAAGCTCTCATTGGCCGATGGCGGCATCCGCATCGACCACGAGGGCAAGGTCAAGAAGGTGGTCGCGGAGGTCGAGCACATCTCGTTTTCGGGCAAGCGGGCGGTCGCGCAGGGGCAAGACATCACCTATGTCACCGAGCGCTGCGTGATGAAGCTGACGCCGGAAGGTCTGGTGGTAACTGAACTCGCACCCGGCATCGATCTACAGCGCGATGTAATGGCGCAATCGGAAATTCCGTTGGGCTTCGCCAAGGATCTCAAGACGACCCCGGAAGCGCTCTATCGCGACCAGCCGATCGGCCTGTCGCTGGATGGCGGCGCCTCGCTTGGAGGCGCGCATGGCTGAACCTCTCGTCACCTTCGAGCAGGATGGCGCCATCGGCATCGTCACGCTGCGCCGGCCGGAGAAATTCAACGCACTCGACATCCCGATGCTGCGCGCGCTGGAGACGGCGCTCGACGCGGCTGAGGACGAGGACGGCGTGCGTGTCGTGCTGCTGCGCGGCGAAGGCAAGGGCTTTTGCGCCGGCGGCGATGTCGAGGCATGGGCGCAGATGAGTGCGGCCGATTTCCAGGTGCAATGGGTGCGCTACGGCCACCGTGTCTTCGACCGGCTGGCGCGGCTGCGGCAGCCGACCATCGCCGTACTGTCCGGCCATGCGCTGGGCGGCGGGCTGGAACTGGCCGTGGCTTGCGATTTCCGCGTCGCGGAAACACAGGTGAAATTGGGCTTCCCCGAAACCTCGATCGGCGTCGTTCCGGGCTGGTCCGGCACGCAGCGCGCCGTGCGCCGCTTCGGTGCGCAGACAGTGCGTCGCATGGCGTTGGGCGGCGAAATCTTTCTCGCGCCCGAAGCACTGGCCCTGGGTTTGGTCGACCGGGTGGTCGAAACCGGCAAGGCACACGACGAAGCCAAGGCATGGGGAGAAAAGATCGCTGAGCGCGGACCACTGGCGACGGAAGCCGCCAAATTGATGATCGCGGTCGCTGAAGGCGAGGAAAGTGCCGCTGCCACGGAAGCGCTGGCCAGCGGCTTCATCGCCTTGACGAGCGACCTCAAGGCCGGTGTCGGCGCTTTCAAGACCAAGCAGAAGCCGGCCTTTTCGAGATCCTAGAGGAAACCCATGAACGCACCCCTCAAGATTTCCATGCCGGCCGAGGCGTCCGCAGCGCCGAAGGCGTACAAGCTGCTGATCGACGGCAAGCATGTCGATGCCCGTGACGGCCGCACGATTGCGCGCCAGAGCCCCGGCCACGGCTTCACCGTCTCGCACTATGCCCAGGCCGGCGAGGCCGAAGTGGAAGCTGCGGTGCAGGCTGCTCATAAGGCGTTCGAAACCGGCCCGTGGCCGCGCATGAAAGCGGCCGAACGGGCCGCGATCTTGCTCAAGGCGGCTGACCTGATCGAGACGCGGCTGGAGGAGATCGCCCGGCTCGACGCGCTGGAGTCCGGCAAGCCGATCGCCCAGGCGCGCGGCGAGATTGGCGGTGCCGTCGACATCTGGCGCTATGCCGCCTCGCTCGCCCGCACGCTGCACGGCGAATCCTACGCCAATCTCGGCGATGACATGCTGGGCGTCGTGCTGCGCGAACCGATCGGCGTCGTTTCGATCATCACGCCGTGGAATTTTCCCTTCCTGATCGTCAGCCAGAAGCTGCCCTTCGCGCTCGCCGCCGGCTGCACGGCGGTGGTCAAGCCGAGCGAGATGACCTCGGCCTCGACCTTCGTGCTCGGCGATATCCTGATGCAGGCCGGGCTGCCCGCCGGTGTCGTCAACATCCTTGCAGGTCTCGGCGCCGCCCGCCGCGCCCCGATGGTCAGTCATCCCCTGGTTGAGATGGTGTCGTTCACCGGCTCCACCCGCGTCGGCAAGATGACGATGGCCTCGGCAGCGCAGTCGCTGAAGAAAGTCTCGATGGAACTCGGTGGCAAGAACGGCCAGATCGTCTTCCCCGACGCCGACCTCAAGGCTGCCGCCGACGCGGCGGTGTTCGGCGGCTTCTTCAATGCCGGCGAATGCTGCAATGCCGGCAGCAGGTTGATCGTGCATGAGGCGATCGCCGATGATTTTCTCGATGCCGTCAAGGCGCTCACCGCCAGGGTGACGATCGGCGATCCGCTCGATGACCAGACCAAGGTCGGCGCGATGATCTCATCCGATCACCTGGCCAAGGTGGCAGGTTACGTTGCGGCAGCCGCAACCGAAGGCAGCAGCGTCTACAGCGGCGGCAAGCAGCTGGCCTCCAATGCCGGCCAATACCTCGATCCCACCATCATCCGCGATGTCACCGAAGAGATGGCCATAGCGCGCGAGGAAGTTTTCGGCCCGGTGCTCTCGGTGCTGACCTTTGAATCGATTGAAAGGGCGTTGCACATCGCCAACAACACGCCCTATGGTTTGTCGGCGGGCGTGTGGAGCGCCAGCATCGACACTTGCATGTTGGTGGCGCGTGGCGTGCGTTCGGGGACCGTCTGGGTGAACACATTCATGGAAGGTTATCCCGAGCTTCCCTTTGGGGGTTACAAGCAGTCCGGTATCGGACGCGAACTCGGCAAACGCGCCGTCGAGGACTATACCGAAGAAAAGACAATCCAGTTTCACCGCGGCCAACGCACCGGATGGTGGGTCGGCTGAGTTGAGAAGAACCCGGTGGGCTTCCACCGGTCGTGTAATGCAACAAGGGAGGAAGTACATGTTGCGCAAACTGCTTATCGGAACGGCTCTCGCATCCGGTCTGGCTTTCGCGGCTCATGCCGAGGACGTCAAGGAAGTCCAGATGCTGCATTGGTGGACATCGGGCGGCGAAGCGGCTGCTCTCAACGTCCTCAAGGGTGACCTGGCCAAGGAAGGTTACGCCTGGAAAGACGTGCCGGTGGCCGGCGGTGGCGGCGACGCTGCCATGACGGCGCTGAAGGCAATGGTCGCGGCCGGCAATTACCCGACCGCCTCGCAGATGCTCGGCTACACCGTGCTCGACTATGCCGCTGCCGGCGTCATGGGCGACCTGACCGAGACGGCGAAGAAGGAAGGCTGGGACAAGTCCGTTCCGGCCGCCCTGCAGAAGTTCTCGGTCTATGAAGGCAAATGGGTCGCGGCTCCGGTCAACGTCCACTCGGTCAACTGGCTGTGGATCAACAAGGCCGTCATGGACAAGATCGGCGGCACCGAGCCGAAGACCTTCGACGACTTCGTTGCCCTGCTCGACAAGGCCAAGGCGGCAGGCGTGATCCCGCTCGCTCTCGGCGGCCAGAACTGGCAGGAAGCCACCATGTTCGACTCCGTCGTGCTGTCGACCGGCGGACCTGAATTCTACAAGAAGGCCTTCAACGACCTTGACGACGAGTCTCTCAAGTCCGACACGATGAAGAAGTCGTTCGACAACCTCGCCAAGCTCGTCACCTATGTCGACCCGAACTTCTCGGGCCGCGACTGGAACCTTGCAACCGCCATGGTCATCAAGGGCGATGCCCTTGTGCAGGTCATGGGCGACTGGGCCAAGGGCGAGTTTAACGCCGCTAAGAAAACGCCTGGCACGGACTTCCTGTGCTATCGCTTCCCGGGCACCGAAGGTTCGGTAGTCTACAACTCCGACATGTTCGGCATGTTCAACGTTCCGGACGACCGCAAGGCCGCCCAGGTCGCATTGGCCACCGCCACCCTGTCGAAGAGCTTCCAGTCGGCTTTCAACGTCGTCAAGGGTTCGGTTCCCGCCCGTACCGACGTTCCGGACACGGACTTCGACGCTTGCGGCAAGAAGGGCATCGCCGACCTGAAGGCAGCCAACGAAGGCGGCACGCTGTTCGGCTCGCTGGCCCAGGGCTATGGCGCGCCTCCGGCGGTCGCCAATGCCTACAAGGATGTCGTCTCCAAGTTCGTCCATGGTCAGATCAAGACCTCGGACGAGGCCGTGACCGAACTGGTCAAGGCCATCGACGACGCCAAGTAAGCGCCACACAAGAAAACGCCTTCCCCGCCCCGGTGGGGAAGGCTCCGATCCGCGAAGCCGGTTGGTCGCGCGTCGACGGGAGGAGCCTCATGAGCACGGTAGCGACAAGCCAGATCAAGCTGACGCCGGAGCACGCACGCCCGGGCGCCTCGGTGCGCTCGCGCCTGCAGGACGCCTTGCCCAAGATCGTGCTGGCACCGAGCTTTGCCATCACCATCGTCTTCGTCTACGGTTTCATCCTGTGGACGATCTATCTGTCCTTCACCAATTCCAAGACCTTCCCGTCCTATGCCATCACCGGCTCGCGTGCTTATCAGCGGCTGTGGGGCTGGACCTTCGACACCGACCCGCCATCAAGCTGGTACACGTCGATCACCAACGTGGGCATTTTCGGTTTTCTCTACATCTTCATCTGCCTGGCGCTCGGCCTGTTCCTGGCCATCCTGCTCGACCAGAAGATCCGCGGCGAAGGCGTGCTGCGGCCGATCTATCTCTATCCGATGGCGCTGTCCTTCATCGTCACCGGGGTTGCCTGGAAATGGTTCCTCGATCCCGGCCTCGGCCTCGAGCAGACCTTGCATCAATGGGGTTGGACGAGCTTCCATTTCGACTGGATCAAGAACAAGGATTTCGTCATCTACACGGTGGTCATCGCCGGTGTCTGGCAGGCCTCGGGCTTCATCATGGCGATGTTCCTGGCCGGTCTGCGCGGCATCGACGGCGAGATCATGAAGGCGGCGCAGATCGATGGCGCCACCACCTTCCAGCTCTACCGCCGCATCGTCATCCCGCTGCTGCGGCCGATCTTCCTGTCGGCCTTCATCGTGCTCGCGCACCTCGCCATCAAGTCGTATGACCTTGTCGTGGCGCTGACCAGCGGCGGCCCCGGCGGCTCGGCCTGGCTGCCCTCTAATTTCATGTACGAGTACACCTTCAAGCGCAACGAGATGGCCGTCGGCTCGGCCAGCGCCGTGATCATGCTGATGACCATCGTCGCCATCATCGTGCCCTATCTCTATTCGGAACTCAGGGAGAAGCCGCGATGAGCGCCGTCACCACTCCCGCCCGTCAGGCCTCAGGCGGCGTCAACGTCAAGCTCATCAACCGCATCGTCATCTACGGGCTCTTGGCGCTGTTTGCGCTGTTCTACCTGATGCCGCTGTTCGTCATGCTGGTGACCTCCTTCAAGACCATGGAAGAGATCCAGAACGGCAACATGCTGGCGCTGCCGCAAGCGCCGACCTTCGACCCATGGATAAAGGCGTGGAGCGAAGTTTGCTCGGGCCTGACCTGCGTCGGCATGAAGGGCTATTTCTGGAACTCGATCAAGATGGTGGTTCCGGCAGTCATCATCTCGACCCTGCTCGGCGCGCTCAACGGCTATGTGCTGACAAAATGGCGCTTTCGCGGGGCGACGCTGGTGTTCGGGCTGATGCTGTTTGCCTGCTTCATCCCGTTCCAGTCGGTGCTGTTGCCGATGGCGACCATCCTTGGCAGCATCGGCCGTTTCGGCGTGACTTTGCAGAATGCGATCGGAACGAGCTTCGGCCTCGGTAATTCGACAGTCAACCTGGTCTTCGTCCACGTTGTCTACGGCATCGGCTTCACCACGCTGTTCTTCCGCAACTACTACGAGGCGTTCCCAACCGAACTGGTCAAGGCGGCGCAGGTCGACGGGGCAAGCTTCTTCCAGATCTTCCGGCGCATCATGCTGCCCAACTCACTGCCGATCATCGTGGTGACGGTGATTTACCAGTTCACCAACATCTGGAACGACTTCCTGTTTGCCTCCGCCTATGCCGGCTCCGGCGACGTGATGCCGATGACGGTGGCGCTCAACAACGTCGTCAACACGTCGACCGGCGTCGTCGAATACAACGTCAACATGGCCGCCGCGATGATCGCGGCACTGCCCACCCTTCTCGTCTATGTGCTCGCCGGCCGCTACTTCGTGCGCGGTCTCATGGCTGGCGCCGTCAAAGGATAATCTGATGGCTTTTCTGGAAATTGATGGTCTGAGAAAGCGCTTCGGCCAGGTGGAGATCCTCAAGGGGATCGATGTCGAGCTTGAGAAAGGCGGCTTCCTAGTGCTGGTCGGCCCGTCCGGCTGCGGCAAGTCCACGCTTCTCAACACCATCGCCGGACTGGAAACAATCACTTCGGGCGAAATTCGTGTCGATGGCCGCACCATCAATGATCTGCATCCCTCGAAGCGCGACATCGCCATGGTGTTCCAAAGCTATGCGCTCTACCCGAACATGACGGTGGCCGGAAACATCTCCTTCGGCATGGAGATGCGCGGCGTGCCGGCGGCGGAGCGCCAGAAGGCGATCGACAAGGTGGCGAAGGTCTTGCAGATCGGCCACCTGCTGCAGCGCAAGCCGAGCCAGCTTTCCGGCGGTCAACGACAGCGCGTCGCTATGGGCCGGGCGCTGGTGCGCGACCCCAAACTGTTCCTGTTCGACGAGCCGCTCTCCAACCTCGACGCCAAGCTGCGCGTCGATATGCGCATCGAGATCAAGCGCCTGCACGCCACCACCGGCACCACCATCGTCTACGTCACCCACGACCAGATCGAGGCGATGACGCTGGCGACCAAGATTGCTGTCATGCGCGACGGCGAGGTACAGCAGTTCGGCACTCCGGCCGAAATCTACAACAACCCGACCAATCTGTTCGTCGCCGATTTCATGGGCTCGCCGGCGATGAACCTGATCCCGGCAACGATCGGCGCCAATGGCAACGCGCTGTCCGTCGTGCTCCAGCGCGAGGCGCGCGAGCCGATCAACCTGCCGATGGCCAATGCACCGACCGGCCTATCGGCATTCCAGGGCAAGCCGATCATCTTCGGCGTCCGTCCTGAAGCGCTGACCGACCCGGAAGGCGCCGAACGCAACGCCTCGAACATCGCCACCGCCGACTGTCATATCGAGGTCGTCGAACCTGCAGGCTCCGACACCTTCGCCGTCACCAATCTCGGCGGCAAGGGCGTGGTGGCGCGGCTGCGTGCCGACGCCAACATCCAGCCGGGCACCAACACGCCGCTCGCCTTCAACCTGACAAAGGCTGTGTTCTTCGATCCGGCGACCGAGAGCCGCATTCGCTGACGGCCATGACAAATCCGGACATCGTCATCATCGGCTCCGGCATCGGCGGCGCAACGATCGCCTCCGGCCTTGCCGGCAGCGGCGCGAACATCCTGATGCTGGAACGCGGTGTGCCGTTGCCGGCGACGCCGCACGCGCGTGACACGCGTTCGATTTTCATCAACGGCCACTACCGGCCGAAGGAGATGTGGCGCGAAGCGGGAGGGGCTGCCTTCAATCCCGGCAACTACTACTATGTCGGCGGCAATTCAAAATTCTATGGCGCTGTGCTGATCCGCTACCGCAAGGAAGACTTTGCCGCCATGGAGCATTTCGGCGGCGTCTCGCCGGCCTGGCCGTTTTCCTATGAGGAGTTCGAGCCCTGGTATTCGAAAGCCGAACAGCTGTTTCGCGTGCGCGGTGCACTGGGCGAGGACCCGACCGAGCCGTTCCATTCGCTCCCGTATGCCTACAAGCCAGTGCCCGACGAGGCCCCCATCGCCCGCGCCCGTGCCGAGCTGAAAAGCCTCGGCCTACATCCGGCCTCGCTGCCGCTCGGCGTCGACATCGACACGTGGCTGAAAGAGGGCAAGACCGGCTGGGATGCTTTCCCCAACACCGGCCAGGGCAAGGTCGACGCTCAGACGGGACCACTGACGGCGGCACTCAACGACAGCAACATCCGGCTTGAGACCAGCTGCCATGTCGAGTACCTGGAAGCGTCGCCCGACGGCAAAAGCATCGCCACTATCCACTATCAGCAGGACGGCGAGGCGAAGAAAGTATCACCGAAGCTGGTCATCCTCTCTGCCGGCGCGGTCAATTCCGCCGTCATCCTGCTTCGCTCGCCCTCGCCAGACGGCAAAGGCGTCGCCAACCGCTCCGACCAGGTCGGCCGCAATTTCATGAACCACAATTCGAGCGCCATGCTGGCGATCGACCCGCGCCGCCGCAACGATGCCGTCTACCAGAAGACGCTGATGCTGAACGACTATTATTTGTCAGACGGCAAGGGTGGCAAGCCGCTCGGCAATGTCCAGCTTCTCGGCAAGATCGACGGCAACATGCTGAGGGCCAATGTAAAGTTCGCGCCGAAATTCGCGCTCGATTTCATGGCCGGCCACGCCGTCGACTGGTACCTGATGTGCGAAGACCTGCCCGATCCCGAAAGCCGCATCATGGTCGACGGCAAGGACATCGTCATGCAGTGGCGGCGTTCCAACATGCAGTCACTTGACGGGTTGACCAAGGTGATGCGCGAAAACTTCCGCGCTTGCGGCTATCCGATTGTTCTGTCGCGGCCTTTCGACAAGCGCACCCCTTCGCACCAGTGCGGCACGGTGAAGATGGGCGACGATCCGGCGACCGCACCGCTCGACCCCTTCTGCCGGTCCTTCGACCATCGGAACCTGTTCGTCGTCGATGCCAGTTTCCTGCCCAACTCGGCCGCCGTGAACCCGGCCCTGTCGATCGCGGCACAAGCGCTGCGCGTCGCCGATCATATCCGCAAGATGGACCTCGCCGTATGACCCGCCCGGCGGCCATCGTCACCGGCGGCGCGCGCGGCATCGGGCTTGCTTGCGCCGAGGCGCTCGCGGATGCCGGCTTCGACATCCTGGTCGCCGATCTGGCCGAACAAGCGCCGGATGGTCTTGCTACTGATATTGCCGGCCGAGGCGCGAAATTCGCTTATGTCCCTTGCGACATCGCCGATCTCGCCAGCCACACCACGCTTGTCGATGCCGCGACGCGCGCCTTCGGCCGCATCGACTGCCTGGTCAACAATGCCGGCGTCGGCGCTGCCGTGCGCGGTGACCTGCTGGACCTCAAACCGGAGAATTTCGACCGCACGCTGGGCATCAATCTGCGCGGCACCGTGTTCCTCAGCCAGGCTGTCGCCAAGGCAATGCTGGCTACACCGGGCGACCACACAAAATCGATCATCACCATCACGTCGGTCAGCGCCGAAATGGCATCACCGGAACGACCGGACTACTGCATCTCCAAGGCCGGGCTTTCGATGTGGGTGAAGAACCTGGCGCTTCGGCTTGCGCCCGAAAACATCGGCGTGTTCGAGGTGCGGCCCGGCATCATCCGCACCGACATGACATCCGGCGTGACCGCCAAATACGACGCGCTCATCGATAGCGGGCTGGTGCCGGCCAAGCGCTGGGGCGAAGCCTCAGACATCGGCGCAGTGGTGGCGGCGCTCGCCGGCGGCAGATTCGGCTTTTCGACCGGCTCGATCATCAATGTCGACGGCGCGCTCTCCGTGCCGCGGCTGTAAGTGGACAGTGTCATGACCGATTACATCATCGTGGGCGCCGGTCCGGCCGGCTGTGTTCTGGCCAACCGATTGAGCGAGGATCCGGCAAATTCGGTCCTGCTGCTGGAGGCCGGCGGCAAGGACTGGCATCCCTATATCCACATGCCGGCGGGCTTTGCCAAGATGACCAAGGGCATTGCCTCCTGGGGCTGGTCGACGGTGCCGCAGAGGCACATGAAGGATCGCGTCTTCTGGTACACGCAGGCCAAGGTCGTCGGCGGCGGCTCGTCCATCAACGCCCAGATCTACACGCGCGGCAACGCCCGCGACTATGATACTTGGGAGAAGGAAGAGGGTCTCGCCGGCTGGGGCTATCGCGATGTGCTGCCTTACTTCAAACGCGCCGAGAACAACCAGCGCTACGCCAACGACTTTCACGGCGACCAAGGCCCGCTCGGCGTGTCGAACCCGATTTCGCCGCTGCCGATCTGCGAGGCCTATTTCCGTGCCGGCCAGGAGATGGGCATCCCCTTCAATCCGGATTTCAACGGCGCCAGCCAGGAAGGGGTCGGCTATTACCAGTTGACTCAGAAGGATGCCCGCCGCTCCTCCGCTTCTGTCGCCTATCTCAGACCGATCCGCTCCCGCAAGAACCTGACCGTCAGGACCGAGGTGCTGGTGACCCGCATCGTCGTCGAGAAGGGCCGTGCTATAGGCGTCGAAATCGTCGACAAGCCAGGCGGCGAGAAGGAAATCCTGCGCGCCGAGCGCGAGGTGATCGTCTCGTCCGGCGCCATAGGCTCGCCGAAACTCTTGATGCAGTCGGGCATCGGTCCGGCCGATCATCTGAAATCGGTCGGCGTGACGCCGGTTCATGATTTGCCCGGCGTCGGCTCCAACATGCAGGACCATCTCGATTTGTTCGTCATCGCCGAATGCACCGGCGACCACACCTACGACAACTACGCCAAGCTGCACCGCACGGCCTGGGCCGGCCTGCAATACCTGCTGCTGAAGAAGGGGCCGGTGGCCTCCAGCCTGTTCGAGACCGGCGGCTTCTGGTACGCCGACCCGACTGCCGCGTCGCCCGATATTCAGTTCCATCTCGGTTTGGGCTCCGGCATCGAGGCCGGCGTCGAGAAGCTGAAAAATCCGGGCGTCACTTTGAACTCGGCCTTCCTGCGCCCGCGCTCGCGCGGCACGGTGCGGCTGAAGAGTGCAGATCCCGCCGACCACCCGCTGATCGATCCGAACTACTGGTCCGATCCCTATGACCGCGCCATGTCGATCAAGGGGCTGAGACTGGCGCGTGAGATCATGCGACAGAAGGCGCTCGCCCCCTATGTGATGCGCGAAGTGCTCCCCGGCCCGTCTCTCGCCAGCGACGACGAGCTGTTCGATTATGCCTGCCGCAGTTCCAAGACCGACCATCATCCCGTCGGCACCTGCCGCATGGGCCATGACGAGATGGCTGTGGTGACACCGGATCTGCGGCTGCGCGGCATCGAAGGCCTGCGCGTCTGCGACGCCTCGGTGATGCCGCGTGTGCCCTCCTCCAACACCAACGCGCCGACCATCATGGTCGGCGAAAAGGGCGCCGACCTGATCCTCGGCCGCGAGCCGCTGCCGCCGGCCGTGTTTTCTGGAAATCGAGCGGCTTAGGGACAAAAAATGATCAGGCACTGTGTGTTCGCTAGATTCCGCAACGATGTTCCCGTCGCCGAGCGCATGGCGATCCATGCCGACCTCGAGGCGCTGCGACAGGTTATCGACGGCATGGACGCGGTAAATTTCAGCGCCAATGTCAGCCCGGAGCCGTTCGTGCGCGGCTTCACCGACGGCTTCACCATCGATTTCCGCGATGCGGCCGCGCGCGATGCCTATCTGGTGCATGAGGCGCATCAGCGCGCCGGCGCAAGACTGGTCGCGGCGCTCGAAGGCGGCACCGACGGACTGATGGTCTTCGACCTGAGGATTGCTCCTTAGGACAAGATGCTCACGTTCAATCGAAAAATTGGGGCACATTTGTAGATGTGCTTGGTTTCGTCGCCCCATTGGTGAAATGGGTGATCGCGAGACGACACCTGGACTAACCGAGCCTGAGCGCAACGACACCGGCGACGATGCTCAGCGCGGCGGCACCGCGCCAGCCTGTCATCTTCTCGCCGAGCGCGAACACCGAGATCATCATGGCGAACAGGATCGAGGTTTCGCGCAGCGACGCCACCGAGGCGATCGGCGCCTTGGTCATCGCCCACATCACGATCCAGTAGGCCGCACCGCTGAGCACTCCGGTGAACAGCCCTGCCTTCCAGTCGCGCGCCAGCACCGGCAGCGCCTTCGGCCCACGGAAGATGAGGCATAGCACCAAGGCGCCAAAAGCATCGCAGATGAACAGCCAGGCGGCATAGCTCTGCGCCGTGGCGGCCAGCCTCGCGCCGCTGCCGTCCGACAGTGTGTAGCTGGCAATGAAGATCGAGGTGGCCAGCGCAAAGCCGACCGCGCGCAAGTTGAGCCTCTCCAGATGCGCGCCGCCGCGAAACGACATCACCAGCGTGCCGGCCGACAACAGAAAGATACCCAGAATGGCAAGCGGGGCCGGAACCTCGGCGACGACGAACATGCCGCCAAGCGCCGCCAGCAGCGGTGCGGTGCCGCGCGCCAACGGATAAGTCTGGGCGAAGTCGCCGGCCTTGTAGGCGCCGATCAGGAAAGTCCGGTAGCCCATGTGGAAAAACACGGAGGCGACGATGTAGGGCCACACTTGCGCCTTCGGCATTTCGACGAAGGGCAGCACCAGGAGGGCCGCGGCGCCCATACCGAGGGTCATCAGCGTGATCGACAGGAAGCGGTCGAGATGGACCTTGACCAGCGCGTTCCAGATCGCATGCATGGCGGCGGCCGCAAGCACTGCGAAGAAGACGAAAAGTGTCATGGGGCGATGCCGGGTGTTTCCAGGTCGATGTCGATCCGGAGCGGGAAATGATCCGACGCAACTTCGCCGATGTCGGCGCCAACCGAGCGCACGCGCCCGGTAAACATGCCGCCGACGAAACAATGGTCGAGCCGCCGCTTTGCCACCCTGCCGTCGATCGTCTTTACATGGGTGTGGAAATCCTGAGCCGGCTCGCCGGCCACGGCAGCGGCATCGACGAAACCGTCAAGGTAAGCGGCCCCGCGATGGTAGGGCGTGCTGCCGACGATGCGGCGATATTCGGCACTGTCCGGCTCCATGTTGAAATCGCCCATCCAGATCGCCGCCAGTGGATTTTCTGGCTCAGCTTCGCCGCTAGTCCAATTGCGTACGGGCTCGTCGTCGACGCCGCTCCACGGCCCGCCAGCCGACGGTGCCAGCCGGTGCTCGGCCATGAGATAGTCGATCTGCTCCAAGCGCTCCTCGACCGCGATGTGGGCGAGATGCAGCGATAACACCCGCACCGGGCCCGCTGGCGTGCGGATCATGCACTCGAGTGCCGCATTGCGCGTGTTGAGCGGCCGCAGCGTACGGCGCATCGGCAGCGCATGCAGTCGCGACCAGACGATCGGCAGCTTCGACAGCACCATGGTGCCGAACTGCCGGCGCCGGTTGACCAGACGGCCGTCGCGCCGCTCGCTGGCATCCATGTCGAAAGCTGGGCCGTAAACCCAGTGATAGTCCGGCAGCAGGCGCGAAAGCAGTTCCGGCTGGTCGTCGAAATTGCTGCGCTGCCAGTGCCGCTCGACCTCCTGCAAGGCGATGATGTCGGCACCGGCAACGAGGCGCGCTGCGCGCGAAAGATCGTAGCGCCCGTCGCCGCCGAACCCGTACTGGATGTTGTAGCTGACCAGCTTCATTGCTTATCCGGCTCAATGTTGAATGGCAGTAGCGGTTCGGCAGATTGGTTGCAATGTGCCGGGCGAGCGACGGGGCTGGGCCAGCGGCCAAAGTATGATCTCGAAAAGTGGAACCCGATTTTTCGGAATAGATCATGCTCAAACAGGAATCAGAGCCTGCTTCATCTTGATTCCATCGGGATGGAGCAGGCTCTATGTCGTCAGCGGCTGGAACCGGCCGGGTGGCGACGCCGCCAGTTCGGTCCAATCGATCTCTTCCTCGAGGCGGTGATAGGCTTCGTCACCGATCGTGCCGTTGCGGCGCAGTTCCTCCAGCACGTCGCGCTGGCTCTTGATGGCATAGAGGCGCAAGCGGTCATATTCGGTGGCCGCCTGGGCATCGTCAGGATTTTTGGCGATCTTGCGTTGAGCGGCATATTGCTCGCGCACCGCAGCCGCCGCGTCCGATGTCTTGCCGCTCAATATGTCGAGGGCGGCCTGCATCACCACAACGCGTGCCTGCGCAACCTCGCGATCAACGGTTTCGTCCGGGTCGAGGTTCAGCAGGCGCAGCAGCGGCTTCAGGCTCATGCCTTGCAACACCAGCGTGCCGAGCACGACCGTGAAGGCAGCGAGCACGATCGGGTCGCGGGCGGGGAACTCAGCCGGCAAGGCGAATGCCGCCGCAAGCGTCACCAGACCGCGCATCCCGCACCAGCCGATGAGCATGCCGCCGCGAAGCGATGGCGCGTCCCGCTGACGATCCGCGCTGCCGAAACGGGCAAACCACCTGATGATCGCGCCGCAGCCCAGCACCCAGATCAGACGTGAAACGATGACGATGGCAAGCACGATACCGGCCAGGACGAACGCATCGGTCTGCCCCGCGCCGGCAAGCCTGCCAACAATCGTGCGCGCCTGCAGGCCCATCAGCACGAAAGCCAATACATTGAGGACAAAGACTGCCGTTTCCCAAACTGAATAGGAGCTGATGCGGTTTCTGGCCGGCATGCGGCGCGGCGCGGTGCGGGCGATGGTCATGGCATAGACCACGATGGTGATGATGGCGGAAAGGCCCAGCCTGTCGGCCAGGATCCAGACCCCGAATGTGCCGGCAAACTGCACCACCGTGCCACTCGCCGGGTCCTCGATGCGGCCCAGCGTCATCAGAGACAGTCGGCCAAGCAGATAGCCGGCCGCCAGGCTGCCAAGGGTGGACAGCAGGATCATCGGAACGGCGCTGCTCAACAGAATCGAGCCTGCTGCCGCCGAAACCGCAATCCGGTAAATTAGCAGCGCCGTGGCATCGTTGAGCAGGCTCTCGCCCTGCAGGATGGCGGTGATGCGGTGCGGCACCTTGAACTGGCCAAGCACAGCCGAAGCCGCAACCGCATCGGGTGGCGCCACGATGGCGCCAAGAGCGATGGCCGCCGCGATCGGCAGGCCTGCCATCGTCCAGCCGACCAGAGCCACGGTCGCCGTGGTGAAAAGGACGGCACCGAGCGCCAGCAACGCAAGCGGCACCCTGTAGCGGTTGAGATCGCGCAAAGACGTGTCATAGGCGGCATCGAGCAACACCGGCGCGATAAACAGGGCAAGCGCCAGTTCCGGATCGATCTCGATCATTGGCGCACCTGGCACGAAGGCGATGCCCACCCCGGCCAAAGCCAGCAGGGACGGATAAGGAATCTCCAGCCGTCGCGACAGCGCCGTCAGTGCGACGGCGATCAAAAGCAGGACAAGCGTGAGTTCGAAAAGAGCCATGGCTTGTTATATCCGTGAAGCGGAATTGGCGGCAGTGGCAAAGCGGCCAAGCGCAGGATGTTCGATCGGCGAGCCGGCCGGCCTTCAGGCGAGTCGCAGCTATGGATAGCGCGCCGGCTCGAGAACATTCTATTTGGACGGATCCAGGATGTGTCGAGGTTGAGGTCACACCGGATCGAAAATGATGGTTCCTGGAACCGGAGCGTAATTAATTTGGGATAGGTGAGGCACCGGGAGCGCAGGAAACCTGCATTTGCGGCCGGCCTCACCTGAATATCGGCACGGCCTAGTGCAGCACCAGCATGTCGCTCGACGAGAACGAGATCTCGGCCTTTTCACCGACCGCGGGGGGCGGCGTTGCCGGGCTGTTGAACGTGTCGAGCGAGACTGTGCTGCCGCCGATGCCGACGCGAACCCGGATGACGGAGCCGAGGAAATGCACCTCGGAGATTTCGCCGGAAAGGCTGGAGTCGCGGCCGGGCTGACGGCCGAGCGAAATCGCTTCCGGGCGGAGCGCCAGCGACAGCGTGTCACCGGATTTGGAACCGTTGAGCTTGCCCTTGAGCGAGACCTCTTCGCTGTTGACCCGCACCGTGCCTGCCGAGGCATCGGTGACGGTGCCTTCCAGCACGTTCAGCGTGCCGACGAAGTTGGCGACGAACTTGGTTGCCGGGCGGTTGTAGATCTCGAACGGCGTGCCGACCTGCTCGGCCTTGCCGCCATGCATGACGGCGATGCGGTCCGAGATCGACAACGCCTCTTCCTGGTCGTGCGTCACGAAGATGGTGGTGATGCCGAGCTTCTTCTGGATCGAGCGGATTTCCTCGCGCAGCGACACACGCACCTTGGCATCGAGCGCCGACAGCGGCTCGTCGAGCAGCAGCAGCTTCGGCTTCGGCGCGATGGCGCGAGCCAGCGCGATGCGCTGCTGCTGGCCACCCGAGAGCTGGTAGGGATAGCGATCCGCCATCTGCGGCAGCTTGATGATGTCGAGCATCTCGGCGACACGGGCATCGATGTCAGCCCTAGGCATGCCCGCGACCTTGAGGCCGAAGCCGATATTCTGCGCCACGGTCAGGTTCGGAAACAGCGCATAGGCCTGAAACACCATGCCGACATTGCGCTGGTTGGGCTTCAGCCTCGTAATGTCCTTGCCACCGACGACGATCTTGCCGGCGCTCGGCTCCTCGAAGCCCGCGACCATCCGCAGCACCGTGGTCTTGCCGCAGCCGGACGGGCCGAGGAAAGAGACGAATTCGCCGCGTTCGACGTCGAGATTGAAATCCTCCACCACGGTGGTGGCGCCGAAGGATTTTCGAACGTGCTGGATGGACAGGAACGGGTCGGCCATGGCTTTGACTTTCAGTTCGGACGGCTCGCCGATCTCGGCGCGAAGCGGGACAGGATTTGGATCAGCGACATGCAGCCCCAGGTAATGGCGAAGGCGATAATGGCGAGCGCTGCCGGCTCATAAGCGCGATTGGCGCCGATATTCTGCAGATAGGGGCCGAAAGCCGGCCGATTGAGCAGGCTCGCCATGGTGAACTCGCCAATGACGATGGCGAAGGTCAGGAAGGCGCCCGAGAGCACCGCGATCAGCACATTGGGCAGGATGACGCGGGTGATGATCGTCCCCCAACCGGCACCAAGGATCTGTGCCGCTTCCGTGAGGGTACGCACGTCGATGGTGCGAAGCCCTGTGTCGACGGCGCGATACATATAAGGCAACGCCAGTGTCGCATAGCCGATGACCAGCAAGGCATTGGTGCCTGTATCGGTCGCCAGGAACGGCAGCGGCGAATTCGACCCGTACATTCTGATGTAGCCGAAGACGATGACGATGGCCGGGATGACCAGCGGCAGCAGCGTGATGAACTCGACGATCGGCCGCAATTGCGGCAGGCGCAGCCGGATCCAGTATGCAGCCGGCACCACGATGAGCACGCCGAGAATGATGGTAAAGACGGCGGCGAGCACCGAATAGCCGAAGGTCGCCTGGAAGCGGGCATCGCCGAGCACGACCTTGTAGGCGTCGAAGGAGTACTCGCCACGCCGCATGCGCATGGAGAACTCCACCGTCGCGATCAGCGGAATGAAGAAATAGGCCGCGCCCAGCGCGAAGACGACCCAGGCCCAGAACCTGCCAGCCTTCATTTGAGCCACCTCTCGGAACGGGTGCGGAACCAGATGTAGAAAACATTGGCAAGACCGGTGATGACGATCATGCCGAAGGCTATGGCGTAGCCGAGATGGGCATTGTGCAGCACATCTCCACGGATCTGGGCATAGAGCAGGATCGGCACGATGTTGAGCGACGAGCCGGTCAATGCATAGGCGGTGGCGATAGCGCCGAAGGCATTGGCGAACAACAGGATCACGGTGCCGAGGAAACTCGGCCAGATCACCGGAATGACCACCATGCGCCAGTACTGCGACATGGTCGCGCCCAGCGTCGCGGCGGCCTCGCCCCATTCCTTTTTCAGCCCGTCGATGGCTGGCACGATGATGACCACCATCAGCGGTATCTGGAAATAGACATAGGTCAGCGTCAGGCCCCAGAATGACAGGATGTTGAAGCCATGCGCGTAGATGTTGAGGCCGAACAGGGTGTTCAGGATCACCGTCGCAAGGCCGAGCCGGCCGAGCGTGGCGAGGAAGGCGAAGGCCAGCGGCACGCCGGCAAAATTGGAGGCCACGCCGGAAAACGTCAGTGTCGCCGAGCGTATCCAGTCCGGCAGGCCGCCGCGCACAATGGCGATGGCGATGGCGAGACCTGCGAAGGCGCCAATCAGCGATGAAGCAAGACTGACCTTGATCGAAATCCAGTAAGCGGCAACGATCGACGGTTGCGCCAGCGCCGCGATGTTTTCGAGGGTGAATTCGCCGGCATCGTTCTGGAATGCGCCCAGCATCAGATAGAGCGTGGGCAGGATCAGGAACATGATGGCAAAGATGAAGAACGGCGCGACGCCAAGCCATTGCGTGGGCAGCCGCATGCTGCGTGCTTCGGCGGGAGGCGCAGTCTTGCCGGTAACAGCGTGGTCGGACATTGAGATATCGGTCATGCGCCGGCTACCGTCTTCGAGAGAAAGACCGGGCGACCCAGAGGCCGCCCGGCATGGCGTAACTTACTTGACGTTGGCGCCGACAACGGCATCCCAGTTCTTGGTGATGGCTTCCTTCGCCTTGCCCTGCTCGTCGAGCGTCGGGAACGCCGCGGCCGCATAGGACTCAGCCGGCGGCAGCTTGGCCAGCACGTCCGCCGGGATCTTGTTGTTCTTGGCAAGATCGTTGAAGCGGATCGGGTGGCAATAGCCCTTCAGCCAAGCGATCTGGCCTTCGTCGGAATAGAGGTATTCCAGCCAGAGCTTGGCTGCGTTCGGGTGCGGCGCGTAGGCGCTGATCGCCTGCACGTAGACGCCAGCGACGACACCGGTCTTCGGCACGACGACGTCGACGGGCGGGTTGCCCTTCAGCGTGTCGCGGCCGGCGAGCGCGTTGTAGTCCCAGGTGACGAGGATCGGAGTCTGACCCTGCGCGAGCGTGGCGGCCTTGCCGATGACCGGCACGAAATTACCGGCGGCATTGAGCTTCTTGAAGAAATCGAGGCCGGCGGTGCCAGCAGCTTCACCAGCGGCGGCACCCGACGACAGGCCAGCGGCATAAACCGCCTGGATGGCCTGATTCGACGCGCGCGGATCACCGGCCAAAGCGACCGAGTTGGCGAATTCCGGCTTCAGCAGGTCGGCCCAGTCCTTCGGCGATTCCTTGACCAGATCCTTGTTCACCTGGAAGGACAGCACGCCGTAATAGTCGCCGGTCCAGAACCCTTCGGCGTCCTTGGCGCTCTCTGGGATCGAGTCCCAAGTCGACACCTTGTAAGCCTGGATCAGGCCATCCTTCTTGGCCGACGGGCCGAACGACAAGCCGACGTCGATGACGTCGGGCGCCTGCGGGCCCTTGTTGTCCTTGTTGGCCTTGATCGCCTCGACCTCGTCACCGGAACCGGCATCGGGGTTGAGTTCGTTGACGGTGATTTCCGGATACTTCGCCTTGAAACCGGCGATGACGTCGCCGTAACCGCACCAGTCATGCGGCAGCGCGATGGTGGTAAGCTGGCCTTCGGCCTTGGCGGCCTTGACGAGATCGTCCATCGAATCCGCGGACGAAATCACCGTCGACGCGAAAAGCGCCGCGGCCGAAAGGGAAAGCACTTTCCCCGTGAATTTGAACATGTGTTCTCTCCGTTGAACTGACGCCGTTGGACGCCTGCGATGCGGTATCGTTTTCATGTGACAGCCAGATGAAAGCTTTATGAAACCGGCTGCTCGCAGTGCGAAAAAGTAAACTCTTTTTAACCGGCTGTAGCAATCGCTTCGCGATTCTTTTTCCGGCTAACTAATTTCTGCCTTGCCCGTCATCCTCCCCCTTGTTTTTGTAGCCCCTTTTCAAATCAATTTGCGATGCGGAAAACGCCTCAGACCGTGCCGGCGATGGCGTTTTCGAGCAAGGTCAGCGCCGCCTTCTTGGTCAGCTTGACCGGGTTGCCGCCGGCGGTCGGATCGACCACCGCCATGTCGGCGATCAGCCCCTTGCGCTTCTTGTCCATGTCGAGCCCCTTGATCAGGCCCGGCAGCGCGTGCGGCACCTTCAATTCCTTGCGCAGCTTGATGATCGCCTTGGCGAAGCCGTCGAAGCCGCCCTTGATGCCACAATAAGCGGCGAGCCGGCCAATACGCTCCTCGATGGAGTCACGATTGAAGGCCAGCACATAGGGCATGAACACCGCATTGGTCATCCCGTGATGGGTATCGTAGAGCGCGCCGATCGGATGCGACAGCGAATGGATGGCGCCGAGCCCCTTCTGGAAGGCGGTGGCGCCCATCGCGGCGGCGCTCATCATATGGGCGCGCGCGACGAGATCCTTGCCGTTGGCAAAAGCCTTCGGCAGGTTTTCGAAAACCAGCCTGACGCCTTCGACGGCGATGCCGTCGGCCATCGGATGATAGCCCGGCGCGCAATAAGCTTCGAGGCAGTGGGCAAGCGCGTCCATCCCAGTGCCGGCGGTGATGAAGCCGGGCATGCCGACCGACAGTTCCGGATCGGCGATGACGATTGCCGGCAAAAGTTTCGGATGGAAGATGACCTTCTTGGTGTGCGTCGCTTCATTGGTGATGACGCCGGCGCGGCCGACCTCCGATCCGGTGCCGGCGGTGGTCGGCACGGCGATGATCGGCGCGATGGCATCCGAATTGGCGCGCGTCCACCAGTCGTCGACATCCTCGAAGTCCCACACCGGCCTAGTCTGCCCGGCCTGGAAGGCAATCAGCTTGCCGAGATCGAGCGCCGAGCCGCCGCCGAAGGCGATGACGCCGTCATGCTTGCCCTTCTTGAACACGGCGATGCCGGCGGTCAGATTGGATTCGACCGGGTTCGGCCTGACCTCCGAGAAGACGCCATAGGGAACCTTGGCGTCGTCAAGGATCTTCAGCGTCGAGGCGACGACCGGCAGTTTCGCCAGGCCTGGATCGGTGACGAACAGCGGCCGCTTGATGCCGGTGGCCGCCAGCACCTCAGGCAATTCCTTGATGCGCCCCGCGCCGAAGCGGACGGTGGTGGGGTAGTTCCATTTGGAGATCAGCCTGGACATTTTTTCTCGATTTCAGGACATTGTGGGTGGTGGCTATTGGGTGAAAGTGTTCTGAACCCGCCGGGACTTCTGCATGTATAGAATCCAGATTACGGAATAGACGATCGAGTGTTGAATATTCTTTGCCGCCTCTCCATCGAACAAAGCCACGCCTTGCGCCTCAAAGATATCGCCAAGAAGGATGCTCCCGGCGGCAAGATCGGTCAGGATAGAGACGGGACTGACGGCGGCCCAGACGATGTAAAGGTGTGGAAAGGCCCGCCTCTTGCCAATCAGCAAAACGAGCAAGCCCAGCGGGCAGGCGACCGCGATCGCCAGATATCCGAAAATCTCCGTTACGACGAAGACCTGCTGCGCACCGGTTAGTAGGCTAAAATACTCGGACAGGCCGATATGGTGCTCGAAAACAACCAGACCAGCCAGAGGCATGAAAATGAGGCCAAGCATCGGCATGACGAGGTAGCCGCCAATACCCTCTGGCCCCTGACGGGCCAATGGTGCGGACGGCTGTATCTCAGACATTTCTCCTCCTTGAGTGGTCCAATACTCGGTACTCAGGCAGCTCAGATGGCTTCGCGCAGATGGAAAGATTTCGGCCTGGTCAGATTGTCGTAGCCGATGGCCGACAGCCCAGCACCCTTGCCGGTGTCCTTGACGCCGGTCCAGACCAGTGCCGGATCGAGGTAGTCGCAGCGGTTCATGAACACCGTGCCGGTCTCGACGCGGTCGCCGATCGCCACCGCATGCTCGGTATCACGTGTCCAGATCGAAGCGGTCAGTCCGTAGGGGCTGTCGTTCATCAACGCGATCGCCTCTTCGTCATTGCGCACCTTCATGATGCCGACGATCGGCCCAAAACTCTCCTCGCGCATGACGCTCATCTGATGATCGACATTGGTCAGCACTTCCGGCGCCAGATAGGGCGAACCGGCCTTGTCGTTCGTCACCTTCATGTTGATGTGCGCCGCCGCGCCTTTGCGCAATGCCTCGGCCTTCTGTTCGCGGATCAGGTCGGCGAAGCGCGCCTGCGCCATCGGCCCCATCGTCGTCGCCTGGTCGAGCGGATTGCCGACGACATAGTTCTTCGTCTCGGCGATGAAGCCTTCGACGAATTCGTCATAGACCTTTTCGTGCACATAGACGCGTTCGATGCCGCAGCAGCACTGTCCGGAATTGTAGAAGGCGCCGTCGACCAGATTGGCGACCGCATGGTCCATCTTGGCGTCGGGCAGCACATAGGCCGGATCCTTGCCGCCAAGCTCCAGGCCGAGCGTCATGAAGGTGCCCGCCGCCGCTCTTTCGATGGCGCGGCCGCCGGCGACCGAACCGGTGAAATTGACATGGTCGATCTTGCCCGAGCCGAGCAGCTTCTCGGTCTGGGCGTGGTTGAGCACGATATTCTGGAACACACCCTTCGGCAGACCGGCCCTGTCGAAGGCCTGCTGAAAGCGCTCGCCAACCAGCAGCGTCTGCGCCGCATGCTTGAGGATGACGGTGTTGCCGGCCATCAGCGCCGGCACGATGGTGTTGACGGCGGTGAGGTAAGGATAATTCCACGGCGCGATCACCATGACCACGCCGAGCGGATCCTTCTTCACATAGCGGCGGAAGCCATCCTTCGGGTTGGAGGCCGGCACCGACTTGAGCGCCGCCTCGGCGATCTCGACCATGTAGTTGGTGCGTTCCTTGACGCCGCCGAACTCGCCGCCATAGCGAACAGGCCGCCCCATCTGCCAGGCAATCTCCGGCACGATCTCGTCGGTCATCGCGACCAGCGCTTCCAGCATCGCCAGCATGTACTTGCCGCGCTCGACGATCGGCGTCTCAGCCCACTTCTCCTGCGCCGCTTTGGCGCGCTCGACCGCGGCGTTGATCGCCTGGTCCGTTGCCACGGGCCTCTCGGCATAGATCGAGCCATCGACGGGGGATATGAGTTTCACGGTTTCCAATTAAACGTCTCCAAATCAACAAGGAACTGTTTTGACGAAGCCAGCCGAGCCATAGGCAAGGATCGCGCGATCGCGGGTGATAATTTCCAAATTCTTCGAACGCGCCGTAGCTATGATGATCCTATCTGTTGGATCGTTGTGAACGACGCCGGGCAGGAACGAAGACTCGACCAAGAGCTCACAGTCGATCCCTTCAACACTCGTTGCACCAGCCTGCACGAACCGTTCAAACCATGCGAGCGGTGACTTGATGAACGGAAGCCGGCCTTTAGAAACCAGCATTCCGATTTCCCAAGCGGACATGACGGAAACGGCGATCACGTCGCCATTTTTCCGCGCGCTGGTCACCCTCTCAACCGCCGCTCTCGCGACCGGTTGTTCCGTCGACAGCCACAGTATGAAGCATGTGTCCAGGAGCACCCCATCAGTCGTCATACACCTTGCCCCAGTCCGGATCCGCGGGTGCGGTGTAATCGACGTCCGGGAGAAGCGTGAGCGTCCCAGCCATGCATCCAAACAACGGATCGCCGCCTCGAGGCGGCACGATGTATTCTCCAGCGGTGTCGTTTACGTCTAACGCATTCTCGAAATCCACCTGCCCCTCCATGAAGCCGGGACGACGCTCCGCCGCCTTCGCATCCGAAGAGCCCAGGTGGACCAACACCTCGCTTTCCGGCTGGTCGAAAATTTCAGCGATCTTGCGTATTTCATCAACTTGCATACGCCGCTCGCCGTTCAGCGTCCGCGACAGGGCGCTGTAGTGCATGTTCATTTGGGTGGCCATGCGGCGCACCGTCAGGTTGCGCTCCTTCATCTGACTGTCAAACCACACCTTGTCGACATTGGCTTTGCCTTGGGGCAATCCTGCCTCCCGTATGTTGCGATGCCATAATCGCAACATAGTGCGAAAAACACAACACTGTCAATATCGCTCGAATCCTCTGTGCAGTTCCCAATCCGTAATCCGGCGGTCGTATTCGAACTGCTCCCACTTGGCGGTATGGACATAGTGTTCAAGCACGTCCTCGCCGAGCGCCTCCTTCAGCATCATCGAGTTCGTCAGCGTCTCGGTGGCATCGCGCAGCGTCTTCGGGATCTCCGGCAGGCGAGATGCCTGATAGGCATCGCCGACAAACGGCTTTTGCAGTTCCAGCTTCTCGTCGATGCCGGCAAGACCGGCCGCGATCAGCGCTGCGAAGGCGAGATACGGGTTGAGGTCTGCGCCGCCGATGCGGCATTCCATGCGGATGCCCTTGGTGCCCTCGCCGCACAGCCGGAAACCGGCGGTGCGGTTGTCCTCGCTCCACATGATCTTGGTCGGCGCGAAGGTGCCGGCCTGGAAGCGCTTGTAGGAATTGACGTAAGGCGCCAGGAACCAGGTGAATTCGTTGGCGTATTTGAGTTGGCCCGCCGCCCATTGCTGGCCGAGCGTCGATAGCGTCCACTCCGCATTTTTGTCGAAGAACAACGGCGTCTTGCCGTCGGCGCTCCACAGCGAATTGTGGATGTGGCTGGAATTGCCGGCGAGCCCGTAATTGTATTTGGACATGAACGAAATCGCCTTGCCCTCGGACTCGGCGATTTCCTTGGCGCCGTTCTTCAGGATGACGTGGCCGTCGGCCATGTCGAGCGCCTCGGCGTAGCGCACATTGATCTCTTCCTGGCCGGGACCCCATTCACCCTTGGAATTCTCGATCGGGATGCCGGCGGCTTCCATCTCGTTGCGAAGCCGGCGCATGACGCCTTCTTCCTTGGTGGTGATGCCGATCTGGTAATCGCCGATATAGGGCGATGCCGTGTCGAGGCCCTGCCAATGCTTCTTGCGGGCGGAATCGTAGGTCTCGTTGAACAGGTAGAATTCCAGCTCTGAAGCGAAATAGCCGATATAGCCGCGCTCCGTCAGCCGCTTGACCTGCTTCTTGAGGATGGCGCGCGGCGAGTGCGGCAGGTCGTCATGCGTGTGGTGGTCGAGCACGTCGCAGATCACGAGTGCGGTCTTTTCCAGCCACGGAATGCGCCGCAGCGTGGCTAGATCCGGCTTCATGACGAAGTCGCCATAGCCCTTCGACCAGCTCGCCGCCTTGTAACCGGGCACCGGCTCCATATCGATGTCGGCGGCCAGGAGATAGTTGCAGCCATGCGTTTCGTCATGCGCGGAATCGACGAAGTATTGCGCCAGGAACCGTTTTCCCGCCAGCCGGCCCTGCATGTCGACGATGCAGGCCAGCACCGTGTCGATCTCGCCGCTGGAGACCGCTTTCTTCAATTGATCGAACGAGAAATTTCCGGCCATTCCTTTGGCACTCCAGCGCTTGACGGATTGAGGGGGGCAAACGAAACCATGGCCGGCAAAAACGCCGGCCATGGCCATGATGGTTGATGTCAGTAGCCGGTTTCGCCGACGGCCAGTTCGGCGGCCGCGATGGCAGCCTTGCGCTTGGCAATCTGGTCGCCGATCGGTGGACCCTGGAAGCGGCGGTTCTCGAAACCGAACCAAAGCACGGCGGTCAGCACAATGAAGCCAATGGTGATGTAAAGCACCTTGTCGTTCGGCGGCTGGATGGCGATGTAGAAGATGATCGCCATGCCGACGACCGACAGGGCGCAAAACAGCTTGAACAGCCCGGCGCCGAGGTTCCACGGGCCTGGATTCGGCCATTTCGCCGTTCCGAAAGTCATCATGCCGAGCACGATCGGAATGATGAACGACAGGAACAGGAACACCAGCGTCGAATTGACGACGATGGTGTAGATGTTGGTGCCGCCGATCGAAATGAACTGCGCAAGAAAGACATAGATGATCTCGAGCACCGCAGCGGTCCAGATCGCGTTGACCGGCGTGCGCCAGGTCGGGTTGACTTTGGCGAGCGATGCGGAACCGAACGGCATGCCACCGTCACGCGAGAAGGCAAACAACATGCGCGAGGCCGAGGTCACCGTGGCGAGACCGCACAGGAACTGCGAGATCAGGATTGCGAGATACAGCAACGTCTTCAGCCAGACTGGCATGATCGCGTCCATGGTGGCGAAGAACACGTTCCAGCCCTGCTTGGCGCCGGCGGCCAGGTCGGGGATTGCCAGAACGATTGCGCACAGCATCACCCAACCGATTAGCGAAGACCAGAGCACGGACGAAACGATCGCCTGCGGCACCGAGTGTGCTGCTTTCTCTGTTTCTTCGGAGGTATGCGCCGACGCGTCGTAGCCGGTAATGGTGTAGACCGGCAGAAGCAGGCAGAGCAGGAACAGGTAGCTCATGGAGTCGGACTGCGGGAAGACACCGCCACCGGCGTCGCCCGAATAGTTGGTGAATGTCCACAACCGGGTGATATCGATCGCGGGCGCAAACACCAGGCAAGCCACGATCAGTACTGCCGTCGCGCCCAGGATGAGGAAGCCCGAAGCATCCGTCAGCATGGCCGTGAGCTTGATGCCAAAATGGTTGAACAGCGCCTGCAGCACCGTGATGAAGGTAACGAACCCGACGATCTCCCCAGGCGTTCCGGTGATGCCAAACCAGCTTCCAAACGTTCCGACAAAGAAGAATGCGGTGCCGATATTGATCGCGCCCAGCACGGTAATCAGGCCGAGCAAATTGAGCCAGGCGGTCAGCCAGCCGGTGAAGCGGTTTCCGAGGATCGAAGACCAGTGATAGAGGCCGCCAGCGGTCGGAAATGCCGAGGCAATCTGCGCCATCGCAAGGGCAAAGCAGGCCGAAAGACAACAGCCGACGATCCAGCCGATGCCCGCCGCGGCGCCGCCGATCGACCCGGTGGCTTGTGCAAAGGAATTGATGCCACCCGAAAGGATGCAGATGATCGAGAACGAGATCGCGAAATTCGAGAAGCGGCTCATGCTTCGCGACAATTCCTGGGCATAGCCCATACCGTGGAGAACCTTGAGGTCCTCCTTCTTGTCAATGTCTGTGTAACCCGGTGCTATCATTGGAAGTCCCCTGTTGTTTCAGAACGAGATGAGTCAGTCTCATCTTGTTCTGGCTAGCCGATTGAACTGACTTTCCGACTGAATGCGATCTGGCCGACTGAATGCGATCTGGTCTGTCCTGCCTCCTCCGGCTCCAGATCCGAAAAAATGCCCGTGAGCAGATCCGCCCATTTCCGCTGCCCGGTCTCGCCGGAAATTTCATCATTGCGGATTTCGATCATCGCGCAAGGCAAGCCGCGCGAGCGCGCATGGCGTTCCAGCGTGAAATAGACGCGGTCGGCCGGCGAATAGGGCTCGTTGACGCCGACGGTGACGCCGGCAAGCCGTTTCAGCGCTGATATCAACGGCGATGCCAGCCGGCGGTCCTCGTCATGGATGATGCCGATGTGCCAGGGCCGGTTTTTGGATTTGTAGACTGGCGTGAAGGAGTGGACCGAAACCAGGCGGGTCGCCTGCCCGCGCGCCAGCCTGTCACAGACAATCTGATCGATGGCGGCGTGAAACGGCTGCCATGACAAGGCGATGCGCGCCGCGCGCCCATCTTCCGACAGTCCGGTATTGCCCGGTATGGCTGTTGTCTCACTGACTGGCGGTATCAAATCGGGCGCGTCGAGCGGCCGGTTGCAGTCGATAACGAGACGCGAGATACGGGTTTCGACCAGCGTGGCATCGAGCGCCTGCGCCATGCGGCGCGCAACCGGCAGCGCGCCGGGATCCCAGGCGATGTGGCGCGACAGGTCCTCTGCGGCAAGGCCGAGCGTGCCGAATTCAGCGGGAAGGAAGTTCGAGGCGTGATCGCAGGTCAGCACAAAAGGGCTCGATCCGCCGGGGTTCGTTACCCTCACGGTATCAGACGCTGCAAGGCTGGCGGGCCGTGCTTTCTCCATAGTCTACTGTCCCCGGGGGCGCTGTATCGTATGTTACGTATTTTGTGTCATTGCGTCCCTATGGATGATTTCATACAGTTTGGGCGACTTTGTCAAATGCGATTTCGGAAAAGACCTTCGACCGGGCCGAAGCGTTTTGCAGCCAGATAGAATCACTTGGCGTCGCAGAAATGGGGCCAAGACAAACAGACGGAGCGGAATGGTTTACCATCCCGCTCCAAGGGTGGGGAAAAGATGATTTCCAGTATTGCCGAACTGATTGCCGACCGCATCGGCACGATGCCGGCCGGAGAACGGCGCGCGGCCCAGACGCTGATCGCCAGTTACCCGATGATCGGCCTGAAGACGGTTGCCGAATTCTCGGCCGCGGCCGGCGTCTCCTCGCCGACGATCCTGCGCTTCGTCGCCCGGCTGGGCTTCCAGAACTATCCGGAATTCCAATCGAGCCTGCAGGACGAACTGGCGGCGCAATTGCAATCGCCGGCGACAAGGACGCTCAACCCGCCCTCGCCCGGCGGCGGCACGGTGTCACCAATGCTGGAAGCGACGCTCGACAATATGCGCGAGACGTTCAGGCACCTGTCCGACAAGCAGCTTGCCGACATCGCCACCCGGCTCGTCGACCGGCGAGGCAAGACATTCCTGATCGGCGGCCGCTTCACCGATCCGCTGGCGCGTTACATGGCCGCCCACCTCGCCGTCATCCAGCCTGATGTCTTTCACCTTGCCGGCCAGGAAAGCATGTGGCGCGACAGGCTGATCGACATGGGCAAACGCGACGTGCTGGTGATCTTCGATATCAGACGCTACCAGGATAGTCTCGCCCGCTTCGCCGACAAGGCGCATCAGCGTGGCGTGCAGATCGTTCTGTTCACCGACCAGTGGCTGTCGCCGATCGCCCGCTTCGCCCGCCATGTCATCGCCGGACGCACCGCCGTGCCGTCGGCGTGGGATTCCTCGGCTGCCCTTTTCGTCGTTGCGGAAACGCTGATCGGCGCCGTAACCCGTCAACTGGAAGCAGAAGGCGCCAAACGCATTCGCGAGATGGAAGGTCTGCGTTAGGCGTCAACGTTACGTATATTTAATGTGCGCAGACAGCGGAGAGTTGTCATAAAGACGCGATATCGGGGTGGCTTCTTGCCTTACAATAGCCTCGCTGCGTCTGCTTCATTTCGGGAAACCGGTAGACGGAAGGATTGTCTTGCCAACCGGAGTGCCGATGGCCGCCTGGAAACAGATAGTTTTTGCACTTGTGGTGCTGGTGGTGGCAGCAGCCTCCTGGCTGCGCTTTAATCCGGGCGCTCACGACGTGCTGGCAAGCTGGGGCATTGACTGGGCTTATGCGGCAACGTCCCCGGCTGAAAGCGGCGCCGCCAACGCGAAGCAGGCAATCGGCCGCGGTGGTGGCAACCAGCAGGTGAATGTGGTTGCCCTGGCGGCCACTTCGGCTGTCATCAATGACCGCCTGCAGGCGATCGGCACCGGTCGTGCCAATGCCTCGGTGACCGTCAATCCCTACAGTTCCGGCCGCCTCGCCGAACTGCTGGTCGAATCCGGCAGCCATGTAGACAAGGGACAGATCATCGCGACCCTCGATTCCGAGACCGAGGTGATCTCTCAGGACCGGGCCAAGCTCGCCTTGCAGGACGCGCAGGCCAAGCTCGACCGCGTCAAGTCGCTTCGTGCCTCCAACGCCGCGACACCGGTCGCCGTGGCCGACGCAGAGGTCGTGCTGGCAGGCGCCAAGCTGGCGCTCCAGGACGCGGAACTTGCGCTGCAGCGCCGGTCGATTCTGGCGCCGATCGCCGGCACTGTCGGTATCCTGCCGATCTCCGCCGGCAATTATGTGACCAACCAGTCGGCAATCGCCACACTCGATGACCGGTCCTCGATCCTGGTCGATTTCCTGGTGCCGGAGCGTTTCGCCGCCGCCGTCAAGGTCGGCGCGCAGTTGACGGCGACGCCGATCGCCAATCCCAGCAATGCCTATACCGGAACGGTTTCGGCCATAGACAATCACATCGATGAGAAGAGCCGCACCCTTCTGGTCAAGGCCAAGATCGCCAATCCGGCCGATTCCCTGCGCGCCGGCATGTCGTTCGGCATCACCATGAAATTCCCGGGACAGACCTATCCGGCCGTCAGCCCGCTGGCGATCCTGTGGGGTTCGGACGGCGCCTATGTCTGGCAGATCGAGGACGGCAAGGCCAAGCGTGTCCCGGTGCGCATCATCCAACGCAACACCGAGACCGTGCTGATCGACGCGGAGATCGACAGCGGCGACATGGTGGTCACCGAAGGCACCCAGAGCGTCAGCGAGGGCGGCGTGGTCCGCCTTGCCGGCGAAGAGCAGCGCGCCGCGGACGCGGCCGAAGGCTCATGACCGGAACCGGCAACGCCGCCAGCGATACCGGCTTCACCGCGCTGTTCATTCGCAGGCCGGTCATGGCCTTCGTGCTGAACACCCTCATTGCCGTTGCCGGCCTCGCTGCCTTCTACGGTGTCGAGATCCGCGAACTGCCTGACGTCGATCGCGCGGTCGTCACTGTTTCCACCGCCTTCGAAGGGGCGGCGGCCGAAACCGTCGACCGCGAACTGACCGACACGATCGAGGGCGCCGTCGCCCGCGTCTCCGGCGTCAAATCGATCTCGTCTTCTTCCTCATTCGGCTCGAGCCGCGTCACCATCGAGTTCAACGACGGCGTCGATCTCGATGTCGCCGCCTCCGACGTACGCGACGCCGTCGGCCGTGTCGCCAACCAGATGCCGGAAACGGCCGATCCGCCGCGCATCGTCAAGGCCGACGCCAATTCCGACCCGGTGATGCGACTGGCGGTGACTTCGGACAACATGTCGATCCAGGACATGACCGTGGTGGTCCAGGACCAGATCGAGGACGAACTGGCCGCCGTGCCCGGCGTTGCCGACGTCCAGGTCTATGGCGACCGCGACAAGATCTTCCGCATCGACGTCGACCAGAACAAGCTCGCCAGCCTCGGCTTCACGGTTGCCGACCTCAGGACGGCGCTTGCCTCTGTCGCCTTCGATTCACCGGCCGGTTCGATCACCACGACCAACCAGGACCTGATCGTCCGCACGACGGCCGACGTGACCACACCGGAAGAGTTCGAAAACATCATCGTCGGCGGCACGACACGCATCCGCGACGTCGCCACCGTCACGCTCGGCCCCGATGTCGGCCAAACCACGCTGCGTTCGGACGGCAAGACCGGCATTGGCGTCGGCATCATCCGCCAGGCGGAATCGAACACGCTGGACATCTCGACCGGCGTCCAGGCCGCCGTCGCCAAGTTGCAGGAAAACCTGCCCAAGGGCATGTCGATCAAGATCACCAGCGACGACGCGGTCTTCGTCAAGGGCGCGGTGCACGAGGTCGAGATCGCGCTTGGCCTGTCCGTGACGATGGTGCTGATCGTCATCTATGTCTTTCTGTTCGACTGGCGCGCGACGCTGATTCCCGGCCTGTCGATGCCGGTCGCCATGATCGGCACCATCGCCGCCATCTATCTGGCCGGCTTCTCGGTCAACATCCTTACGCTGCTCGCTCTGGTGCTGGCGACGGGACTGGTCGTCGACGACGCCATCGTCGTGCTCGAAAACATCGTGCGACGACGCAACGAAGGCATGGGGCCGCGCGCAGCCGCCGTGCTCGGCGCGCAGGAGGTGTTTTTCGCCGTCATTGCCACCACTTTGACGCTGGTCGCCGTCTTCGTGCCGATCTCGTTCCTGCCCGGCCAGACCGGCGGCCTGTTCCGCGAGTTTGGCTTCGTGCTTGCCATGTCGGTCCTTTTGTCCTGCGTGGTGGCGCTGACGCTGTGCCCGATGCTCGCCTCGCGCATGCTGTCGAGCGCATCGCTCCACCACGAAGGCAGCCACGGCATCGGCGCCCGCATCGGCGGCGCGCTGAATACAGCCTACAAGCGCGGCCTGCACGCTTGCCTCGATGCGCCATGGATCGTGCTTCTGGTCGCGGTGCTGTTTGCCGGCATCGCCTTCACGCTGTTCGGCACCATTCGCCAGGAACTGACGCCGACCGAGGACCGCGCCGCCGTGCTGCTGCGCATCAGCGCCCCGCAAGGCGTCAGCCTCGACTACACCACCCAGCAGATGCAGAAGATCGAGAAACTGATCCAGCCGATGCGCGATTCCGGCGAAATCCGCAGCACCTTCGAGAATGCCGGCCAGAACGGCTCATACAACTCGGGCTTCATGGTGATGACGCTGGCGCCGTGGAACGAGCGCAGCCGCAGCCAGCAAGAGATCATGGCTGAGATCAGCCACCTGACCAAACAGGTGCCAAGCGTGCGCATCTTCCCGGTACAGCCAAACAGTCTCGGTATCCGCGGCGCCGGCAACGGCCTGCAGTTCGCGCTGATCGGCAACGACCGCAAGGCGCTCAGTGACGCGGCGGTGAAGATCATCGCCGAGATGCAGAAGGACCCGCGCTTCCAGACGCCACGCCTGTCCATCGACCCGACGCAGCCGCAGCTCGCCGTCGCCATCGATCGCGAACGCGCCTCCGACCTGGGCATCGACATCACCGGGCTGGCCAACACCTTGCAGGCCATGCTCGACGGTAACGACGTCGTCGACGTGTATATCGCCGACCGCAGCTATGGCGTGAAGCTGGTCTCGACCACCAATCCGATCAACGACCCGACCGACCTGGAAAACATCTTCCTGAAGACAGCCGACGGACGCTTCGTGCCGATGTCGACCATCGCCACGCTGACCGAACGTGCCGTGCCGCCATCGCTGTCGCGCGAGCAGCAGCAGCCGTCGGTGGCCATCACCTCCAACCTCAATGGCGATTTCGCGCTCGGCGATGCGCTCACCCGCGCCGAGGAAATCGCCACGCCGCTGCTGCCTGCGGGCAGCCGCATCCTGCCATTGGCCGAGGCTGCGACGCTGGGCGAGACCAACAGCGCCATGGTCACCATCTTCGGCTTCGCTCTGGTCATCATCCTTTTGGTGCTGGCCGCCCAGTTCGAAAGCTTCGTCAGCGCCGTCATCATCATGGCGACGGTGCCGCTTGGGCTGGCCTGCGCGATCTTCGCCTTGCTGCTCTCGGGCACCAGCCTCAACGCCTACAGCCAGATCGGCCTCGTGCTGCTGGTCGGCGTCATGGCCAAGAACGGCATTCTGATCGTCGAATTCGCCAACCAGCTGCGCGACCGCGGGCTTGGCGTGCGCGAGGCGATCGAGCAGGCCTCGATCATCCGCGTGCGGCCGGTGATGATGACGATGATCTGCACCGTGCTCGGCGGCTTGCCGCTGGTGCTGGCGAGCGGCGCGGGTGCCGAGGCGCGCGTGGCGCTCGGCTGGGTCATCGTCGGCGGACTGGGGCTGGCCACCGTCTCGACACTGTTCCTGACGCCGGTCGCCTATCTCCTGCTTGGCCGCTTCGTCACGCCGAAAACCCATGAGGAGGCCCGGCTGAAGCGCGAACTCGAGGAAGCCGCCTACACCAATGTGAAACCGGCCGAGTAGAGACATTCCAGGAAAAGTGAGGGGCGGTTTCCACCGCTATTTCAGCAATCGGCCTTCGATCGACCAGCGCGCGGCGAGGAAATTCAGCACCGCTGCGATCACGACACCGCAAATCTTTGCCGGCCAAACTCCGACGGTCGTTGCGAACAGCGCGATCGAAATGCTGGAGACGCCGAGCGAAATCAGCCCCCCAAGCGAGGCGAAGCGAAGGAACGCGTCATGCAGCCGGATGGCTCGATTGCGCTCGAACGACCAGAAGCCGTTCGCCGCGAAAGAGAAGGTGACGGCGATGAACCAGGCAGCGATGTTGGCCGGCAACGGCGAAACCCCGAGCTTGAGCAGCAGGAAGAAGCTGGCAAGGTCGATGGCTGTGTTGGCAAGTCCGACAATGGCAAAGCGGACGATCTTGTTGCCGGTCGAACGCGGGGGCCGCTCGGCGTCGCTCATCCCTTGCCATCCATGATCGCGACACCGGCGCGGGCCAGGCTGGCGCCGAATGCATCCGATGCCAGGGCCGCAAATTCGACCTCGCGAACGCCTTGCATCTGGTCGCGCGCGCGCAGCGTCTCGTCGACATGGCCGGGGTGACACATGAACAGCCCATGTTCCGGCAACGCCTCGACGGCGGCCTGCAGCACGGAAGCGAACTTTTCAGGTTGCCGCCAGTCATAGATGCCGGTGAGCGGTTCGAAAAGGGTGAAGCCGGCGCTCTGCATCGACCGGTTGAAGCCATAAGCGAGCGCGGCGATCGCCGCGACTTTCGGCGCCGAGGCGAATTGGCCCGCCAGTGCCGGAGCGCCGCGCAGCGCCGGCCTGTGGCTTCCTTCGCCAAGACGCACGCGCAGCCATGTGCGCACGACGGGAAGGAAATGCACATGCTGGTGCCCATCGACGAAATCTGGGCGGCGCCCGAGTGCTTCGACGAAGCGGCTATACTGGGCGTCGAGCTCGGCATGGACATCGCGCTCGGCAATGTGGCCGCGCAGAACAGGCAAAGCCAGCGCGCGGAGCGGCGGCAGCCGGCCTTCCGGCGCCAGGCTCGAACGGCCGGCGACGGCCGGCTGGTCGGTCAAGGTGAGATGCAGCCCAACCGCATAACGGTCGCACAGCGGTTTTATGCGCTCCGCCTCCTCAGACCATTCCGGAAAGCCGGTCATGCAGCTGGTGCCGGTCAGCCGCCCGCGATCGAGCAGGTCGAGAATCCCAGCGGAAACGCCGGGCGCCAGGCCGTAATCGTCGGCGATCAGGCGGATGCGCCGCGTCATCTGTCGCGAGCGCCCGGTTCCGGCCTGTCGGCGGAGATATCGCTGCGCACGACATCGCGCACGAGATAGACCGGCCGATCCTTGCTTTCGCTGAGAGTGACCCAGACATATTCGCCGATCAGGCCAAGCAGGGTCAGATTGAGGCCGCCGAGCAGGACGACGGCGACCAGAAGGCTGGGGTAGCCCGGAACGGCAATGCCGTAGAAGATCACCTCGAAGAACACCTTGGCGCCATAGATCGCGCCGGCCAACGCCGCGAGCAGCCCGCTGAGGCTGATGAGGCGCAGCGGAATGACGGAGAACGAGGTGAAACCTTCGAGCGAGAAGGCGATCAGGTTGAGCCGGCTCCATTTCGACGTGCCGCTGGCGCGGCCCTCCGGCGAATAGGGCAACGCCTTCTGGCGGAAGCCCGCCCAGGCAAACAGGCCCTTGTTGAAGCGTCGCTTGTCGCGCAGGCTGGTCAACGCGCGCGCCACGGCGCCGCGCATGACGCGAAAGTCGCCGGCATTTTCGGGAATGTCGAAACGCTGGCTGCTGTTGATCAGGCTGTAAAAAAGCCGGGCCAGCTGGCTGCGCCGCCAGCTCGCCTCGCGGCGGTCGTTCTGCGCATAGACGACATCGACATCAGGATGGTCCACCAGTTCGGCGATGAGCTTCAGGCTGATGTCCAAGGAATGCTGGAGGTCGGCGTCCATGATCAGCACCATGCCGCCGCGCGACTGGTCGAGGCCGGCGAGTACGGCGACTTCCTTGCCGAAATTGCGGCTGAGGCGAACGATCTCCCACGACCCGGTCAGCACCTGCGAAAACCGTTCGGCGCCATCGTCACGGCTGCCGTCATCGATCAGGATCTTGTGCACGGTCATGCCGAACCGTTGTGCCACGGCTGCTTCGAGTTCGCCGAGCAGGCGTGCGAACGCCGATGCTGATGGCGCTTCGTTGAAGAACGGCGCCACGATATCGAGTGTTGGCCGCAATTCAGCCATTTGCGACCCCTGCATTCACCACCTTTACCCGCGCCCTGGCCCAGAACCACCAGATCAGCGAACCCGCGATGAACGTAACCGCGATCGGCCGGAACCAGGGGTAGAGCAAATCGTGCACATGGCGATCGACGCCGGTCAGTCCGGCCGCAAACAGCACCGTCGACAACACCGAGGCCAGAATGCCACCGCGTTCTTCGCGCCACAACAGCGCGATGGCGAGACCGGCGGGCACCGCGATCATCGCATAGGTGTTGGGCTCGACGCGCGGGTTGAAGACGCACATGTAGAAAGTGGCCGTCAGGAAGATGGCCAGCCCCGCCGGTCCGCGTTCAAGCTTGCGGTCGAACCAGATGACCGCCGAGAGCGTGAACAGGGCCGTGACGATGCGCACGATCGTGGCAGCGGATTCCGCGATGGGCAGTCCGATCGTCGCAAAAGGTGCGGTGAAATCGGAGGCAACGAAGCGACTGATCTTGTCGACCGCCATCGAAGTCAGCATATGGGCGAAATCACCATACTGGTTGTTGAGATAACCGGCGGGCGCGAAAGCGTAAGGTATGGCGATCACGAACAGAACTGCCAGCACAAGCACCGGTATCAAACGAGGGCGCAGCGCTCCCGTCAGGAGCAGCATGATGATCGCGGTCGGCTTGGCGATGATGGCAAGCGAAGCCCAGAAGAACGTCTCTGCCCGCCGCCCTTCCAGGGCCGACAGGGTGAGAAGCCAGCAGGCGCCGGTCAAAAGGATCGTCGCCTGGCCGTTGCGGATCGCGCCCGCGGCTATCGGCAAAGCCAGGAAAAGACCGAAAGAAAGCAGCCACGTCAATTCGCCGCCGCCGAGCTTGCGCACCTGTCGCATCGCGGCGTAGGTCAGCACCGCAAAGCCGAACACATGCCACACCAGCCCGCCCAGATGGGGTCCGAGCTTCATCAGCGGGATGTAGAGCGCGGCAAAGGCTGGCGCGTAGAGATACCCCGCCTCAAGGTCGACGTGGTAGAGTGGCTGGCCGGCCAGAAACGCCTCGCTGCCGTCTCTGTAGGCCTGCAACACCGTACGCGTGTTGGGCGACCACAGGACCATGGCAAGAACGACCAGGAACGCTCCGATCCACAGGCCAAACCCCAAACGGTCGAAAACCGGCTTGGAAATCATCATCAAGGCATCCCACACCACCCCGGAACTGGCTCAGTCCAGCACTGTCACGGCATTCGATGGCGGCGGCATATCACGGACAAAGCGGCGTGGCATAGGGGGGCTGAAAGACGCGGATAGTCGCCTGACGATCCAGACAGCGGCCAGATACCGCCATCCTTGCGCCCCCTCGAAAGCCCTCTGAAGGATTCATGTCCAAGCTTCTCGCGTCTTTCGAATGGAGCTAAGGCCGAATGAACACCTTGCTATTGGGTCTGGCCAGTTCGGCCGGCAGCCGCGCCATGGCCTCGGCTAGGGGCACCACTGCTGTCACGTCGGTCGACCAGCGCCCGTCGGAAAACCGCTTCTGCGCCTCCAGGATCGCCGGGCCGCGACGATCGCGGAACTGGCGCATCCACTCGCTCAGCCAAAAACCTTCGATACGCTTGTGCTGGAAGATCAGTTGGCCGGGTTCGCGGATAACAGTGGCTTCGGGATCGAGCCGCCCGTACATGATCCAGCGCGAACGCTTCGGCATGGCGTCGAAGATGGCGGAGCCCAGCGGCCCGGTTACCGCGTCGAGGAAAATGCGCGGCTGTTCGGCCTTAACCACCTGGCGCAGCGTCGCCCTGAAATCCGGCGCCTTTTCGTTGAGCACGTGCGCCGCGCCAAGCTCTTTCAAAGCCACGATCTGGTCGTCGCGGCGCACGGTGACGATCGGCCGGAAACCCTCTTCCCCGGCCAGCCCGATGATCAGCTTGCAGAGCTGGCTGGCGCCGGCGGTCATGACGAAGGCCTTTTCGCCTTCCTGTTTGACGATATCGAACATGGCGAGCGCGGTGAGCGGGTTGACGATCATCGCCGCGCCATCCTCGTCGCGGATGATGTCGAGCAACGGGATGCAGACCGCCGCCTCGGCGACGGCATATTCGGCCCATGAGCCCCAGTTGGTGACGCCGGTGGCAAACGCCACGCGCTTGCCGATCAGGCTTTTGGGATAGGGCTCGTCACCGCTGGCGACGATGGTGCCGACACCCTCGAAGCCGGCCGGCTGTCCCTTGGCGCGCGGCTGGCCGTACTGGCCCTTGATGAAGGCGATATCGGACGGATTGATCGAGGCGAGGCTGACCTTGATCAGCACCTGCGTCGGCCCGGGTCTCGGCACCGCGATGCTGCCCGGTTCGAGATAGGGCTCCATCGCCTCCAGCACGCTGCCGCTCGGGGTCCTGGTGTAACCGTCGCCGACCAGCAACAGTGCCTTCATTTCCGAGGGGACGGTCATCGCTACACTCCTTGCCTGGACCTGCCGGAGTCGCCGGATGGCGATGCCGGCGCTCAGACCTTTTCCTGCGTGTATTTCTTCAGCTCCGTCCGCGCCACCTGCCTGCGATGCACGGCGTCAGGCCCGTCGGCAAGGCGCAATGTCCGCAGATGGGTCCACGACCGCGCCAGCGGCGTGTCCTGGCTGATGCCTTGCGCGCCGAACATCTGCACCGCTTCGTCGGTGACCTTAAGCGCGACGCGCGGCGCTACCACCTTGATCTGGCTGATCCAGGGGGCCGCGGCCCGCGCATCGCCCTGGTCGATCATCCATGCCGCCTTGAGGCAGAGCAGGCGGGCCATCTCGATCTCCATGCGGCATTCCGCGATGATGTCGAAATTGGCACCTAGCTTTGCCAAGGGCTGGCCGAAGGCCTCGCGGCGCACGGAACGCTGGCACAGCATTTCCAGCGCCATCTCGGCCTGGCCGATGGCGCGCATGCAGTGGTGGATGCGGCCGGGACCGAGCCGCCCCTGCGCGATCTCGAAACCCCTGCCCTCGCCGAGGATCAGGTTCGATGCCGGTATCCGCACATTGTCGAAGCGAAGGTGCATATGGCCATGCGGCGCGTCGTCGTCGCCATAGACCTGCATGGCGCGGACCTTGGTCACGCCTTTTGTGCCCGATGGTACCAGGATCATCGAATGGCGGCGGTGCTGCGGCTCGTCATCGCCACCGGTCCGGACCATGACGATGTAGATGGCGCAGCGCGGATCGCCGGCGCCCGAGGCCCACCATTTCTCGCCGTTGAGCACATAGTCGTCGCCTTGCCGATCGCAGCGCATGGCGATGTTGGTGGCGTCGGACGAGGCGACATCCGGCTCGGTCATGAGATAAGCCGAGCGGATCTTGCCCTCGAGCAGCGGCTCCAGCCACGCCTTCTTGTGATCGGCCGAGCCGTAGCGTTCCAGCACCTCCATATTGCCGGTGTCCGGCGCCGAGCAGTTGAAGGTTTCCGCGCCGAGATGCGCCTTGCCCATCTCCTCGGCCAGATAGGCGTATTCGACGGTGGAAAGGCAGTAGCCGCGTTCCGAGCCGGTCAGCCAGAAGTTCCACAGGCCGCGCTCTCTTGCGGTCTTCTTCAGCCCTTCGAGGATCTCGCTCTGGCGCGCCGTATAGACCCAGCGGTCGCCTTCCTTGCCCACCTCGCCGAGGAATTCCCTGTCGAGCGGCATGATCTCGTCGCGCACCATGGCCGCGACGCGCGCGTGGATCGGCTTCAGCCGCTCGGTCATGCCGAGATTCATGTCCGTCATCGGTCGCTAACCCTTCATGCATGCCAGGCATTTTGTCAGTGGCAAGGATGACCGTACTTCGGATAGCCTTGTCAACGCGAACTGTTTGCCCGCATGCCGAGCGCGGAGGATTGTGATGAGCTATCTGGACGAGCTGTTTTCGGTGGCCGGCAAGACCGCGCTGGTGACGGGTGCCGCGACCGGCATCGGCCGCATGGCGGCGACCGCGCTGGTCAGGGCCGGCGCCAGCGTGATGATCGCATCGCGCAAGGGCGAGGATTGCGTCAAGGTCGCTGCTGAGTTGAACGAGCTTGGTGCACCGGGCCGGGCGGAAGGCTTTGCCGGCGATGTCTCCAGCGAAGCCGGCATTGCCGCACTCGTCGCCGAGGTCAAGGCGCGGACAGACAGGCTGAACATCCTGGTCAACAACGCCGGCGTCTCCTGGGGCGCACCGCTGGAAAGCTTCCCCTATTCGGCCTGGGCGAAAGTGCTCGGCGTCAACGTCACCGCGGTCTTCCATCTGACCCGCGAATTGCTGCCGCTGCTCGATGCCGCCGCCAGCGACGCCGATCCGGCCAGGGTGATCAACCTCGGTTCGGTGATGGGCACGCAGCCGCTGGCCGACGACGCCTATTCCTACACTGCCTCCAAGGCCGCGGTTCATCATCTGACGCGCACACTGGCGCTCGAGTTCGCCGCCCGCCGCATCACCGTCAACGCTTTCGCCCCCGGCCCCTTCCAGAGCCGGATGACGGCGTTTGCCACCGGCACGGATGAACAGGCCAGACATGTCGGCAACCATGTTCCGATCGGCCGTATCGGCGCACCGGATGACATTGCCGGCGCAACGCTCTATTTGTGCAGCCGTGCAGGCAGCTATGTCACCGGCGCCATCCTGCCGATCGACGGCGGGCAGTCGGTGCAGCATGGGCTGACGCTGTTCAAGGAATGACATTTTCCGGCCATAGAAGCCGGAGGTGAACTGGAGGACATGAGCGTGGAACCGATCAGTCTCGATGTGCTTCTGGCCAATATCGGCAAGGAGGTTGGCGTGTCGCCGTGGCGAGTGGTGACACAGCGTATGATCGACCAGTTCGCCGACGCCACCGACGATCATCAGTTCATCCACTGCGACCCGGAGCGGGCCACGCGCGAAACGCCGTTTGGCGGCACTATCGCACACGGCTTCCTGTCGCTGTCGCTGTTGTCGGCGATGACCTTTGAGACCATGCCGCCGCTGGAAAACAGCAAGATGGGCGTCAACCACGGCTTCGATTCGCTGCGCTTCCTGGCGCCGGTGAAGACCGGCGCGCGCATCCGCACCCGTTTCGTGCTGGCCGACGTCAAGGTCAGGCCGTCGGGCTGGGTGCAGACGGCGCATGACGTGACGATCGAGATCGAAGGCTCGAAGAAACCGGCGCTGACCGCCCGCTGGCTGACGCTGACCCTGATCGAACGCCAGCCCGAGACGGTATGAAAGATCCGAACGTCCTCGACCAGGCCGCGCTTGCGCCTTACCTCGAGGCGAACATACCGGGCTTTTCCGGGCTTGCTGCAATCGAAAAGTTCAAATCCGGCCAATCGAACCCGACCTATCTGCTGACGGCGGCAAGCGGCCGTTACGTGCTGCGCGCCAAGCCGCCGGGCCAATTGCTGAAATCGGCGCATCAGGTCGACCGCGAATTCACGGTGATGAGCGCGCTTGCCGGCACTGCCGTGCCAGTGCCTGACATGCTGCATCTGTCGGCGGAGGACTCGCCGATCGGCCGCATGTTCTATGTGATGGATTTCCTCGACGGCCGCATCTTCTGGGATCCGGCGTTGCCGGAGGCAGGCGACAACGATGAACGCGCCGCCATCTACGATGCCATGAACGACACCCTCGCTACGCTGCACGATGTCGACGTCGGGGCCGTGGGCCTGAGCGATTTCGGCCGGCCGGGCAATTATTTCGAGCGCCAGCTGGCGCGCTGGACCAACCAGTACCGCGCCTCGGAGACCGGCACGGTGGCCGATATGGACCGGCTGATTGCCTGGCTGGAGACACACATGCCGGAAGATGACGGCCGCGTCTCGCTGGTGCATGGCGACTACCGGCTGGACAATCTGATTTTCGCGCCGGACCGGCCAAAGATTCTGGCGGTGCTCGACTGGGAACTGTCGACATCAGGCCACCCCTTCGCCGATATCGCCTATCAGTGCATGCAATGGCGGCTGCCGCACGCATCGGGTTTTCGCGGCTTGGGCGGTGTCGACCGGTCCGCGATCGGCCTGCCTTCCGAAGAAGACTATGTCGCCAGCTACTGCCGGCGGCGCGGACTCAGCAGCATCGGCAACTGGACGTTCTTCCTCGCCTTCTCCTTCTTCCGGCTGGCTGCAATTTGCCAGGGAGTCTTCAAGCGGGCGCTGGACGGCAACGCCTCCAATCCGGAAAAAGCGAAAACCTACGGCGAGGCAGTGAAACTGCTTTCGCATCTCGCCACGAAACTGGTCGACAAGGAGGCGTGATGACGGGCGTCAGCGCAATCTGATGCTTGCCGCTTGGGAACCTGTCGCGCTCTTGTCCCTTTCCGTACAGCGTATATAATTTAGCCAGGCACCAACCCAACCAAAGGCACCAGATCTTGCCGCCGAGCGTCCAGACACGCCGCGAGAAACAAAAGGCCGAACTGCGCTCCGAACTGGTCGAGGCCGCGCACAAACTCGTCCAGGAGGAAGGCTATGAAGGCCTGACCATTCGCAAGCTGGCCAAGCGGGTCGGCTATGCTCCGATGTCGGTCTACTCCTACTTCGCCGACAAGCAGGACATCCTGTTCGCACTCGCCGAGGATGCGTTCGAGACGCTTGCCCGCCGCATCGAGGAGCATTCGTCCGACGATCCTATCGAGGCGTTGCAGGCGGTCATGACCGAATATGCGGCCTTCGGGCTCGGCAATCCGAACGAATACCGCACCGTGTTCATGACCGAGAAGACCAAGCTGCCGGAAGGCAGGAGCTACGAGGACATGGAAGAGGGCAACCCGGCCATGAAGGCGCTGATCAGCAGGGTCGAGGCCTGCGTCGCCGCCGGCAAATTGCAGGGCGATCCGCGCGCTATTGCCACAATGCTGTGGGCGGTCGGCCACGGCACGATCTCGCTGCTCATCACCTTTCCGTTCTACCCCTTCGGCGATCCGCAGGCCTTCGTAAAGCGGATGTGCGATTTCACGCTTGCCACGCTCAGCACGCAAAATGTGCCGCCGCTGACCGAGACACCGGTCAACTGCTAAAGCCAGTTCCTTTCGTTTCCATATTTCTCTCCGCCCAGCCAAACTGGCTGAATTTCTTGGTTAACAAAAAATTTACGTACACGTACGGTTTCCACTTGAACTTCGCGATCGATGGACGTATCTGTACAACGTATCGTACGTGTACGAGAAAAATTCACCCGTCGAAAACGGAGACTGACTATGAAAAAGACGCTCCTCACCCTCGCCGCCGCGCTGGCACTTTCGGGCTCGGCCTTCGCCGCCAACACCACCCACCTGGTTAAGCATGCGTCCGCTGCGACCTGCATCGACACGAAGAGCAACGTGAAGCTCGATTGCGCTTCGACCGGGTCGGTCGAGAAGAAGGGCTCCACGGAAAACACCGCTGAAGGCAAGGGCCCGCGCCTCGGCATCAGCATCAATCCCTGGATCGTGCCGAGCGCATTCTGATTTCCGCAGAAATCACGCCTGGCCGGCACAAGCCGGCCAGCTTCAGCCGACCGAGGTCGGCCGTTTGGCTGCTGAACTCTCGAAGGCCGCGTCGATCAGCTTCTGCATGTCGGCGGCGCGCCGGAAGGACGGGTCACCGTTCCGGCCAGCATCCAGCGCGTCGGCAAAGCGCCGGGCGTTGCGTTTGACTTCGGGCAGTGCCAGCTTTTGCCAGCGTTGAAGATCGACATCCCCGCCCAGGCAGGCGGACAGGTTCGATAGCTTGCCGTCTGTCTCGACCTTGATGGCGCCCTTGGTGCCGTGCAGGGCCAGCGACAAATCGTTGGTGTGGCCGGTCATGTAGCGGCTCGCCACGATCGTGGCGAGCGCACCGGAGCTGAGCCGCGCCGTCATTGCGACGCTGTCATTGGCATCCAGCACATAGTCGCCGATACGCTCACCCTCGGCCTTCGGAAACGTCACCAGATCGGCATGCAGGCTGACGATATCCTGGTCGGCGCCATAGGTGGCGAAATCCAGGATATGAATGCCGACATCGCCGAGCACGCCGGTCGAGCCATGCCGGCTCGACAGGCGCCACAGCCACTTGTCCTCGACCCGCCAGTCGCCCCATGATTTGCTGACCAGCCAGCTTTGCCGGTAGTTCGCCTCGACATGGCGCAACTCGCCGATCTCGCCGGCCTGCACCATGCGCCGTGCTTCCTGGATCGCCGGTGAGTTGCGATAGGTCAGGTTGACCATGTTGACCACCCCGGCTGCCTCGGCCGCTTCGGTCATTGCCAGCGCATCGGCGTGGTTCGGTGCCAGCGGCTTTTCGCAAAACACATGCTTTCCCTCGGCAAGCAGCGCAAGCGTCGTCGCCATATGCGCACCATCCGGCGTCGCGTTGATGGCGGCATCGAACTGGCCCCAGGCGATCGCCGCTTCCAGGCTCTCGAAGAAATCGCCGATCTTGCTGGCGGCGGCGAACGCGGCCGCGCGGCCGGGCACCTGATCAACGCAGGCGACGATGCTGCAGCCGGCAATCCCGGCAAACTCCTCGACATGATGCCCGGCGATGCCGCCGGTGCCGAGCAGGAGAATTCGATGCATCGGTTCAGGCCCCCAATCACCTCACGCCGCAATCAACCCAGGCCTCTTAACTCAGGCCCTTGTCGCCGTCGGCATGCAGGCGCAAGCCTTTCTGGACGATCTTCTCCTTCGCCGCATCCGTCGGCACGTTTGGTGCATTGGTGATGCCGGACCAGGCCGGCGCCGGGTTGTGCGCCCAGCGCACGGCGTTGCGCAGCACCTGCTGCACGCCCTCATTGTGATAGATCGGATAGGTCTCGTGACCGGGCGAGAAGTAGAAGATCCTGCCGGCGCCGCGCTGATAAGTCAGCCCGGACCGGAACACCTCGCCGCCCTCGTACCAGGAGACGAACACCGTCTCGAGCGGCTCCGGCACGGCGAAGGGCTCGCCATACATTTCGGTCTCGCCGATCTCCAGGCACTCGCCTATGCCTTGCGCGATCGGGTGGCCGCGGTTGATCGCCCAGACGCGCTCGCGCTCGCCCGCCTCGCGCCATTTCAGCGAGCAGGGCGTGCCCATCAGCCGCTTGAAGATCTTCGAGTAATGGCCGGAATGGAGCACGATCAGTCCCATGCCCTCCCATACCCTTTTCTGCACGCGCTCGACGATCTCGTCCTTGACCTCGCCATGCGCCGCGTGGCCCCACCACAAAAGCACATCGGTGACGGCCAGGCGCTTTTCGCTCAAGCCGTGCTCGGGTTCCTGCAAGGTGGCGGTGGTCGCCTCGATGCCCTTGTCCTGGTTAAGCGCCGCGGCAATGGTGCCATGCATGCCCAGGGGATAGAGGTCGCGCACGGCGGCATTGGTCTGTTCGTGGACATTCTCGCCCCAAACGATCGCTTTTGTCGGCATTTTCATCTCCCAAAGCGCTTTAAATAGCATGTCCAATGGGATTGAGAAGGTCCGATGCCGCCTGGCCCGATGGAAAACTACGCCTTGCGCTTCTTGCGCCCGGGCACGGTCTTGGCCTGGCCCGGCGTCGCCGGAGCGCCCGAGATGGACGATCCGGTAATCGACACTGGATCGCTGGCCGGGAACGTGTCTTCGAGGCCTTCCTCAAGTTCCTCTTCGGCGCTCGGCGCTTCGTGCCGCTCCTGTTCGAGCGAACGGACGGCCGACGTCTTTTTGACCGGCGACTTCGGCGCGGAATTAGACGGCATCGGCATTCTCCCTCGGCGTGAGGATGCAGAACGAGCCTGCCCTGCAAACGTTCCGGGTTCAGACCGCTGCGTCGCGCGATCCCTCGGACAGAAAAGTAAAGACATAGTCCGAGAACGAACGCCAGCATTCAACCCGGAAGGCATCCGGCGCATTGCGCAACAGCACGATCTCGGTCTTGCCCAGGATGGTGCGCGACGCCGCTCCGACCGGGAAGCCATCGAGCGACAGGTCCTGCGGACAGCCGGCATTGATCGTCGCCGCTGCCCCGGCTCCCGTCACGGCGATGGCGATGTTGCGATGCGAGATACCGACCGCCGAGTGCAAGGCGGTAACCCCGGCACAATCGGCCAGTGGATCCTTGCCGGCCTCATCGAGAACCAGCCATTCGTCGGGGCCGAGCCACAAGGCGGTGCGTCCGCCCTTCGAAGCGGACGTCTTCGGCTTTTTCGGCAGGGTCACGCCGAGCGCCTTGGAAAGCGCTGCAAGCGAGGCCTCCGGTGCACGCAATGAAATGCGCTCGGCCGGCGGCAGCAACTCGACCTTGACGCCGGTCGAGGCCGTGCTGCGTCCGGCCAGCGCCGGACGGCGTTCTACCGAAGGCGATGCAGCCGGTGCCGTCTTTCTTGCAGCAGCCTTAGCCATTGAGGCGCCCTCCCGTCTCGTCGAAGAACACCATGCCGGTAACCTCCACTTCGATCACCCCGTTCGGCATCGGCACATAGAGCGTGTCGCCCATGCGATCGCGGCCACCGGCGACAAGCGCCAGTGCGATCGAGCGGCCGCAGTTTTCCGACCAATAGCTCGACGTGACATGGCCGATCATCTTCATCGGGATCGCCTGCTTCGGGTCTTCGACGATCTGCGCGCCCTCTTCCAGCACCAGTTTGGGGTCCTTGGTCTTCAGGCCGACCAGTTGCTTGCGGCCCTTGGCGACCAGATCAGGCCGCGTCAAGCCGCGGATGCCGACGAAGTCCGGCTTCTTCTTGCCGACCGCCCAGTCGAGACCGGCGTCGTTCGGTGTCACCGTGCCGTCGATGTCCTGGCCGACGATGATGTAGCCCTTCTCGGCGCGCAGCACGTGCATCGCTTCGGTGCCGTAGGCGGCAGCGCCGTGCTTCTGGCCTTCCGCCCACAGCGCTTCCCAGACCGCCTGGCCATAGTCGGCCGGCACGTTGACCTCGAAGCCGCGCTCGCCGGTGAACGACATGCGGAACAGCCTGGTCGGCACGCCGCAGATCTTGCCTTCGCGCACCGACATATGCGGCAGCCCTTCGTCGGACATGTCAATGCCTTCGACCAGCGGAGCGATGATGTCGCGGGATTTCGGTCCCTGCACCGCGATGACGGCCCATTGCTCGGTGATCGAGGTCAGCCAGACATTGAGATGCGCGAACTCGGTCTGGAGATAGTCCTCCATGTGGTTCATGACGCGCGGCGCGCCGCCGGTCGTCGTCGTCACGTGGAAACGGTCCGGCGCAAGCCTGCCGACGACGCCGTCATCATAGATGAAGCCGTCTTCGCGCAGCATGATGCCATAGCGGCAGCGGCCGGGCTCCAGCTTCTCCCACGGGTTGGTGTAGAGCAGTTCCATGAACTTCGCCGCATCCGGACCGACCACTTCGATCTTGCCCAGCGTCGAGGCATCGAACAGGCCGGCCGTCTTGCGCACCGCGACGCATTCGCGGTCGACCGCGGCGTGCATGTCCTCGCCCCCCTTGGGGAAATACCAGGCGCGTTTCCACTGACCGACATCCTCGAACACGGCACCTTGCGCCTCGGCCCAGGGATGGATCGCGGTCTTGCGCGTCGGGTCGAACAGCGGACCGCGCGCATGGCTGACGATTGCGCCGAAGGTCACCGGCGTATAGGGCGCCCGGAACGTGGTCAGGCCGACTTCCGGGATAGGCTTGCCCAGTGTCTCGGCGGCAATCGCCAGGCCGTGCATGTTGGAGGTCTTGCCCTGGTCGGTCGCCATGCCGTTGGTGGTGAAGCGCTTGACGTGTTCGATCGAGCGCATGCCCTCGTGCACCGCCTGGCGGATGTCCTTGGCGGTGACGTCGTTCTGGAAGTCGACGAACGCCTTCACCGTCGTGTCCGGCCCGGCTCCGGGCGCCGCACCCAGCATGCCGCGCGACCAGCTCTCCGAGGCGTCGACCTTCGGCTTCGTACCCTTGGCGGTTTTGGCACGCGCATCCTTGGCCGCCTTAGCGCCCGCCGCATAGGCCTCGTCGATTGTTGCCGACAGCCCATCGGTGCCGTTGCAGGCGCCGACCGAGACGCAGTCCTGTGCATAGGTGCCCGGCACGAAGCGCTTGGTCTCGTCGTTGAAGGCAACCTTGCCGCGCGACTGCGAGAACAGATGCACCGACGGCGTCCAGCCGGCCGACATCAGGATCGCATCGACCGGGATGGTGCGTTCGCCGCCGCCATTCTTCGGCTGCACGGTCATCGACGACACCCTGAGCTTGCCGCCGGCGCGGATAACGGCACGGCCGAAATTGACCTCGATGCCGAGTGCCCTCGCCTCGTCGATCACCGGCCCGGTCGGGTTGTCGCGCAAATCGACGATCGCCGCCACGTTGACGCCGGCCTTCTTGAGGTCAATTGCCGCTGCATAGGCGGAATCATTGGCGGTGTAGACGCCGACATTTTTGCCGACCGCGACGCCATAGTGGTTGAGATAGGTGCGCGCCGCACCTGCCAGCATAATGCCCGGCCGGTCATTGTCGGCGAACACCATGTGGCGCTCGATGGCGCCGGAGGCCAGCACCACGCGCTTGGCCCTGACTTGCCACAGCCGCTCGCGCGCCAGATCGTGGCCGGGCGCCTTCAGATGCTCGCTGACACGTTCGACCAGCCCGACGAAATTCTGCGCGTAATAGCCGAACGCCGTCGTGCGCGAGAGCACGCGGAGATTGTCCATGGCGGCGAGCTTCGCCACCGCACCTTGAGCCCAGGCAAAGCCGTCCTGGCCGTCGATTTTCGCACCGCTCTCGAACCGCAGGCTGCCGCCGAACTCGGCCTGTTCGTCGGCAAGGATGACGCGCACGCCGGTCTCGGCTGCGGCAAGCGCCGCCGCGATGCCGGCAGCACCGCCGCCCAGCACCAGCACGTCGCAATGCGCATAGCGCGACGAATAATGGTCGGGATCCGGCTGGTCCGGGGAAACGCCAAGGCCAGCCGCGGCGCGGATCTTGGGCTCGTACAGGCTCTTCCATGCAGCCTTCGGCCACATGAACGTCTTGTAGTAAAAGCCGGCCGAAAACAGCGGCGAAGCAATGTCGTTGACCGCGCCGACGTCGAAGGACAGCGACGGCCAGCGGTTCTGCGACTGTGCGTCAAGCCCGTCATACAGCTCCTGCACCGTGGCCCGCACGTTCGGCGTCCTGCGTGCCGCGTCGCGCCTGATCTCGACCAGCGCGTTCGGTTCCTCGGCGCCCGCCGACAGGATGCCGCGCGGACGATGGTACTTGAACGAGCGGCCGACAAGATGGACGCCATTGGCGAGCAGCGCCGAGGCCAGCGTGTCGCCCTCGATGCCGGCATAGGACTGACCGTCGAAGCTGAAGCGCGCGGTCTTGGCCTGCTTGAAGCGGCCGGCTCCGGGAATGCGGTACGCGCCGCTCATTTGGCAACCACTTCGTTGGAGTTTTTGGGCAGCTTGGACGGTTTCGGCTCGCCGGCCTTGTAGGTCATGACGAACTTGTCGGTGACGGTGTCGCGTACGGCGTTGAAGAAGCGCGCGCAGCCATGCATGTGCCGCCAGCGCTCATAGATGATGCCCTTGGGGTTCGAGCGAATGAAGAAGAACTTTTCGAAATCGTCATCGCTCTCGCCGGCCATGTTGGCCGAGCGCGCGATATGCGCCTCGCCGGCATTGCGGAACTCGAGTTCCGGGCGCTCTTCCTCGCAATAGGGGCAGCGGATGAGAAGCATTGTCGTGGTTCCTACAATTCGCCGTGGCCGACGCGGGCGCCCGCCGGTTGATCGCAAAGCTTCTGTCCCAACGTCGCGAACGGCGCGACGAGCCGGATGCGCTCCTCCACGCTTGCGGCGGGACGAAACAGATCGCGAGACGCCATGTTGCCGAGGGTCAGTTGCATCGGATCGGTGGTGACGATCACCTGGCGTGGCGTGAACGTCTCGTCCTCGTCGAGCCCTTCGGGTCGTCCCTCGAAGAACATCACCACCTTCTGGCCGCCGCTCCAGACGCAGGCCAGCATGCCCTCGTCGACGGAAAACGGCCAGTTGGCCTCGTTCCCGGCACGGCTGATCGGCTGCGTGCGCACTTCGTCCGCCGACGGAAAATGGAACATGCCCCGTTCTCCCGCCAGCACTTGTTCCCCCGCCAGCATCAGCGGCATCGCGACAGCCATCTGCGCCATCATCAGTGCGCCACCGCCGCCGCTGCCGCCTCGTCGATGAGGCGGCCGGTGCGGAAGCGCTCGATGGTGAAGGGCGCGTTGATCGGGTGCGGATCGTCCCTGGCGATGGTGTGGGCAAAGACATGGCCCGAGCCCGGCGTTGCCTTGAAGCCACCCGTGCCCCAGCCGCAATTGACGTAGAGGCCGGGCACCGGCGTCTTGGCCAGGATCGGCGAGCGGTCCGGCGTCACATCGACGATGCCGCCCCACGAGCGCAGCATCTTCATGCGCGTGAAGATCGGGAACATCTCGCAGATGGCGTCCAGCGTATGCTGCAATATGTGCAGGCCGCCGGTCTGCGAATAGGAAACATACTGGTCGGTGCCGGCGCCGATCACCAGTTCGCCCTTGTCGGATTGCGAGATATAGGCGTGCACCGTGTTCGACATCACCACGCAAGGCACCACCGGCTTGACCGGCTCCGACACCAGCGCCTGCAACGGATAGCTCTCCAGCGGCATGCGCACGCCGGCCATGTTCATGATGACCGAGGAATGGCCGGCGGCAACGACGCCGACCTTCTTGGCGCCGATGAAGCCGCGCGTCGTGTCGACGCCCATGACCGCGCCATTGGCGGCCCGCTTGACGCCGGTGACTTCGCAGTTCTGGATGATGTGGACGCCGCGCGCCGAAGCGCCGCGCGCATAGCCCCAGGCGACCGCATCGTGGCGCGCCGTACCGCCGCGCCGCTGCAAGGCAGCGCCGACGACCGGATAGCGCGCGTCCTTGGAGGTGTTGAGCGGCGGGCAGAATTCCTTCGCCTGCTCCGGCGTCAGCCATTCATTGTCGATGCCGTTCAGCCGGTTGGCGTGCACGTGGCGCTTCAGCACCTGGATATCGTGAACATTGTGCGCGAGCATCATGACGCCGCGCGCCGAATACATGACGTTGTAGTTGAGCTCCTGGCTCAGCCCATCCCACAGCTTCAGCGCGTGGTCGTAGATGCCGGCGCTCTCGTCATAGAGATAGTTGGAGCGGATGATGGTGGTGTTGCGGCCGGTGTTGCCGCCACCGAGCCAGCCCTTTTCCAGCACCGCGACATTGGTGATGCCGTGCACCGTGGCGAGATAGTAGGCTGTGGCCAGGCCATGGCCGCCGGCCCCGACGATGATGACGTCGTATTCCTTCTTGGGCTCAGGCGAGGACCACTGCTCCTCCCAGCCCTTGTGGCCGCGCATGGCCTCGCGGGCGATGGCGAATACCGAATATTTCTTCAACGTCCCAGCCTCTCGCCAAAAGGTCTCGCGAATAGCGGCCGGGCGTTCATTCGATCCCGGCGCGCGAGGTGTATCACTAGCGAAACAGCGCTTCCACCCTTGCGCTGTTTGCGACGGCGCTTGCCGTTTTGCGCCGTAGTGAAAAAGACGCATGCACTCTGGCTCCTATGAGAGCCTTCAGTCAGATTGTCTGTGACGGAAATCCAGAGGACGATCATGGGCAATGCCTGGTGGAACTTGACGTTGCGCTTCCTGCTGGAGCTTGCCGCCTTGCTTGGCGTCGGCATTGCAGGTTGGAGCTTGTCCGACGGATGGTGGCGCTGGGTCCCTGCACTGGCCTTGCCGTTCATCGCGGCTGTGCTGTGGGGGACCTTCGCGGTGCTCAACGACCCAAGCCTGTCGGGCCGCGCACCGGTGCCTGTGCCCGGCGCGGTGCGGCTGGTGCTCGAACTGGTCATCCTGTTCGGCGGTGCTGCGGGATTCTATGTCGCCGGCTACACGACAACGGGCACCATCGTCGCCCTGCTCATCGCCATCAGCTACGCATTTTCGCTCGATCGGCTCGGTTGGCTGCTGAGGCAATAGTTCGAACGACGCGGCCTTCGCAGGTATCGGGTGGCTCCGACCCGCCCCATTTGCGACCAAGCATCCAATTGCCGGCAGAGCTGGCGCGAAGCAAAGGATGCAGAAAATGTTCGCACTCACCAACAAGATCGCCATCGTCACCGGCGCCAGTTCCGGCATCGGCCGCGCCACGGCAAAACTCTTCGCCGAGGAAGGCGCCAAGGTCATCGTCGCCGCCCGCCGGCAGGCCGAGCTTGATGCACTTGTCGCCGAGATCGCGGACGCCGATGGCGCGGCAATCGCCCTTGCCGGCGATGTCCGCGACGAAGCCTATGCAAAGGCCCTTGTCGACCTGGCGGTCGAAAAGTTCGGTGGGCTCGACATCGCCTTCAACAATGCCGGTGCTGTTGGCCAGATGGGACCGATTTCGGACCTGCCGCTGGAGGGCTGGCGCGAGACGCTCGACACCAACCTCACGAGCGCCTTTCTCGGTGCGAAATACCAGGTGCCGGCGATGATCGATCGCGGCGGCGGTTCACTGATCTTCACCTCCACCTTCGTCGGCCACACCGTGGGCATGCCTGGCATGACCAGCTATGCCGCGAGCAAGGCCGGGCTCATCGGGCTGACGCAGGTGCTGGCCGCCGAATACGGCCCAAAAGGCGTGCGGGTCAACGCGCTGCTGCCCGGCGGTACCGACACGCCGGCAGCGACCTTCAAGACTCCGGAATCGCGGGCATTCGTGGAGGGGCTGCATGCGCTGAAGCGTGTCGCGGTGCCCGAGGAGATCGCCCGTTCGGCGCTCTACCTCGCCTCCGACGCCTCGAGCTTCACCACCGGAACGGCACTGCTGGCCGACGGCGGCGTGTCGATCAACCGGACGTGAAGGGTTTTCGCGGCCAAGACGCATGTTCATAGCCGCAACGCGGGCGGCCGGTCTTGCTTTTTCTGCGCGATTTGGCGATGCCGTTTCCTGTCGAAACGGTCTTCTTGTCAAAACCGGTCCTGCAACCATGATGCTGATCAGAACCTATGTGGCTGCGAGCGCAATCGAAGGTGTCGGCGTGTTCGCCGCCGAGCCGATCAGGAGAGGCGCGTCGATCTGGCGGCTCGATCCCGATTTCGACCGGCTGATCCCGATGGATAAATACGAGGCGGCACCCTCGCATCTCAGGGAATTGCTGGACCGCTATGCCTATCCGAGCCCAGACCGGCCGGGTTTCATGGTCTATGAAGTCGACAATGGGCGCTTCATGAACCATTCCGGCAACCCGAACACGGACTTTTCGCAGTATGGCGGGGCCACTGCGACCCGCGACATCGCCGAGGGCGAGGAGATCACCTGCGACTACGGTGAATTCTTCGAGGATTTCGAGCGGCTTCACCTGGCGACGGCGTAGTCGACCCCTTATCTTGATCTCTGGCAAACCGGCTGCGGTTTAGCGCTCGAAGTTCATTTCGACTGTGGACAGCGCGGCATGATTCTGCTATCAGCCGCCCGAATTCGTGGTGTAAACCGCCGCGGAGGCTAGTGGCTATGGCCACTTGCCTGTTGATATCAAACCCGAAAGACAGGATTGCCCGTGCAGGTACTCGTCCGCGACAATAACGTTGATCAGGCGCTTCGCGCTCTCAAGAAGAAGATGCAGCGCGAAGGCATTTTCCGCGAAATGAAGATGCGCGGTCACTACGAGAAGCCGTCCGAGAAGCGCGCCCGTGAAAAGGCTGAAGCCGTCCGCCGCGCCCGCAAGCTGGCCCGCAAGCGCGCCCAGCGCGAAGGCCTGCTGCCGATGACGCCGCGCCCGGTTGCTGCTGGCGCCGCCGGTGGTGCAGGTGGCGCTCCGCGTCCGCCGCGGTTCTAACGCCAATTTTTCGTCCTTTTCGAAGGATATCAGAGGTGGCGCGATGCGGAATCGCCGCCACCTTTTTGTTTTGGTTGTGACCCGGCCCGGAGGGGGGGAACCGGACCAGAGCGACGCGGCTTGAAGTGAGGACAGGGCAGACATGAACGCAACAAGCGTGGAGCGCGGGACCGCATTGCGTGGTTTCGCCCTGACAGTGGCCCTACTCTCCGGACTGGCGCTTGCCGGCTGCCAGACGTCAGGCCCGACCGGCGAATTCAACAACATCGACAAGGCGCAGGGGTCGAGCGAGAACATCTCGTCGCTGTCGGCAGTTATCCAGCGAAATCCCCAGGATCCTGAAGCCTACAACGTGCGTGGCTCGGCCTATGGCCGCGGCGGCCAGTACCAGGCGGCGCTCAAGGATTTCAACCAGGCCATCCAGCTCAATCCGAATTTCTACCAGGCCTATTCGAACCGCGCGCTCATCCAGCGCTTCCTCGGCAACCAGGAAGCCGCGCTCGCGGACTACAACCGCTCGATCCAGATCAATTCAAATTATGACGCCGCCTATATCGGCCGTGGCAATCTCTACCGCAAGGCAGGTCGCACCCAGGACGCTTTCAACGACTTCCAGAAGGCGATCCAGCTCGACACGACCGACGCGCGTGCCTACCACAATCGTGGCCTGATCTATCAGAGCCAGGGCCAGCACAAGTTCGCCATCGAAGACTTCTCGACCGCCATCTCGCTGGCGCCGGACGCCGCCGAGCCCTACAATGGCCGTGGTCTCTCCTATCTGGCGACCAACGACGAAGACAACGCCTTCTCCGACTTCAACATGGCGATCAAGCTCGACGGCAAGAATGCCGAGGCCTGGTCCAACCAGGCGCTGATCTATGAGCGGCGCGGCGACAAGGCGAAGGCCGCGAAATCCTATAAGGAAGCCGTTCGCCTCGACCCGACCTACCAGCCGGCCAAGGATGGCCTCGCCCGCGTCAGCTAATCGATTTCGGCAAGCATTCCCACACAATCTGCGTGGCATCCAGGTGCTGCGGCGTCCCTTTGCGTGTCCGAAAAGACGCACTCCGGCAACCGTGCGTTAACCCCGGCAGCCAGGGATTGACCCGTGCCTTGTTCGCGCCAAGTTTTCAGCGGAACGGTCTGCCCACCCAATCCGTTATCAAAAAGTTATTTGCGAAAGGACCTCCCATGATCAAGAAACTCGCCTGCGCCGCAGTCCTCGCCATGACGGCGTTTGCCGTCGCCCCGGCCAGCGCCGGCAAGCTGCAACTCGGCACGCTAGACTGCACCATCGACGGCGGCACCGCCTACATCGTCGCCTCCAACAAGGGCGTGTCCTGCGTCTTCCGCCCCCATCATCAGGGACCGTCCGAGGTTTACACCGGCGTGATCTCCAAGATCGGCCTCGATGTCGGCAAGACGCATCAGGGCCAGCTCGTCTGGGCCGTGCTGGCGGCAACGCGTGATCGTGACGCGGGCGACCTCGCCGGCAGCTATTACGGCGTCAACGCCGAGGCGAGCGTGGTGACCGGCGGCGGCGCCAATCTGCTGGTCGGCGGACTGGACAGCGCCTTCATGCTGGAGCCGCTCAGCGTCCAGGCGCAGACCGGCGTCAACCTTGCCGTGGCCGTGACCTCGCTCCAGCTCATCCACTCGTTCAAGTAAACGCATGGAGCCATGCGCTCCATGCCCCCCTCACCCCGCGGCGCGGAACCAGATAGGATGGTTCCGCGCCGTTTGGTTTTTGAGGGGACCGCCATGCCGAAGACAGCCATCGCCGCTGCCGTGATCGCCACTGTGCTTGCCGGCGCGGCGCGAGCCCAGGACCAGGGCATAGAACTCGGTACGCTTGATTGCGCCATCGGCGGCGGCACCGGCTTCATCTTCGACTCGAGCAAGGATCTGAGCTGCACCTTCAACCCCGCCGACAAGAGCTTCGCGCCGGAAGCCTATTTCGGCGCGGTCAACAAATACGGCCTCGATATCGGCACGACGAAGCAGACGGTCATGCAGTGGATCGTGCTGACGCCGCTGAAGAACATTTATGCGCCGGGCGCGTTGGCCGGTGACTATATCGGCGCCAGCGCCGAGGTGACGGCGGCCGTCGGCGCCGGCGCCAATCTGCTGGTCGGCGGCTCTTCGCAGGCCTTCACCTTGCAGCCACTCAGCCTGCAGACGCAGACCGGCATGAACCTTGCGATCGGCGTCAGCCAGTTTCAGTTGCGCAGCACCGAGAATTGATCGCGCCACCGGACCGCATCCCGAAAAAATTCGCTTGAGCTCAACCCTGGTTGAGGTTTTACAAGCCTGCCCCGACCGGAGCAGCGCGCTCGATGCGGCGCGCGATACACGCTCCTGCCTGCGCATGGTCCTGCCGGAAACCCGGACTGGCTTCTGGCGTCCTGCGCTGGCCTCAAGATATGGAAGGCAGGGGTGGAAATGACCGAAATCAGCACAAACAAGGTCGACTGGCGCATATTGTGGGCGAGCGGCGACCTGGCGCGCTTCTGCTTCATCAGCCTCGGCATCCTGCTGCACGCCACCAACGAAACGATGGTGGCAACGGTGATGCCGGCCATGGTCGGCGAACTGGCCGGCGTGCAGCTCGTCGGCTGGTCGCTGGCGATCTACGAACTCGGCGCCATCGTCGCCGGCGCGGCCGCCGGTCGGCTGGTGAGCTATGTTCCGTTGCGCACCAACATGGTTGTCGCAGCGCTGCTTTATGCAGCCGGAGCGCTGATCTGCGCCACCTCGCCTTCCATGCAACTCTTCCTTGCTGGCCGGCTGATTGAGGGGCTTGGTGGCGGGGCGCTGGTGTCGCTGGCCTTCGTGTCGGTCGAGCGGCTGTTCTCGCGCGCCATCTGGCCGCAGCTTTTCGGCATCATGTCGGCGATCTGGGGCGTAGCCGCCTTCAGCGGACCGTTGCTCGGCGCGATCATGACCGAGCTTCTGTCATGGCGCTGGGCCTTCGGCATCTTCACCCTCGGCGGTACCGCCATGGCGCTGGCAAGCTTCATCGTGCTGAACACGCCGGAAGCGACGAAGCCCAAGGCAAGCACAGGCAGGGCGCCGCCCTTCCCGTTCGCGGCCCTTGCCTGCCTTGCCGTCGCCGTGGTGCTGATCGCCTCGGCCGGCGTCGATATCGCCTTGCTGCGTTCCTCGCTGCTGATGGCCCTCGGGCTGGTCGGCCTGGTGCTGTTTTTCACCATCGACGCGCTGAAGCCGCGCTCGCGGCTGTTCCCGGCACGGCTGTTCTCGTGGCGCACGCCGGTCGGCGCCGGCATGACCATGGTCGCCGCCTTTTCGGTCGCGACCTGTTCCTTCGGCGTCTACGGGCCGCTGCTGCTGACCAGCCTGCACGACATTCCGCTGCTGACCACCGGCTACATCATCGCCGCCGAATCGATCGCCTGGTCGATCCTGTCGATCCTCGTCGCCAATGCGCCGCCGCGGCGCGAGCGGCTGATCATCGTTGGTGGTGCGGTGATGATCGCGGCCGGCATAGCCGGCTTCGCCTACACGATACCGCTGGGCTCCATTCCGCTGATCCTGATCTGCGCCCTGCTGCAAGGCGGCGGCTTCGGCGTGGCCTGGCCCTTCCTGACGCGCGTCATCGTCGCCTCCGCGCCGGAGGGCGAGCAGACCATCGCCTCGGCGGCGGTGCCGACCATGCAGCGTATCGGCTATGCCGTGGGTGCCGCACTTGCCGGCATCGTCGCCAACGCCAGCGGCTTTTCGCAAGGTTTGAACCACGACGCGGCGGCGAATGTCGCGTCCTGGCTGTTTCTTGCCTTCGTGCCGATCGGCATTGTTGGCTGCCTTGCGGCCTTCCGGGCATCCACGCCCTTCGGTCAGCCGCGGGAAGCGATCGGCTAGAGCGTTTTCATGCTTTGAGAGAACCGTGGGACCCCCAAATCAGCGATTCAAGATGCTGGCTGGATTGGAGGCGCCGCGCGTACCGCCTTCTTAAGAACATCGCAGGGCGTTTACTAGCGCAGTTAGTGCAGCAGGCTGATGCTTGCGACTGGGGTAATACATGAAGAAGCCGGGAATAGAGGGCGTCCAGTTCTCCAGCACTCGAATGAGGCGGTGCTCAGCAACATGTTCCGCAACCTGCTCTTCATATGCGAGCCCAAGGCCGGCTCCGGTGAGCGCCGCCTGAATCACTAGGTTGGTATCGTCGATTATCAGCGGGCCATTCACACCGATTGTGATCGCCTTGCGTCCGTGCTCGAACTCCCACCGATACGGACCGCTCGGAAGACGCAGGTTTAGACATCGATGATCATTTAGATCCTTGGGCTGCCGAGGAATGCTTCGTGACGCAAAATAGCCAGGCGATCCCACTACCGCCAAACGCAACTCCTGCGTGACGCGCATCGCGATCATATCTTTTTGAATATACTCGCCGAGTTGAATGCCAGCATCGAACTCGCCCGCGACGATGTCTACGGGACCAGTGACAGTGACGACGTCAAGGACGACGTCAGGGTAAGCCTCGGCGAATGCTGCGAGCCTCGGCAACAACACCATCTCCGCAGCCGACCGTGACATTACAATTTTAAGGCGTCCCACAGGTCGGTGGCGAACGCTTCGGGCCTTGTCTAGCGCACGAGTAATTTGCTCAAGCGCCGGAGCCAGGTCCTTCAAAAGAGCGGCGCCCGCAGCGGTTGGCGCTACACTCTTGGTAGTCCGAGCAAGAAGCTGGAGCTCGAGTCGCTGCTCAAGTCTGCGGATCGTGTGGCTCAGGGCGGATTGGGAGACGCCCAGCTTCGCTGCGGCACGTGTAAAACTTCGCTCACTAGCGACGATTGCGAACGTAGCGAGTTCATTCAGTTCATTTCCCATGATTTATGAATTCCGTTCATGACTGCATGCTGTGCAACATAACTAGTCTCATAAGCGCTTTCGTCCTAGGTTTGACCGACAGAAAGTCGGCTCGTAGCCGGCTTGCCTGGCGCTCGATGCGGGATTGCGGCACGGGTGGAATAGTTGGACGTAACAACGAGGTGGCCCGTGGATACCGATGTTCGTGCTTTGCGCACCCTGGCGCAGACCTATTTTGACGCCGCCTATGAAATGGATGCCGAGAAATTTGCATCCATATTTCATCCCTCGAGCTCCGTGACGAAGGTCGCCGACGACGGTGATGTCGGCGTGACGCCGATTGCAACGTGGTTAGCAGTGGTGCGCAACACGAAAGCGCCAAAACAACAGGGCGCGGAGCGTGACGACGAGATCCTATCAATAGACGTCGAAAGAGACCTCGCGCTTCTGAAGGTGAAATTGCAGGTACCGCCACGTCGCTTCACGGACCTCCTGTCATGCTTAAAGGTCAACGGGACCTGGAAGATCGTTCAGAAGGTGATGACTTCGAAAACGTAACGGCTTCAGTGCTGTAGTAGAAAATTGAATCGCTCCGCTTGGCAGGTTACCCGTGAAATTTCTGTCTCAAAGCGCCAACACCATGGCCTGCGCTTCGGGTTCATCGAAGGTTTGGTCGCTCTCCGACGGATATGTCGACCTGCCGGCCCAATTGCTCATCTATCCGAAAGACAAAGTATGTACGCAGGTAGTATCGCCTCAGCGGGAAGACACGCTCGTTCGCCTGTCGGTCAACTGCTTCCTACTCGATCGCGTTGGCAGCGACCGCGTCTTGATAGATTGTGGAGCGGGGGGAAGCTGGGATCCGACCATGGGCCACCTCGAGGAGGCCATGTGCGAGGCAGGCGTCGACACATCATCCATTACTGTGGTCGCGCTCACCCATGCTCATGGCGACCACATCAACGGTCTTGTTACCCCTGACGGGCGGCGGGCATTTAGAAACTTGAGCAAGATCGTGATTGGGGAGGACGCGGTTGAGGATTTCCTCGCAGAGCCACGACTGGCGGATTTTCGGCCACTCCTGGCCCCAATCAGCGCAGGAGGCCGGCTGGACGATCATTTGCTGGCGGTGGCGATACCCGGGCATGCTCCGGGCCATATGGGTTATCTCCTCAGCACAGGCGAGGACGATATCTTATTCTGCGGCGACCTGATCCACGTTCCTGCTGCACAGTTTGCCCGTCCCGAGCTTACTTGGGCCTACGACGCTGACCAGTCCATAGCGAGGGCTAGCCGGATCAAGCTGCTCCAGGACGCAGCTGGTACACATACTTGGCTGGCCGGCGCTCACCTAGGACGACCAGGCATCGGCAGAATAGTCAAGGAGGGGCATGGATATGCGTTTATCTCGGCGGTATGATTGCAACCCGCCAAGAGAAATGCGCTTTTGCAACAGTTAGATAGTGGGAATTACGGAATTCCTCCTGCACATATCTTGGCCGCTTACTCGACCTCGCGCAGACGATAGCCCACACCGGTCTCGGTGGTGATGTAGCGCGGCTGGTCGGGGGTCTTCTCGATCTTCTGCCTGAGCTGCCGGACATAGACCCTGAGATACTGCACGTCGGTCGAATCGCCCCAGACCTGCTTCAACAGGAAATGGTGGGTCAGCACCTTGCCGGCGTACTGCACGAGGATGCGCAGGATGTCGTATTCCTTTGGCGAGAGCTTTACGTCCTGACCCTCGACCTTGACAATGCGTTTGACCAGATCGACGGACAGGTCGCCGGTCTGGAAAACAGGTTTCTCGCCCTGTTGCTGGAATTTGTGCCGCAGCGCCACACGGATGCGTGCAATCAGTTCGTTCATGCCGAACGGCTTGGTGACATAGTCGTCGGCGCCGAGTTCCAGAGCCTGGACGATGCCGGCCTCGTCGGTGCGGCTGGACAGGATGACCACCGGAATGTCGAGGCCGTCGTCGCGCCATTTGCGCAACAGCTCATGGCCGCTCATGCCGGGAAGCCCAAGGTCGAGCAGGACGAGGTCTGGCTTGTCCGCCTCCATCAGCTCGATCGCCGCTTTGGCGTTCGGCGCTTCGCTGATCGCGTAGCCCTGGCTGCCGAGCCCGACGCGAAGCAGCTTGCGGATCGGCGGCTCGTCATCGACGACCAGTATCCTGACGTTCGAGTTTGTCATGCCAAGTCACCCACATCGTCCGTATTCGAGGCGTCGAAATTGGGCGGGTTTGCCGGCTTCGGCATCTTGATGGTGAAGACCGCGCCCGAACGATCTGTCCGGTTTGCAGCCGCGATCATGCCACCCATCGCCTCGATGAAACCGCGGCAGATCGAGAGCCCGAGCCCGGTGCCGGCACGGACCTGATCGCGCTTGCGCACCCGGTAGAAGGTGTCGAAAATCCGTTCCAGATCGCCGGGGGGAATGCCCGGCCCCTCATCCATGATCTGCAGGATGACCGAGCCATTGTCGGTCCAGCCTTGCACGCGGATCGTCGAGCCGGCCGGCGCGTATTTCGCCGCATTGTCGAGGAGATTGAACAGTGCCTGCTCGAACAGCACCGGGTCGACCTTCAACATCGGCAAATCCCTAGGGATGTCCGTCTCGATCTTGTGCTCGCCGATGATTTTCCTGGCCCGCTGCAAGGCGGAGCCGACGATGTCGCCGACATAGTGGAAGGCAAAGTTCGGCTCCATCGCGCCGGACTCGATCTTGGTCATGTCGAGCAGATTGGCGATGAAGCGGTTCAGCCGCTCGGATTCGTCGAGCACGGTCGACAAAAGCTCCGCCCGGTCCTGTTCGGGAAGTGCTGGTGCGAATTCCCGCAGCGTGCCGGCCGCACCCATGATGGCGGCGAGCGGCGTCTTCAAATCATGCGAGATGGAGGTGAGCAGCGCCGAACGCAGCCTGTCCGCCTCGGCCGCGAGCTTGGCGCGGTCGACATCGGCGACCAGTTGAATACGCTCGATGGCGACTGCGGCCTGGTCGGCCAGCGCATCGAGCAGGCGCTGCTGCTCAGGCGTCAGCAGCGGTCCTTGCTTGTCATTGTCGAGGCCAACGACGCCAATTGCCGTGCGCCCGGTTCGCAAGGGAAGATAGAGGCGCTTGGCGCCGGGAAGCGTGTCGGCGCCGCGACCCGCGGCACGGTTGTGCTCCCAGGCCCAGCGGGCGGCGGCGATGTCGGCTTCGGCCAATGTGTCGTCTGGCGGATAGCCGGCCTTGACGGTGATCGTTCCGTCCTCGGGCAAAAGCAGCACCACCCGCAGCTTCAGCATCGAGGCGATCTGGAAAGCGGTTGCCCAGAGAACGTCGTCGAGCGTGCCGGCACCGGCAAGCTTCTTCGAAAAGAGGTAGATGTCCTCGGTGGCCCGCGCCCGTGAGCGGGCGGCGACCGCCTGGCGCTGCACGCGAGCCGTCAGATTGCTGGCAATGACGGCGACAACCAGGAACACGCCAAGCGCAACAATGCTTTCCGGATCCCGGATGGTGAGCGTGTAGCGCGGTTCCAGGAAGAAATAGTTGAAGGCAAGGGCGCTGACGAAACAGGCATACAGAGCCGGCCACAGGCCACCGGTCACCGCCGATGCCAGCACCGCGATGAGAAAGATGATCGCCAGATTGCGAACGTCGAGAAACTGGTCGAGAAGGACGGCGAAGGCGAGCGAGCCCATGAGATAGGCCGTGGCCTTGAGATAGGGCCAGATCTCGAACTGCCACTGTTCGTCCGCCGCCTTGACGCTCCTCGACGCCGCCTCGCTGCTGCGTTCGTTTCCCGAAATGACATGGACGCTGATGTCACCGGCATTGCGGATGAGATCATAGGTGAGCGAACCTTCGATCAATTCCCGCCAGCGCGACCGGGTCGGCCTGCCGACCACGATATGGGTGAAGTTGTTTGCCGTCGCATAACGCACGATGTCCTGCGCCACATTCTGGCCCGGTATGGTCGTCACCTCGGCGCCAAGCTGCTGGGCGAGGCGCAGGTTGTTTGCGAGCCGGTCCTTGTCCTCCTCGGGCATACTGGCCAAGCGCGGGCTATCGACATGCAGCGCCGTCCACGGGGCGCGGAGCCGGTCGGCCAGCCTGCGTGCATAGCGCACGCGGGCCGCGCCTCCCGGGCGCGTGTCGAGGCAGACGAGGACCCTTTCCCCGGCAGCCCATGGTCCGGGAATAGCATGGGCCTGCATGTGGATCAGCAACTGGTCGTCGACGCGCTGCGCGGTGCGGCGCAGCGCCAGTTCCCTGAGCGCCGTCAGATTGCCTGATGAGAAATAGTTTTCGATGGCGCGCTGGGCGGTGTTGGGGAAATAGACCTTGCCTTCCTCGAGCCGCTTGATCAGGTCGTCGGGAGTGAGATCGATGATCTCGACATCGTCGGCCTGGTCGATGATGGAATCGGGAACCGTCTCGCGGACCCTGACCTTGGTGATCTGGGCGACGACGTCGTTCAGGCTTTCGACATGCTGGATGTTGAGCGTCGTGTAGACGTCGATGCCTTGCGTCAGGATTTCCTGGACGTCGAGATAGCGCTTGGGATGACGGCTGCCGGGTGCGTTGGTGTGGGCGAGTTCGTCGACGAGAACCAGCGCCGGGCGCCGAGCTATGATGGCATCGATATCCATCTCGTCGAGGATGCGCCCCTTGTAGTCGACCTTGCGGCGCGCAATGACCTCGTAACCCTCGACCAGGGCCAGCGTTTCCTTGCGGCCATGCGTCTCGACGATGCCGATGATCACGTCCACGCCGTCGGCCAGCCTGGCGCGGCCAGACATCAGCATTTCGTAGGTCTTGCCGACGCCCGGTGCCGCGCCGAGGAATATCCGCAGACGGCCGCGCCCTTCCCGCTCGGCATGATCGAGCAGTGCGTCGGGAGAAGGTCTGGTGTCGTTGCTTCTGTCGTCCGGCATCATTATCGATCATGGATGGAGCCGGGGATACTGTCGATCCCCGGCCGCCGCCATTCACTATTTCGCGGCGTCCAGCGCAAGATTGAGACCCAGCACATTGACCACCGGTTCGCCCATGAAGCCGAGCTCCCTGCCCTCGACACGGGCGTCGACAAGCGCCTTGACCCTGACTTCGTCGATCCCCCTGGCCTTGGCCACCCTTGCGACCTGGAAGTAGGCGGCTTCGGGGCTGATATCAGGATCGAGGCCACTGCCGGACGTCGTCACCAGGTCGATCGGCACGGGCTGGTTCGGATTCTCCGCCTTCAGCTTTTCCGCATCGCCTTTGATACGGTCGATCAGCTTGGAATTGGTCGGGCCGAAATTGCTGCCGCTCGAGGCGGCAGCGTTGTAGCCGTTGCCGGCGGCCGAGGGGCGGCCGTGGAAATAACGGTCGCTGGCAAAGCCCTGGCCGATCAGTTCGGAGCCGATTACCTTGCCGTCCTTTTCGATCAGGCTGCCATTGGCCTGGCGCGGGAACAGCACTTGTGCGATGCCGGTCATGCCCAAGGGATAGACCAGGCCGGTCAGCACCGTGAAGAAGACGATCATGACGATCGCGGGTCTTATCTGGGTAAGCATGGACATGTTTCCTTAAGCGAGGCCGAGTGAGGTGACGATCATGTCGATCGCCTTGATGCCGACGAACGGGACGATGATGCCACCAAGGCCGTAGACGAGCAGGTTGCGGCTGAGCAGCGCGCCGGCGCCGATGGCACGGTATTTGACGCCTTTCAGCGACAGCGGGATCAGTGCGATGATGATCAGCGCGTTGAAGATGATGGCCGACAGGATGGCGCTCTGCGGTGTCGCCAGATGCATGACGTTGAGCGCCTGCAACGGACCGGTGGTTTGCCCCGGCGCGATGTAGAAGGCAGCGAACATCGCCGGGATGATGGCGAAGTACTTGGCCACGTCGTTGGCGATGGAGAAGGTCGTCAGCGAGCCTCGCGTCATCAGCAGCGCCTTGCCAATTTCGACGATCTCGATGAGCTTGGTCGGATCGCTGTCGAGGTCGACCATGTTGCCGGCCTCGCGCGCGGCGACCGTGCCGGTGTTCATGGCGACGCCGACATCGGCCTGGGCAAGGGCCGGTGCATCATTGGTGCCGTCGCCGCACATGGCGACCAGCTTGCCCTTGGCCTGCTCGTCGCGGATCAGCTTCAGCTTGTCCTCGGGCGTTGCCTGGGCGAGGAAGTCGTCGACGCCGGCTTCCGCGGCAATGGCTGCCGCCGTCATCGGATTGTCGCCGGTGATCATCACCGTGCGGATGCCCATCTTGCGCAATTCGGCGAAGCGCTCCCTGATGCCGCCCTTGACGATATCCTTGAGGTGGACGACGCCGAGCAGGCGCCCGTCGCGCTCGACCGCCAGCGGCGTGCCGCCCGATTTGGCGATCTCATCGGCAATCGCCTGGAGATCCCTGATGGTATCGCTGCCGGGCCGCGTGGCGTGGGCTGCGACCGTCGACTGGCTGACATGGGCGAGCACGGAATCGACCGCGCCCTTGCGCACCGAGGAGCCGTCGATGTCGACGCCGCTCATGCGGGTCTGCGCGGTGAAGGGCACGAAGGTGGCGTGCAACGTCGCCATGTCGCGGGCGCGGATGGCGTATTTCTCCTTGGCCAGCACGACGATCGAGCGGCCTTCCGGCGTTTCGTCGGCAAGCGAAGCAAGCTGCGCCGCGTCGGCCAACTCCTGCTCGGTGACCCCCTTGACCGGACGGAACTCGGTCGCCTGGCGATTGCCGAGCGTGATCGTACCGGTCTTGTCGAGCAGCAGCGTGTCGACGTCACCGGCCGCCTCGACGGCGCGGCCCGACATGGCCAGCACGTTGAAGCGCACCAGGCGGTCCATGCCTGCAATACCGATGGCCGACAGCAGCGCCCCGATGGTGGTCGGGATCAAGGTGACGAACAGGGCGACGAGCACCGTGACCGAGATATAGCCGCCCGAATAAGTCGCAAAACTCGGGATCGTTGCGGTGGCAAGCACGAAGATCAGCGTCATGCCGACGAGCAGGATGTTGAGTGCGATCTCGTTCGGCGTCTTCTGGCGCTCCGCACCTTCGACCAGCGAAATCATCCGGTCGAGGAAGGTGTGGCCGGACGCCGCCGTGATGCGCACGCGGATCCAGTCGGACAGCACCTGCGTGCCGCCGGTGACCGCCGAACGGTCGCCACCGGATTCGCGGATGACCGGCGCGGACTCGCCCGTGATCGCCGCCTCGTTGACCGAAGCGACGCCTTCGATCACCTCGCCGTCGGACGGGATGATATCGCCGGCTTCGACCAGCACCGCATCGCCGACCTTGAGGCTGGTGCCGGGCACGAGTTTGTATTTCGTGCGGTCTTCGCCGGTCAGAAGCTTGGCCTGGGTTTCGGTGCGCGCCTTGCGCAGTGAATCCGCCTGCGCCTTGCCCCGGCCTTCGGCGACGGCTTCGGCGAAATTGGCGAACAGCACGGTGAACCACAGCCAGATGATGATCTGCAGCGTGAAGCCGAGATTGCCGCCGCCGGTGACCAGGTCCTTGACGAACAGCACCGTGGTGAGCGCCGAGACGACGGCGACGACGAACATCACCGGGTTTCTGGCCAGCGTGCGCGGGTCGAGCTTACGGAAGGCGCCGCCGATGGCGGGAAGCAAGATGCGGGCATCCATGATGCTTGCTGATTTCGAGTGGCTCATTTTGAAGCTCCGGCTTCGGTGTTGTTGGACGGCACCCGATGATCGGATGCCGAAAAGAAGTGCGGCGGCCCGTAGGCCAGCAACCAGAGGACGAGCATGACTGCCGCAAGACCGAGAAACGTCGACAGGGTCGGGAAAGGAGGAGGTCTCTCCTCCTTCCCGTGATCGTCCCTGTGGCTGATCTTGCGACGCATGGAGCTGAACCAGGACATATCATTGACCCAGATTCGGGCGGTCTCAGAAGGTCTGCCCGTGGATGCCAGCCAGGTGCTCGATGATCGGCCCGACGGCGAGCGCCGGGAAGAAGGTCAGGCCACCGACGATGATGATGACGCCGACCAGCAAGCCGACGAACAGCGGGCCGTCGGTTGGGAAGGTGCCGGCGGAGGCTGGGACTGTCTTCTTCGCCACCAGCGAGCCGGCAATAGCCAGCGCCGGGATGATGACCAGGAAGCGGCCCATCAGCATGCCGATGCCGATGGTGATGTTGTACCAGGGCGTGTTGCCGCTGAGGCCGCCAAAGGCCGAGCCATTGTTCGCAGCACCCGACGTATAGGCATAGAGAACCTCGGAGAAGCCGTGCGGGCCGGCATTGCCCATCGAAGCCATACCGGTCGGCAGCACGACCGCGATGGCGGTGAAGATCAGCATCGCCAGCGGCAGGCACAGGATGGCCAGCATCGCCATCTTGACCTCCTTGGCCTCGATCTTCTTGCCGAGATATTCGGGCGTGCGACCAACCATAAGGCCGGCGACGAAGACGGCGACGACGATGTACATCAGGATGCCGTAGAGACCGGCGCCGACACCGCCGACAATGACTTCGCCAAGCTGCATGTTGATGATCGGGATCATGCCGCCGAGCGCGGTGAAAGAACCATGCATGGCGTTGACCGCGCCGCACGAAGCGGCCGTGGTGATGACGGCAAACAGCGCCGACAGGGCGATGCCGAAGCGCGTCTCCTTGCCTTCCATGTTGCCGCCGTCGATGCCCAGCGCGTGCACCAGCGGGTTGCCGGCGGCTTCCGCCCAATAGCAGACGATGACGCCGGCGATGAACATGACGCCCATGGCCGACAGGATCGCCCAGCCCTGGCGCTGGTTGCCGATCATGCGGCCGAAGACGTTGGTCAAGGCAGCGCCGATGGCGAAGATCGAGACCATCTGGATCAGGTTGGAGATCGCATCGGGGTTCTCGAACGGATGCGCGGCATTGGCGTTGAAGAAGCCGCCGCCATTGGTGCCGAGCATCTTGATGGCCACCTGCGAGGCGACCGGGCCGACGGCGATGGTCTGCTGCGCACCTTCGAGCGTGGTGGCATTGACATAGGCGCCAAGCGTCTGCGGCATGCCAAGCCAGACATAGACCAGTGTCAGCACGATGCAGAACGGCAGCAGCACATAAAGCGTGGAACGGGTCATATCGACCCAGAAATTGCCGATCGACTTGCCGGAAGCGCGGGCAAAGCCGCGGATCAACGCAATGGCGATGGCAATGCCGGTGGCGGCCGAAACGAAATTCTGCACCGTCAGGCCGGCCATCTGCACGAGGTAGGACATCGTGCTCTCGCCGCCGTAGTTCTGCCAGTTGGTATTGGTCATGAAGCTGGCGGCGGTGTTGAAGGCCAGACCTGGTTCAACCGCGGTCATGCCGGCCGGATTGTAGGGCAGGCTACCCTGTAGGCGCTGCAGGACATAGAGCACCAGGAAGCCGGCAAGATTGAAGAGCAGCAAAGCCACCGCATAGGTGGTCCAGTGCTGTTCCTCGCGTTCGTTGGTTCCGCAAACGCGGTAGAGCCCGCGCTCGAGCGGGCCAAAGACTGGCGAAAGCAGCGTGCGGTCGCCGTTGAAGACGCGGTGCATGTAGCCGCCGAGCGGCTTCACCAGCAAAATGATGATCCCGCAAAAGACCAGGATCTGTATCCAACCGTTCAGTGTCATGGCTGTGGCTTTCCGTGCCTTCAGAAGCGTTCTGGACGAACGAGCGCGTAGGTCAGGTAGGCGAGCAAGAACAAGGTCACGCCACCACCGAGGATGTAATCGAAAAGCATGGTTCGATCCTTAAGCTCAAATTCTGTCGCAGGCTTTGACATAGGCGAAGAACAGGGCGAAAAACAAAACCCCGATCCCGAGAACAATGACGTCCATTGTGTTTGTTCCTTGCGCATATCTGTACTTTGCGCCCTTGACGAAAAGGTCCGCAAAATCGTGAAAACGCCCCGCCGCGCATTTTTTTACTGGCGAAACCGGTTGTGTTTTCTCAAGGGGAATATGGACCCGATCGCCATAAACGTTCGAGACGGGGCGGGGCGGAAAGAAATAGGAATTTCATAAAGGTTTTGGCCTGGCGACCATCCAAGGCGCCGCTGTCGGAGCGTCGTGCCCGTTCTACCGGCTAGCCGTCACGCCGGCCATGCGGGCATCATCGTGCAGCCGGTCCGAAGCGCCGAAAAGGCCCGGAGGCAAGCCGAGCCGGGCTTTCTGTGGTCGGGATGTGGCTTTTACCCACGACGATGGGCAGGCGCCGTCATTGCTGAACGGATTTGGCCGGCATTCCAATATCGTTCTGGATTCCTACCGCATCCGCGGCCCATTCCCGCATTTCCGGGGAAGCATCGCTGGACTTGAGGATCGACACTGCCAGCGCTGCCATATCGGACGGCGGTTTTTGGTTGGCGGCCATATAGGCGAAATAACCAACCGTGACGGCGCACCCTATCGAAATGGCAGGCGAGACAAACTGCACTGTTTTGAGGCCTATTGCTCGCCAGCGTTTGGATGGGCTGGGTTTTGCGACGTCAGCCTCGTCATCCAGGTCAGTCATGCCACCCCGCCCTCGCGAGTCGATACCTCACCATTTGGTAGGATGAGCTTCATTAGTTAAAATGCGGATAAAGCTTTCTCAAGCTTGGTCGTGCAAGCGGGCCGAGAAGTGTACGCCAGCGCGCTCGACCCGAAAGAACCTGACCCAGACAGGATGGTACCAGACGATCTGCTGCTGAGGGGTGCCTTGCCTGTGGGCTGGACGGGAAGGCGGCAGACAGAGGCGATTGTCAACAAGCACCCGGCCTTGTGCGGTCTTTGGCAAGGACGTGGCGGTGGAATTGATATTTATCGAAGCCACATCTTGCTTGCCGCCTTGAGGGTCACGCCTTCTTCACGAACCCGGTCTTGAGCACCAGACCCTTCACTTGCTTGGTGTTGCATTCGATCTCGCCGGGATTGCCGTTGAGGCGAATGTTCTTCACCGACGTGCCCCGCTTGATCGTCTCCGAAGTGCCTTTGACTTTGAGGTCCTTGATCAGCGTGACGGAATCGCCATCATTCAATTGAGCGCCATTGCTGTCGCGCACGATTAGATCGTTTGGCATGCCGCCTCCTGTGATTTGGATCACCACTACCAGATCGCGCAAGAATTCCAAAACCGGCTTGTGGGCGTTTTAGCCCAGCACGGCGACAGCAACGCCGACTTGTATTAAACCAGACTTCCCGGGCAGGGCACCTCTAAGCCCCAAGCTCCGACCCTGCCCGGGCCTTTCCTTCAAACATCGAGCGGCAGGCCCCAATGGCCGATTTGGGCGGAAAGCGACCAGACGATTGCGCTTTAAACGGTCAACCCGCGCTTCTTATCGGCTAAACTTGGCAGCCAAGGCCGAAAGAAAACAGAGAGGCAAGACGGCGAGTGCCGTTTCCACGCCCAGTTCGCTGATACCGAACACATGCCGTATAAGTCCGGCAGTGACAGCAAAAAGGCAAAGTGTAAATAAGGCGAGTGCGAAGGCGGTTGCGCTGGGCCGTGCGCAACGGGTTCTTCTCGCCATAGGCGGCGCCGGTGGCGGCCCCAACCTCCAACTCCATCAGCCGCTCGGCGGCAAGGCCGATCATCTCGCGCAAGAGATCGGAATCCGGAGTCTTCTCCACGAGCGCGCGCAGGTTCATCATGTCGTCGGTCATCGATGGTTCCTTCGAATCCGGTTGGTGTCAGCAACCCGACCTTACCGGCGAACCGTCGATGACCACCGCGAAGCCGCTCGCTCGCTACAGCGCTATCGAGAGTGCGCTCGCGAGCGGCTTCGCTACCGCCGAGCTACACCACCTGTGGGGACGCGACCCGAAATTATCGCGACGAAACCGCTTGCCTTCGCGAGATATTTGTTTCAGCACCACGAGCGTAGCGCGGGAGATTCGATGGCGCGCACTCGCCCGATGCAGTGCAGGAGTGGAGAAGTCGTGCAAAGTACAATAGCGGGCTATATCAGCATGATCGGTTTTATTGTTGGGAAAAAATGATAAGCGCTATGATCAGAAATAACCGTGAACACAAAATAGCAGTACTTGTTCCTTGCTACAACGAGGAGTTAACTATTTCTGACGTAGTTCATAGCTTCAAATCACACCTGCCAGAAGCCGACGTGTACGTTTACGACAATAATTCAAGTGATGAAACTTATAATGCATCCGTTCGCTCTGGCGCGATAGCGCGCAAGGAGAAAAGCCAGGGAAAGGGCAACGTCGTTAGGCGAATGTTCAGCGATGTCGAGGCGGATATTTATATTTTGGTTGATGGTGACGGCACCTATGACGCATCTGTAGCCCAACGCCTAATTGATGAGCTCTGTTCCGGCCCTTATGACATGGTAAATGTCGCGCGCGCACCTGAGAATTCCGGCGCATATAGAAGCGGCCATGAATGGGGGAACAAGCTCCTAACCGGCCTCGTTCGACGAATTTTCGGCGAGGCAACTACTGACATGCTATCCGGATACAAGGCGTTTTCGCGGCGCTATGCTAAATCGTTTCCCGCCCTATCGACCGGATTCGAGATTGAAACCGAACTTGTAGTTCATGCGCTCGATCTGCGCTTACCCCAATCAGAGATCACAGCTCCATACCGCGAACGACCATCTGGTTCTGCGAGCAAGTTGCGGACCTACAGTGATGGCTTGCGAATACTGCGCTTGATCGGCTTCCTCGTGAAGGAGGAGCGGCCGCTTGCCTTCTTCTCTATTGTCGCGGGTATTTTGGCGATGCTCTCCCTGCTCATTGGCGGGTCTGTCATCATAGAGTTCATGGAAACCGGCCTCGTACTGCGCTTGCCAAGAGCGGTTCTCGCGACGGGCATCATGGTTTCCGCGTTGCTCTCGCTTTCCAGCGGCTTCATTCTTGATACCGTTACGCGCGGCCGGCGCGAGGCGAAGCGCTTGGCCTACCTCCGGTATCCGGCGCCATGATCTACAGTAGGCGTGTCCAGGCGAATCACGTGAGGCAGCGCATTAGAAAGCTCCCCGATTTCCTCGGGGTGGGGGCTCTTGGGTTCGTAGTCGACGCTATTGTATTCTTCGGGTTGACACTGTTTTTTTCCACTCAATACTGGCGCGCGCGGATCATTGCCTCCGCAGTCGCAATCGCCGCAACATGGGCGGTCAATCGAGTTGCCACTTTTTCGGCATGGCGCGTCTATACCGCGTTTGCTGAGTTTTTGCGCTACCTGGGGGCCAGTTCTGTCGGAGCAGGAGCCAACCTTGCCGTGATGTCCGCAATTGCCCCCTACGACGCGAATCTACAGCACGTTCCTGCCTATTGTGCGGGCGCAGCCGTTGGCTTGGTGGTCAATTTTCTTCTCTACAACATGTTTGTCTTTCCCGGCAACAGGAAAGAATAACGATGAATGCGGTAAATAATGGAGAGGATGCTGTGGATAAGACTGACGATAGTAGAGGAAACATTGACTCGATTTACTATCGAGACGGCGTTACTAATTCATTTTCCATGCAACTTCTAAAACGCGCGCGCATGTCGATGATGAATTTGTTCATGCAAGAGTTATCTCCAGGTGATGCTTCCAGCATCTTGGATATTGGCGTCTCCGACGACGAGAATGACGGGGCAAATTTTCTTGAGAAACACTACCCGTGGCAGCACAATATCACTTGTGTCGGCCTAGGTGACGGAAAGCAGGTCGTTTCCAATTACCCGAAAGTCCACTTCAAACAAATACGCGCTGGAGAACGGTTGCCCTTCGAGGATCAAAGCTTTGACATCGCATGTTCCAACGCGGTAATAGAGCACGTTGGAGGGCCTGCACAGCGGACCGAGTTCATCTCCGAACATCTAAGGGTGGCAAAAAAGGTTTTTATTGCCTTTCCTAATCGTTGGTTTCCTGTTGAGCATCACACAGGTCTTCCGTTTTTGCACTACACCCCCCGACTCTTTCGGATCCTGCTCAACGGAACCAGATATTCGTACTGGACGCACCCAGAGAATATGGACTTTTTAGATGGTCGATCCATCATGAAAGACTGGCCAAAAGCTGGGAAAAGTCCGGCTGCAATAATTAATACCGGTATCGCCCTTGGTCCTTTTAGCTCCAATTGTGCCGTTATCGTACGATAGCTCAAGATCCTTGCGGCGTCATGAAACGCATTCCGGCGAGAAGAGATTTGATGACTGGGACCACAGTGGAATTACAGAAACGGAGCTTGCTAGGGCTTTATTTGGACTGAAGCGTAAACCGCACGGGTACTCCTGATTTCGCTTCTTGCAGTTGCTGTCTATGTCGGATTGGCACTCACGCCGTCGCACTACGCGATGGGCCTGCGATATCTTGGCTCGAATGCAAGGCCCTTGCTTCTGTCAGGCCGCCGTATTCAAGGCGTTTAGACCTTTGCAATCGTAAGCTCTTCATTGTGACAAGGGACAACGACGGCAATCGCGACCCCATTAAGTTGGGCGTGAAGGCTCTTTGTTCCTGATTTATGGTCAAGTATAGTATCGTCCCATTGTGGTGCTGATGGTCACATATACAGAGAAAAACACGTAAGCCAAAAGCACAACTTTCATCGATCTTTCCTCGATCGAAAGGAACCATGCATCCCACCGGATGGAAGAAAGCGTGACGGCCACAGGCAAGACGGCGAGAATTGGCAGGAAATATCTGCCCTGCACTCCATCGACAACCATAGCACTCGGCTTTGTCCAGACAACATACATGGCTCCGAAGATAAGTGCCGCCGATGCTATCGCGGCAAAGCAAAGCGCGAGAACAAACAGCGAGAATGATGGCGCATTCTTGATATTTGTCACGCCAGCACTGCAAAGCGCGAGGATGAGAACGGCGCAGGCGCACGCAACAAACCATTTCGGAACGGGCGTGTCGAGCCACCCGAGTACACCAATTGCCTGATGGATGTACATATTTCCGAAAGATGAAAGGGTGTCGATCGCGATGGGAACGACCCGCAATGGGTTCTTGATTAACATGGATATCTGCAAGGCCGGATTATAGGGCCAGATCACTGGTAGTTCTACCGCCACGTAGATATGCCACGCCAACCCTACGATGGCAGTAACCGTGATCATTGCTACACGACGAGGGCGGGGAATAGCGGGGTATGCCAACAACGGGAGGATTAGCGTCAGATAGGGCAGTTTTGACAAGCCTGCGATAAACAGCAGGAGTACCGCCGCAATGAAGTGCCGATCTGATAATGACCGCTGGCTGTGGCGAATGAGGCAAGCGCCGGCAAGCGCAACCGTCGCCATTATCAATCCGTCCTGGGTTATATAAGATCCGAGCGAAGCGGACATTGGAAGCGTCAACAGTACGACAAAAGCCGGTGCTGCGCGTCCGGAGAGGGATATCGCCACAACTCCGAGGATTATAAAAGCCATGGCGTTGATCAGGCGGCCAAGCTCAAGGGAATCTATAACGTTCCAATGGAGCGCGCGTCCCACTGATATGCCAACAGCGCTTGGGATATATAGAACAGGCGAATTTATTGCCGTGTTCGGATATGCAACGAGCGAGTTTTTATCTGACCACTGGACTGAATTTGCGGCCTGTAGTGCATCCGGTGTTACCTTTTTGTCCGGCGCAAAGAATAGATAAGTCAATGGCTTTGCCGCCTCACCTATCGCCGGATCGGATAGCCCACCAGGTTGCTTGGCTGGTGTCATTTCGCTCAACAGATGACCGGACGCCATAGCGGCGGCACGGTATGCATGGTTCGGCTCGTCAGCACCTTGGAATGGCGGCAAAAAGTACACCAAAAATACGCACTGGATTGTTGCCGCCAAGAAGAAAAGCACGGCATAAAAGATAGATCGTTCGTTCAGCATTGGTGATTTATCGCGTGTTGCATTGAGCGCTGGTATAACCTCTGATTGAATGCCATCGAGGCCACTACACTAACTCAGCGGACACTGCAATGAAGCGCTTGATGAGCATCATCGTGGACTGGGTGCGCAAGTGAGGCCCGACGCCACGCAACAATTCCAAAACCGGCTTGTGGGCGTTCACACATGCACCCTTGCTAGCCGTCAAGATCACCGCGAATTTGGACACCAGAATAGGGGATTGATCCTTCTGGCGCCCTTACGAAACGCAACGATATCAGACGCTTTTACCATTTTTGTGGTCTGGCGGAGAGAGCGGGATTCGAACCCGCGTTACGGTCTCCCGTAAACACACTTTCCAGGCGTGCGCCTTCAACCACTCGGCCACCTCTCCGTCCATGCATGTCGCGCCGGCCGGTTTCGCCACGCGGGTTGGGGAGATGCACCTCCCTTGGGGCAAGGCGGAACTTCCGCCATCGGCGTCGCCAACCAGCAGACGCCTTTCCCCACACCTGAGCCGTCGAAGCAACAGGCGCGGGGCTCATCTAGTCGATCCGGCGGCGAATGCCAAGCCATAACGGCAGTCTATTCGCTTTGCCGGCCATACAGCGTTTCGGCAGGCCGGCGGCGCCCCGGTTTTTAAGGCGCCACCGCCGTAATGGTGTGCACAGGCAAGGCCACGAGGCCAGGGGAATCGCTTCAGGTTAACGTTGATTTTTGACGGATGAGATTTTCGAGATAATCGGCGTTGAGATTGGCGAGTTTTC